>CAZACF010000067.1:0-3543 GCA_964483565.1 uncultured Syntrophomonas sp. | reverse complement strand
AATACTCCTAATGTCACTGGCTGATAATTCGCGAGCTAAAACGATGCGCTTAAATCCGAGGTCATGAAGCATTGATACTCCCTCGGCATTGTGTATGGTCATCTGGGTGCTGGCATGCAGCCGCAATTCCGGCAGTACTTTTCGGCAGGCTGTCGCCAGTCCAATATCCTGCACAATAATGGCATCCACTTGCCGCTGGTGCAATTCAAATAGATAATCCAAGGCGGCCGGCAATTCCTGGTTGTCAATCAGAGTATTGACAGTCAAGTATACTTTTCTGCTTCGCAAATGGGCATACTCCACGGCCCGGCCAATTTGCTCCAAATCAAAGTTTTCGGCTGATTGGCGGGCGCTGTAGTTTTTTCCTCCCAGGTAGACCGCATCGGCGCCGTTTTTGATGGCCGCCAGGAAAGCTTCCCAGTTCCCTGCCGGGGCTAACAATTCCATATGATTTACATGACCTCCCGATCAATTAATAATATAACTTTAAGCCGGGATAAAACGTTTCACCCGAATCAGACCTGAACAAGGAATAATCTCCACGCCTTGGCTTTCGATTTCATCCAGGAGCAGGTTCATGCCTAGGGAATCACTGGCCATATGACCGGCGATAATTACATTGATATGATTTTCCCGGGCAGCGGCGCGGTGTTTCTCCGGCATATGCATGCCAATGATGGTCCCCACCCCCGCACGAGCCAGTTGCTCGTAGGCTTTTTCCGAGGTAGCTGTGCCTCCAGAGAATTTTACAAATATTTTTCCCGCCCGCCGTCGACCGTTTCCAGAGATTATTACCGGTCCCGCTTTGAGCCGGCGCGCTTCAATGTATTCCGGGATTTCCAGCAGCAGATCCATAATATCATCCACCGTAACCATTTCCGCCTCCGCCAGTCGGTCATTGATATAACGGCTGCCCAGATTGTCGGCTACAGTGTGGGTGCACATAAAGGGGATATCCAACAGCCGGGCTGCATCCACTGCCCGCTGATGATTGAGCGGCATCCGGCCTCGCCTTACTTCACCGATGCGACTGGCCATCAGGCCTTCCCCGATGTTAATGGGTACACCCATTTTTTCCATCATATCCGCCTGCATCTGCATCACTTCATGCAGCTCTGCTTCGGCTATCCCCTCGGGGTGATGGGCCAAAACCAAGTCGATAGGGCGGCCTTTTTCACGCAGACGATCAGCCAGCAACAGTTCCTGGGTCTCCATATCAATACCGCATAATATGCTGCCAATCTCTTCTTCCCCGCTGCCCACCAAAATCCGGGTATCATTGAAGGGATTATACAATGATTGAGAATCAAAAAAATATTGTTCTTGCGGGTTCATTTGCGTAAATTGCCTTTGATTTTCATTCAGCAAGTGCTGAAGTTCGTCACCTCTTATATCACTCTCTTCACCTAATTGCACCGCCAGGCGATAGATTGCGGCAAGCTTCATAACAACCTCCGTGTTTTTTGTAATTATTATAACACAGAGAGGACTCAGCTTTTCACATACTGCTCTATGGCGTTCATGCGCTCGTTCAACTGTTGCAATTGCCTTTCAATATTACTCATCCCTGCCAGCAGGTCATAACCTTCTTCTTCCTCGGTTTCTTGATGCAAATGAGCAAAGATCTCCTCACGCGGGATGGGATCCAGGGTCAGCAGAGAACTGGCCGGCTTGCTTTTCAGTCCCAGATCCTTGCGTTTGACGGTTTCTTCACCTTGCTTAAGAATAACACTGAACCCTCCACAGGCCTCCAGGATTCCTCTTTCTACTTCACTTATTTCACGGACGCCCTTTTTTCTTAATTCCTGCATCAAATCATCCACATTAAATTTTTCCCGGGCCAGATTCTTTTTGATAATCTGACCATTTTCGATTAATACCATCGGTTTGCCAGTCAATACATTGGATAGCCGTCCGTTTTTAAGACTCAAATAACCCACCGCATACTCCAAAAAAGCTAATGTAGCCAGGACAATGATCCCATCTGTCAGCGGCATGCTCTTATTAAGCGCAACAGAGATAACCGTATCGCCAACCCCGGTCATGACCACAAAGTCAAAAGGCCCCAGTTCCCCCAGCGCCCGTTTGCCCAGTATACGGATCATGATCATGGCCAGAAAATACATTCCCGCTACTCTTAAAGCAAAACCTAACAAACCGATCATTGCATAACCCCCTGCATTGGTTTCCAGGTTTAGTATTCAGCCACCGGTTCTGCTTTATTCTTCAGGCACGCCGCATAAAAAAAGCTATCCCCTGTGGGATAACTTTTAATCACAATCTTCTTTTTTTAGTTTATTGAATGACGGCTTCTCCATGCAGAAATGCCAGCGTCCTCGGATCCCGCGGGTCATCGAAGATCGATTGGGCGCTGCCCCTCTCAATGATGTGCCCTTCATGCATAAAGAGCACTTCATCCGCCAGACGACGCGCTTGAAAAAGATTGTGAGTCACCAGCACAATAGTCGTCCCTTGTTGCTGATTGACGGTACGAATATACTTCTCTATTTCCGCTGCACTGGCCATATCAATATTGGAAGTGGGCTCATCCAAGAACAATACCCGAGGGTTGACTGCCATCGCCCGGGCCAGCGCTACCTTCTGGCGTTCCCCTCCCGAAAGGGTACGGGCATCCGCCTCCCGATAAGCTGACATGGCGACCATTTCCAGCATTTCATCAACCCGTTGGCGAATCAAACGGGATTTCATCTTACGCGCCTTTAATCCGTAAGCAACATTATAATTGACCGAGCCTTGAAACATAAAAGCAGTCTGGGTCACCATCGACATTTGCCGCCGCAGCTGCAACAACTGCTCTTTTTGCCAGCTGATCTTCTCGCCCAGTACTTCCAGTTCTCCTTCATCATTAATCAGCAGGAGCGCCACAATACGCAGCAACGTACTTTTTCCGGAACCGTTAGGGCCCATGATGGTATAGATCCTGCCCTCCTGCAGAGCCAGCTGATCAATGTCAAGAACGGTCCGGCTGCCGTATCGCTTGACAATATTATGTAATTTGAATTGTGTTGTCATAACGCAGGGTCCTCTTTTCCAGCTTTAAGATCAGCAAGTTGATAACGAAAGATAAGGTCAGCAGAATAATGCCAATGGCAATTGCCGTGCTGAAGTTGCCCATCCGGGTCTCGAGAACAATGGAAGTCGTTAATACCCGGGTACTCCAGCGAATGTTGCCGCCCACCAGCATAACTGCCCCAACTTCGGCAATGACCCTGCCAAAAGCGGTGGTCAATGCAGCCACGATGCCGATCCGGGCTTCACGCATAATCGCAGCCGCTGCCTGCCGACGGGATGCCCCCAAGGTAGCGGCAGTGTCATATACATCCTGATTCAACGCCATTACTGCCCGCGCTGTCAAACCGCAAACAATCGGTGCAGCCAGTAAAACCTGGGCCAAAACCATGGCCGACGGGGTAAATAACAGCTCAAACTGTCCCAGCGGACCACGGTAGGTCAAAAGCAAATACACCAACAGGCCTGCCAATACCGGCGGCAGACCCATCAGTGTATATATAATGTTTAAAT
>CAZACF010000066.1:6000-11305 GCA_964483565.1 uncultured Syntrophomonas sp. | reverse complement strand
CTATTAACGGGGGAGATAGAAAATGAATGTTTTCTCAGTTTTTGTGGAATACCTAATGAAAAAGGGGTTTAAAGGCATGGATAAAATGAAAATTCATGGAGGCAAATCCTTTGATTTAGGCAAAGAAGGTCAGTTTACTGCTTTTGAAGTGGAAGTATTATCTCCTTATACGGCCCGTTTTTATGGTGAAAGCCAAAACCTCCATGTTACTTTTACTGAAAATATTGAAGGAAGACCATTGGATCGACTGCTTAATAGCAACTGGGATCATCTTGATTTGGAGAAAAAACAAAAACCACTCCGGAGGTGATATGAAATGCCAAGAAATGATGGAAACAAGTATCAAAAAGAAGAGCTGGAAAAGATCGAATTGACCAGGCAAAACATCCAGAAAAATGAAGCGTTTTTGGCGGAAAATGAGCGGGAGCTTACACCGCATCAGCTCAAAGATGTTAAAGAAAAATTATCATCCAAGAATAAGTTTCTTGAAGAGAGCGAAGGTACAAATAGATACTAGGGACTTTGAATTTACTAAGAATAAAAAGATGAGCCAGGCAAACCAAGTGGGAAGAATTCGGCATATATTGCGAACTCTTCCCACTTTTGTTTTGAAACCACAAGGTTCCCGGGACCCGCAAGCTTTTGATTCTTCGGGGGGGTCTTGTTTGTATCCAGTTTAGTTTCATTTCAAACATACTTTACCACATTCAGTTACGACGTAATCCACCGTTGTTGGGACGTATTAACTTTGAGAACCGTCTGAGAAAGTTGAGTAAATTGTCAGGCAGAGCTGGAAAGTAAAGGGATTTACTAAAATCTTATATCAAACTAATATTAGGAGGGGGATGATTCGGAAGGAATCAGCCATTATTAATTGTAAAGATGTGGCTGACAGCAGATCAATGGCATTATCCTCTCAACGACATACGTTTAAACTTGTCTGTTGACCTGGCAAACGGTGTAAGCATTGCCGGTCGGAAAGACTATAATCATATAGATTCTAAATATGCGAAACTTTTGGAAAGAAAGGATACATATCAATGAAAAGAAAAGCCCTCAGCCTTTTAGTTTGCCTCGCTCTGATGGTTAGTATGGTGCAGTATTCTGCAGCAGTGGCACTGGCCGGCACGGATGCCAACCTTCCTCTCACTGCCACCACCAGCGCCGAAACTGCAATTGATGCCGGTGATCTGGAGTCAAGCAACCCTGCACAACCAGATACTGCAATTGAGTCCAGCCAGCAAGATGCAATCAACCCTGTTCAACCCCCGAGCAACGCTCCGGCCGGGGAAAACGCCATCCCAACCGTGAACCCGACCCCGGCGGCTGAGCCAGTGCTGGCCTATGTGCCGCTGGATAATCGGTCGGTCAATGTTGACCGGGTCTTATATGAAGCCGAGTCGGCCGGTTTTAAAGTGGTCATGCCGGAGGAAGATTTATATGCGACCCGCCTGGACGGGCAACCGCTTAATGCCAACCAAACCTCCTATGGGGACAGCCAGAAACTGATGGAGTGGATCCTGGCCATGGATCCCACTACCGACTATTTTGTCATTTCTCTCGACCAGCTGCTCTCCGGCGGACTGGTGAATTCCCGGGTGACAAACAGTTCCGACTATACGGATGAGTATGCAATGCTCGATCAGATTATTGAGCTGGCCAAAAGCAATCAGGTCTACATCATTGACACGGTGGCCCGCCTGGCTACCTGTACGGTGGGCTATCAAGGCGCGACGCTGAATACCTATGAATATTTGCGCCAATACAATGCCACCCCCAGAAAATTGTTGGCCGATGAACGCCTGACCATAAAAAGTATTGTCGATGGTTATCCGTATAATGAAAACGGTTCCAGGATCAGCATCAAATCGTCCTATGCTGACGTGGTCAAGAACTCTCAGCTGGCCCGCGAACGCAAGCTGCATCTGATTGATGAGCTTTTGTCCAAGGATGATACCGGAAGGATCAAATACTTTATCGGTATTGATGATTCCAGTTCACAAAACACCGTTCAGACCAATGAAATAAATTACATTAAGAAAAATCTGGGCGAGCGGGGATTTGTCTATTCAGGTACGGATGAACTGGGCATGATGGCGGTATTGCGGCTGATGATTGATTTTTACGGTTCAGACGTCAAGGCGGCCGCCATTTATTTCGGCAATACAGAGGAATCGTCAGCGGGCTCAATCTATGATCTGGAAACCGTCAAACAAAATGTGGAAGAACATTTGAGAAGTATCGGCGTGGCCATGACCTCTCCGGAAACCGCTGATCTGCAGATCCTGGTGCTGACCTTGCCGGCCAAATCTGTTTTGAATTCCAAATATATCAGTGCCATGATCGACCACATTAATCGTAATGTTGCCCAAGGAATACCCACCATCGTGATTAATTCGGCTCCCAATGCTTACAGCAGCAACCTCGAATACCGTATGGTGCGGGAATGCGAGATGAGTATGCTGCTGGCCTACAGCAGCTGGGGAACGGTTGGTAATGCCATTGGTCTGGCCCTGGGCAACGGGATCTCCCGTTATTTATATCTGCACAGCCGCAGCCAAAGCAGCGATAGCGCCGACATCGCCTTTTTAAAAGGCTTGATCTTTGCTTACGAAAAAGATATCAGCTATTTGCGCGGCGGCGGTCAGACCTTGTTTAATGACTTCATTGCCGGCAAAGGATGGACGGCCAGCAACTTCTATAAAAACCAGGCCCAGGTGACGGAAGCCTATAAAGGCCTGGAGTACATTCTGAAAACCCATGAATATAATGTTACGGTGGTTGATATCATCAACAACCTGACCGACTGTAGGTATTTAAAAGGCTTGGGCGGGGAGTGCGGTATTATTGGCCAGATTGATCTAACCAACTACTCGGCTCCCTTTTTCCGAACCTATGAAATAAGATTTGATATCAATGTGCAGCTGAAAGATGCTACCTTAAACCATTTTAATCCGGACATGACCATCAGCATGCCCTATACCCCGCCTGCCGGCCAATGGGTATATTTACTGAACCTGTATGGCCGGGATCAAGCCGGCAAATTGCACAAGATTCCCAGTGTCTATGACAAAGCCGCCGGTCTGGTGAAATTCAGCGCCAACTACCAGTACGCCAGTCTGTTTATCGACACCTTAAGCATGGAAGCCGAGCGGGCCTATTCGCTTTTTAACGATGCCGACCCATCCGCCTGGTATTTTAATGATGTGCTCTATGTATATGAAAAAGGATTGATGAAAGGGGTGGCCAACAATATTTTCCAGCCCAACACTCCTATGACCCGCGCCATGCTGGTTACGACGCTTTATAAAATGGCGGGGGCTCCGGCGACCACCAGTGCGGTCAACTTTTCCGACGTTGCCGCCGACAGTTGGTATGAGCCGGCGGTGAAATGGGCCGCGGCCAACAAAATTGTATCTGGTTATGTGGATGGAACATTCGGCCCCAATGATCCCATCACCCGTGAGCAGTTGGCGGTTCTCTTGTGGAGATATGCCAGCCACGCCGGGATGAAGACTGCCAACGGCGGGTATCCGCTGCTATCCACCTATGACGATGCACTGTCAGTTAATGAAGTCATGCGGGTTGGTTTTGACTGGGTTTGCAGCAACGGCATTATCACCGGGACCGTCGTCAACGCAAACAGCCTGCTCATGCCCCAGGCCTCGGCCACCCGGGCGGAAGTAGCCACGGTGCTCAAGCGCTTTGTGGAAATGGGCATTGCTCTGCCGGATAACCTGGCCCAGTAGAAGCTGCTGCCATGATTGACCGGGGAAGGCAGAATCAAAAAGCACCCGCTATACATTCCTTGCAGGAAAAACACTTTCACGAGACGAATCAAATATTATATGAAAGTGGCAGGAGAGGGTTGGCTGGCCGTGGCCATGCAGCGCAAAATTCATAAACGAGGGGGCATAATATTTGATTACCAAAACCTTGTTTCCGGGGCGCTACATGCAGGGTTTGAAAGCGATTGAGCGCCTGGAAAAGGAATTGTCAGGTTTCGGCAAAGATGGTTTGTGTCTTATGGCACCCTCAGCTATGAAGATGCTGAGCGGCCAGATGCCGCAACAGACAGAAAAACTTAGCTTAATCCTGGTGGAATTCAACCGGGAATGCTGTGATAAGGAAATAGAGCGTGTTTCCACGTTGGGTAGGGAAGGTCAGGCTCAGTTTGTGGTTGCCGTGGGAGGAGGAAAGACCATTGATACCGGCAAGATCGTTGCTGATCGCTTGAGGGTTCCGGTCGTGGTTGTCCCCACTATTGCCTCCACCGATGCTCCTTGCAGTGCTTGTGCGGTTGTGTACAGCGAGGAGGGAGTTGTTATCCGGGTTGAATACCAACAAAGAAACCCCGATCTGATCCTGGTGGATTCCGAAATTATTGCCAATGCACCGGAGCGTTTTTTAATTGCCGGGATGGGAGATGCCCTGGCCACCTGGTTTGAAGCAGAATCCTGCCGGAGAACAAAATCTGCAAACGAGGCGGGAGAATTAGGGTCCCTGACCGCGTATGCCTTGGCCAGACTTTGTTACGACACGTTGCTGGAATACGGTGAGGCTGCGCTGGTCTCATGTAAAGCTCATGCGGTCACCCCTGCCCTGGAGCATGTGATCGAAGCCAATACGCTGTTAAGCGGCCTGGGCTTTGAGAGCTGCGGGCTGGCGATGGCTCATTCTATTCATAACGGATTGACGGTGCTGGCTCAAACTCACCAATACTACCATGGTGAAAAAGTTGCCCTGGGGGTATTGGCGTCACTATTTCTTAACGACCAACCCAAGGCCTTAATTGATCAAGTCTATTCTTTCTGCGAAAGAGTGGGCTTGCCAACTACCCTGGCAGATCTGGGTTTGGACGGCGTTTCACCCGACGAGCTGAAACAAGTAGCTATTCGCGCTTGTGTGGAGGATGAAAAAATCCACCACGAAGGAAACGATATTACCCCAGAAATGGTTGTCTACGCGATGCTTGCCGCGGATGGAGAGGGGCAGCGCAGGAAAGGCAAACAAGGATGAAAATCATCGCCCGAATTCATACTGATTTTCCGACCAAGTTCGGTATTCCCCGCCAAAGCGGCCTGGTCGATGCCTTGCAAGCGACGATCATCTTCGAACCAGCCTATCGAAATCCCGACGCGGTGTGCGGGTTGGAGGAATTCTCCCATATCTGGCTCATCTGGGAGTGCTCCGCAGCGGTGCGCGACACCTGGTTGCCGACAGTGCGGCCCCCCCGTCTGGGCGGCAACAAACGCAAGGGCGTTTTCGCCACCCGTTCCCCCTTCCGTCCCAATGCCCTGGGCCT
>CAZACF010000066.1:0-5990 GCA_964483565.1 uncultured Syntrophomonas sp. | reverse complement strand
ATCGGGCTCTCCTCGGCGCGCCTTGTCGGCATGGAGCCGCAGCAGGGGCTGGGTACGGTTTTAACGGTTGCCGGCGCGGATCTGATGGACGGCACGCCCATCTACGACATCAAGCCTTACCTGCCCTTTACCGACAGCCATCCCGATGCAGTCGGGGGATTTGCCGACTCGTATAAGGATTATGCACTGGAGGTGCAATTCCCCGAGTTATGGCTGCGTCTCATTTCCGAAGAACTCAGAGAAGCACTGCTGGGAGTGTTGGCCCAAGACCCCCGACCATCGTATCAAAACGATCCCCAGCGCATCTATGGTCTCGCCTTTGGAGGATACGATATCAGGTTTACGGTACGGGACATGGTGCTGAGCGTTTGCGAGGTTGTCCCCGCGGATCATGAATGACCAATGAGGGGGAGTGGAGAAGGTATGTGGAAATGCAAAAATGGGCAAAAAGGTTTTGGTATGATTAAATTGATCATGAAATTGGCCATGCTGACCGTCGTCATCATGCTGGTAGGCATCAGCGTTCCCAAGGTGATTCAATCTTTGGGATACTCTCAAGGGCAAGGGCTGGTAAGTGACATGAAGGAGATGATTGGTACGATCAGTACCAATCAAACAGCGGACGAGAGTATGATCGAATCCAGTGTTGACGAGGACTTGCCCTTGTACCGGCAAGTGGTCAATTATGTGCCGGATTATGCGACTTCTGCAAATGTTCAAAGTATCATCAGTGCCATCAATCTCTACAAGATTTCCAACCAGGGCCAATTGCCCCGGTCGGATGATGACCTGGAAGCATTTTTGTCAAAATCGATTGATTCCCTGGGACCGGCCGGCGCGAAGTACAGTATCACCTATTTTCCCTCCATCATTTTAATCGAAGCCATGTCACCCACTTCGACGGTCTATTGGGCCGAGGTGGAAGCAGGAGAGGCATTTTAAAAGTCTTTATCTTCCTTCTCCCCAAACATTTGTTTCCCCGGATGCACTCATAAATCACCATCGTATCATAGTCGGATTAACCTATCATGGTCGCCATGGCAGCAAGGAATCTGACGACCTTTTACTTGAGGACGTGCCACCCTATCATCAGCTAGCGGGCCACAAAATCCTGCAGCAAAAATTCGATCACTGCTTGGTGCTCGGTGATTTTATCCAGAGCTTGGAGTAGTGTGTCGCGTTGGGCGTCAGCAACCCAGCCCTCAATGGTCACTTGATCGGCAAAGCGGGTGTCAGTCAACTTGATGAAATAGGCCAGGCATTTGTTCTGAAAATTGCTGTAGCAGCTGTAATCGATGATGATGCGCACCTGCCAGGCCTGTTTCATCACAACCAGGTCTGCCTGTTCCAGCGTTTGAATGACCGCATGGCTGTAAGCTCTGACCAAGCCTCCTGTGCCCAGCAGCGTCCCTCCGAAATATCTCACCACCACGACCATGACATTCTCTATGGCCTGCATTTTCAGCACGTTGAGCATCGGTATACCGGCAGTACTGCTGGGCTCGCCGTCGTCATTATATTTCTCGCTGACGGTTGCTTCCTTTCTGATCCGCCAGGCATAACAATAATGAGTGGCGCCGGGATAGCGGCGGCGAACATCGGTCAGAGCTGCTTCCGTCTCTTCGAGGTTGTTGACCGGGATTAAAACGCAGATAAAACGCGATTTTTTATCGCTAAGTTCCGATTCAGTCATATTTCTAATTGATTTATAAAACATCAAAGGCTCCTCTCTATACTCTGAAAATTATTATCACCTATTTCAAATGATAACCATAATACCCGCTATGTCTATGCAACTATTAATCGGGTCACCATAAAAAACTTTCGTACCGTGGTTGCGATCAGCAATGATCGGATCGTGCTGATGGCAGGATAAGTAAGCACAAGGTAAACATTAATGGAAGGAGAAAAACTTTCAGAAGACGAATCAAGTATATATTACTAAAAACCTGGCAGGAAATATCTTGCCAGAAGCAAAATAAGTATACTTATGATTAGAAAATTAAAGCGAGGTTTATTTGATGGGATGGCGAGAAGTAAGCGAAGAAGAAATATTACAGGCCAATATAGAAAAATACAATAATGAGCATATTTTGAGTTATTATCGAGATTTTAAAGAGCCCCGCTATGCTTATGCTGAATATAATGTGATATTCTCGGCCATTCTGCAGATGCTGGCAAAGCGATCCGATCAAACTCTGCGGGCGGTTGATGTGTGCGGCGGGGCAGGCAAGTCAGCCTTTTTATTGAAGAAACTTGTCCCCCAGGCCGAAGTTACACTGGTAGACCTATCGGAAAAAATGCTCGAAATTGCCCGACAACGAAGCCATGCAGAAGATATCGGGCAAATTGAAATGATTCAGGAAGATGCCGCTACTTTTTTAAAACGGGATCGGCAATTTGATATGATTGTTTTTTCCTCAGCGATTCATCATTTTAAAGACCCGGTGAGTCTGCTCCACAGCGCTGCCCAGCGTTTATCTGATCAAGGCGTGATCATCGCCATTGCTGAGCCCAACACTTTGACCAAAACCAAACGCTACAAGACAATGGCTTTCTTGTTTTGCTGCTGGGCTGACAAAATGACCATCATGAAAAGAACCTGGCACAAAGGTATGGGACTTATTAGCGGAGAAGCAGCGGCGATGGCAGACGATTTTGATATTGCGGAATACCAGGCCTATAAAGGAATCAACAATTTGCAGCTGGAGCATGATTTGCATGCCGCGGGTCTCAACACCCTGCTGCATATGCAATATCCAGCCGGAGGAGAACCTTTTATGACCCGGATTATGTCACTGTTCAAACTTCATTGGGCTTTTTGTTTGGTTCTGAGTAAAAAACCGTGGGATAATCAAAAGCAGATAACGGCTGGTCTGCAGAGTATGATCAGCCAAGGTCTGCCTTTCAAATATACTTGCCCATCATCGCTGCCTCCTGACGGATGCGCCTGATATCACATAATGGCTGACAGGAGTATAGCGCTGCCCAATAAATCCATACCATGATCACCTCTTTAAGACAAATACCATAATATGCAGAGAGAAGATATTTTTGAATATTAAGGAGAGGTGATCAAATGGCAGATGCAATCGTCCGCGGAGAGATCGATGGAGTGAATCAGGCGGAGTTCCGGGCAACATTGACCTGTACTCGCGGCAGGCCGACAGGATCAATCCGGGGTGATATTGAAATTGAATCAAGATTCAGAGATATTGAGTTTTCCTTTCGTTCTACCAATCCGACTCGCATTATTGCTCGAAGATCGGGCATCACCCGCTATGTCTATGCAGTTTTTAGCCAGGTTACCCTGATCAATCGGCGCACCGGGGTTACCATCAGAAATGCTCGGCTCGTGCTGACCGCCCGTAGACTTGCCAATGGACGTCGTCGGACCACCTTGCTGATTTTCCGCCCGGGCCAGACCACTTTGCGAGCATCGGGAGTACTGGAGAATGGCCGGGTTTTTGTTGGCAGAAATGTTTCTTGTCAGCTGTTGCTGCAGCAGCCACAGCGGCAGCCGCAACGGCAACCACAACGGCAACCACAACGGCAACCGCAACCGCTGCCGCAAGAATAAGCGAGCTTTTTGGATCAAACCCCTGTATCTTCTCAAATGAGCCCTAATTGGCTCAAGCAAGACGCCGCAGTCGAAGCCTGCGGCGTCTTGCTTGAGAGGGGTTGGTTTTTATCTGCTTTACTCGGTGATGCGGTTGCTCTTGGTCCAAATATTCATTTCATTGGCAGCTTTGATCAGCTCATCGCGGAAATCCGGATGAGCTATATGGATCAAGGCGTCAGCCCGATCCCAGATGGATTTGCCTTTCATTTGCACGATTCCATATTCAGTTACGATGTATTGCACGATGGAACGAGGTACGGTTACGACTGCTCCCGGGGTCAGGGTGGGTTTGATGCGTGAATGCACCTGGCCCTCCTTGTCTTTATAAGTGGAGCCGAGGCAGATCATGCCTTTGCCGCCATGGGAATTAAATGCGCCCAGGATAAAGTCGAGCTGTCCCCCGGTGCCGGAGATCTGTTTGATTCCTGCAGTTTCCGAGCACACCTGGCTGAAAAGGTCGATCTCCACAGCGTTATTGATGGCGATGACGTTATTGTTTAAAGAAATCATGCGCGGATCATTAACATAGTTGACCGGATAAGAAGCACATTTGGGATTGTTGTGCAGGAATTCATACAGCCGGTCAGTCCCCATGGCAAAGGTGTAGACCATTTTGTTTTTGTCAATATTTTTCCGGGCTCCGGTCATGATGCCGGCTTCTGACATATCCACGCAGGAGTCTACCAGCATTTCGGAATGGAATCCAATGTCCCGCAAACCACTGTCCGCAATCTTGGCGCCGATGACGTTGGGCAGTCCGCCGATCCCCAGCTGTATGCAGGCTCCGTCATGGATTTCTTCCATGATATAATCGGCAATCGTATAATCGCACTCGCTGGGTACTGAGGGCGGTAATTGCAGCAAAGGCGGATTATTGCCTTCCACCACGTAGTCTATCTGGGAAATGTGCAGCGATTCGCCGTTGCCGCCCAGACAGATGGGAACTTTATTGTTGACTTCGACGATGACTTTCATGGCCTTGTCAACATGGGCGGAGGTGGTGGAATTGGTTGGGCCGGTGTTGAAATAGCCGTTTTCGTCCATAGGGGAAACCATGATCAAAGCGGCATTGACCCGCTGGTATTTCTTAACAATACGTGGTCCTTGATGGTAGGTGATGGGCAGGTAGGCGGACAGATGTCTTTCCGCCAGTTTGCGCGAGACTACTCCACAATGCCAATCTTCCAGGAGAAAATGTTCCTGGTTGGGGTCGGCCAGCACAATCTTCGGTACCTTGGTGTAACAGATGCCTCGGACAAGAACGTCCCATAATTCTTCTGACCGTTTGGCCAGGGCCTCATCCAAGGCTTCCGGAAACATAGTAAATTCTCCGTAAAACAATTGGTCGCCGGAGTTGATAATCTTTACGGCTTCATCGGCGCTGGTGAGTTTACTGTTGTATTCTTCTGCAAAGCTTTTTTTCATGTTCATGCGATCGCCACCTTTGTTGAATTATGTTTATTAAAAACTTAACAATATAATATACGAATCGAAATATATAAATTAATATAAAATAATTTAATATAAAATGACAAAATATGCAATAGCTTAATATAATAACGGTCATTACAACAAGCAATCTGCATATTTATACGTAATATAAATGTCGATTTGTGCTGAAGGAATTAGGTGGGTAATAATTCCCAAGCAAATCCTGTCAAAAAAATTGGCAATCATTTGTTGTTGCATAGCTTGCTTAAAGTGATATCATATTAATATAATAACAATATAAGGAGGCATTCTCATGGTTGAAAAACAAGCCTGGAAAATGAATGGATTTTTAGCTCTTTTTCTTGCTCTGATTACATTGTTTGGTTCCGGGTATGCGTTTTTTCAGGTGCAGATTCTGGCTGGTATTCTGCTGATTATCATTACTATTCTAATGGTTTCCAGCATCATGGTGGTTCAGCCCAATGAAGCCAGGGCTATCACCTTTTTTGGCAGTTACATCGGTTCGGTCAGAGAAAGTGGCTTGTGGATGACAATTCCGTTTACCTCCAAACCCAAGGTATCGCTGCGGGTACGCAATTTCAACAGCAAAATGCTGAAGGTCAATGACATTGACGGCAACCCGATCGAGATTGCCGCGGTAGTCGTGTTTAAAGTCATTGATTCTGCCAAAGCTTTGTTTGAAGTCAACAATTATGAAGAATTCGTTGAGATCCAGAGCGAGACGGCGTTGCGTCATGTAGCCAACAAATATCCTTATGATCAGTTTGAAGAAGGCGGCTATTCCTTGCGCGGCAATGCGGATCAGGTGGCCAGTGAATTGGCCGGGGAAATCCAGGAACGATTGAAATCAGCCGGTGTCGAAGTAATTGAAGCCCGCTTGACCCATCTGGCCTATGCCACTGAAATCGCCAGCGCC
>CAZACF010000065.1:0-11376 GCA_964483565.1 uncultured Syntrophomonas sp. | reverse complement strand
TAATTAAAGAGGAGTGAAATGTTCATGGAAAAAATCTGGATGAAGCATTGGCCCCCGGACATGGCAAAAGAAGTTGTATTAACCGAAGGAAAAATACCAATCTTTGAATATCTCAGAATCAATGCCAGACGAACTCCTGCCAAACCTGCCATTATCAATTATGGTCGGGAAATCTCTTATCAGGAATTGGATGAAGCCTCTGATCAGTTTGCCAACTACCTGCTCGACCTGGGATTGGTAAAAGGCGACCGGGTTGGATTATTCCTGGGCAACAGCCCGCAATACATCATTGCCCACTTCGGCATTCAGAAAATGGGCGGGATCGTGTGTCCTTGTTCCCCACTTTTCAAAGAAATGGAACTCACCTACGAAGTCAATGACGCCGCAATGAAATGTTTAGTAACGGTTGACTTGTTTATGCCCATTGTAGCCAAGTCATTGCCCAATACCCCTTCTCTGTTGCAAGTTGTAACCACTAACTTCAACGATTATTTACCTGCTGAGCCTACCCTTCCGTTGGTCGATTACATGCAGGTTCCCAAACAAAAAATTGAAGGAACCATGGATTTCCTGGATATTTTGGCCAAATACAGCAAAACTCCTCCCCCCATCGAGATTGACATGGATAATGACATTGCTCTATTCGAATACACCGGCGGTACCACCGGGCTGCCTAAAGGTGCCATGCTCAGCCATTATGCTCACCTGTTCAAACCTTCCGCTGCGTGTGATATTATGGGCATCGGGGAAAACAGTCGAGTGCTGACCACCATGCCATATTTCAACATTGCCGGCATGCTGTTCCTGGTTGGTCCGGTTTTACGCGGAGCCACCAACGTTTTGCTGACCCAGTTTGATCCTTTGGCGGTTTTGCAGGCCATCGACAAATATAAAGTCACCGAATGGTACAGCGCCGTGCCGATGAACCTGGCGGTCATGGCTCATCCGGATGCGGGCAAGTATGACTTAAGCAGCTTGAAATTAAACATGACGACCTCCTTTGTCGTTGCCCTGGACGAAAATATCTCCAAAAAGTGGCAGTCGTTTACCAACGGTTGTCTGCTCCTGGAAGGTGCTTACGGTCTTAGTGAAACCCATACCCTGGATACCTTCTGTCCCCGCCAGAAAGTTAAATATGGCACCATGGGTATCCCCAGTTACGATGAAGAATTTAAAATCGTCGATTTTGATGATCGCAGCCGTGAACTTCCCCTCGGTGAGGAAGGCGAAATCGTACTGCGCAATCCCGGTTCCATGAAAGGGTATTGGAACAAGCCGGAAGCCACTGCTGATACCCTGGTGGACGGATGGGTTCATACCGGTGACGTGGGACGTTTTGACGAAGACGGCTACCTTTATTGGTTGGGAAGAAGAAAAGAAATGATTAAAGTATCCGGATTCTCTGTATTTCCAGAAGAAGTCGAGGCTTTAATCAACCAGCATCCGGCTGTTTTGGAAAATGCCGTTATCCCGATCCCCGATGCCAAAAAGGGAGAGGTCATCAAGACCTTTATCGTTACCAAACCCGATTACAAAGATAAAATTACCGGGGAAGAAATCATTAACTGGGCCAAAAACAGCATGTCATCCCACAAGGTACCAGTATATGTTGAATTTAGAGATGAACTGCCCAAACAGGGCGTCAAGCTTCTGCGCCGTATTCTGCGGGATGAGGAAGAGGCAAAAAGCAAATAAAAAATTTGGATTTTAATGTTATTCTTAAGTAAGGGTTGCATAATTGATTATTTTTAAATTCACTTTGGCGCTTTATTATGTCATCCTGAGTTTTAGCAAAGTGGCGATAATATGGTATATTTTTTTTCATTATACGAACCCTTACATAAAAACCATATACAGATAGCAGGAGGTTATAATCATGGATACCTCGAAAAACATCCGGGAAACAGAAGATACTGCCGTTAAAATTCGACCTGAACTGGCCGAGTTACACAAACGCAATTCTTTTTTGCTGGATGAAAATCGTCCCCAGGCAGTTGAGCGGCGCCATCAGAAAAACCAGCGTACAACTCGGGAGAACATTCAAGACCTCTGCGATGAAGGCAGTTTTATCGAATACGGCGGGTTGGCTATTGCTGCCCAACGCCAGCGCCGATCAACTGAAGAACTGGTCGCCAAAACCCCGGCTGATGGGATGATTGCCGGCATTGGAACAGTTAACGGTAACAGCTTCGGTGAAGAGAATGCCCGTTGCATGGTTTTGGCTTACGATTATACAGTGTTGGCTGGTACACAGGGTTTTTTCAATCACAAAAAAATGGATCGCATGCTGAAACTGGCACATGAACAACGACTGCCGTTAATCTTTTTTGGAGAAGGCGGCGGCGGCAGACCCGGTGATGTTGATGCCGAAGGCGTAATGATCGCCGGTCTGGATTTATCAACCTTTGGTATGTTTGGAGCTTTGAGCGGCAAGGCGCCCATGGTGGGAATCGTTTCCGGTCCATGTTTTGCCGGCAATGCTGCCTTGTTAGGCTGTTGCGATGCAATCATCGCCGCCCGCAATGCCAATATCGGCATGGGCGGGCCAGTCATGATCGAAGGTGGTGGCCTGGGCACAGTTACAGCGGAAGAAGTTGGTCCCATTGATGTACAAACCCAAAACGGCGTAGTGGATATCGAAGTGGCTGACGACGTTGAAGCGGTGGCTGCAGCCAGGAAATATATTTCCTATTTCCAGGGAAGTGTTTCCGAATGGGAAGCAGGCGATCAGAACGCCTTGCGCGATCTGATCCCGGAAAACAGGCGCCGGGTTTATGATGTCCGCAAGGTCATCAAAGCCTTGGCCGACAACGATTCCTTTCTGGAACTGCGTCCCAAGTTCGGTCCCGGTATGGTGACCGGATTTATTCGCATTGAAGGGCGTCCTTTTGGCCTCATTGCCAACAACTGCCGGCACATGGGCGGGGCCATTGAAGCCGAAGGCGCTGACAAGGCAGCCCGTTTAATGCAGCTCTGCAATGTGCATAATCTGCCGATCCTGTCATTGATCGATACCCCCGGCTTCATGGTTGGGCCGGATATCGAACAAAGAGCCCAGGTCCGTCATGTGTGCCGCATGTTTGTGGTTGGCTCTCATCTGACGGTACCTTACTTCAGCATCGCGCTGCGCCGGGGTTATGGTCTGGGAGCCATGGCTATGGCCCGGGGTGGTTTCCATGAATCATTCTTTACGGCTGCCTGGACGACGGGTGAATTTGGTGCCATGGGACTCGAGGGGGCAGTCAAGAGCGGCTTTAAGCGTGAGCTGGAAGCAATTGCCGACGAACAGGAACGCGAAGCACTTTACAATAAGTTGGTGGATAAGTTGTATGAACGGGGCAAGGCCATCAATATGGCGTCCTATCTGGAAATTGACGCTGTCATTGATCCCGCCGATACCCGTAATTGGATTATGCGCGGTTTGAAATCAGCTCCGCGTCGTAAAGAAGGCGAACCACTTCTTCCTTATGTCGACACCTGGTAGAAGTTGGTCTGGGTTTTGCTAATTATTAAATCCCGGTCGGAAAGTATCCGACCGGGATTTTTATATCAAACGATCTTAAATATTGCTTTGATATTACAATAGTAACTCTCCTGAAGAAATTCGTTTTTTATTTTCTTGCCACAATATCTGCTTTATAACAGCAGCGTTTTTAAATACTATTCATATTGGCCAACCAACCCGAAACAAGGTTTTGGCTGAGGAATCAAAATATTTTGATTGTTATCCGTGCAAACTATAAAAAAGGAGGGAAGGAGGGATATTTGTGCGCATCAGCGACCCTAACAAACTGGTTGGCAAAATTATGAAGATCCATCCCGGACAAGATATGGCAGAAATTATAATTGATGTCGGGGATCAAGCAGTCACCGCAACCATTACTGCCGGCGCATACGGCGATATGGATTTACACGAAGGTGATGAAGTTTTTGCGGTCTTTAATTCTACTTCCGTAAGCCTGATTAAAGACCACAAGGAACCTCGCCGCGATTACGGTTTCTAAAAAATTGTCGCCTTTTCCTCTGAATTTGTAGGAAAAGGTGATATTTTTAAAAAATTTTAAAATGTTAAAATATTGAAATAAAATTGATTTTAATTTAAACTCTTAATTAGCACTGTTTAATTTAGAGGAGGTATTTTGAATGGACATCAATAAAGTGGCGGTTTTGGGCGCTGGTACAATGGGAATGGGGATCGCTTGGGCTTTTGCCGGTGCAGGCAAAAAGGTCGTCCTGTACGACATCAAGAAAGAGTTTTCTGACAAGGCGTTGGAAAGAATCGGCAAAGGGTTGGCGAAAGCAGAAGAGAAAGGGCAAGTACCCGCAGGAGCCAAAGATTTTGTGACTGCCAACATTACCCCAACCGGTAACATTGAGGACATCAAAGATGTGGACTATGTGGTTGAATCCGTATTTGAAAATATGGATGTCAAAAAGAGCCTCTATGCGCAATTGGATCAGATCTTGCCACCGGAAGTAATCATTGCTACCAACACATCTTCTCTTTCCATTACAGAAATCGCAGCCATCACCAAAAGGTCAGACAAAGTAGTTGGCATGCATTTCTTCAACCCGGCCAACATTATGGCTCTGATTGAAGTAATCCCGGCCTTGCAGACTTCTGAGGAAACGCTGGCGGTCACCATGGAACTGAGCAAGGCCATTGGTAAAAAAGCCATCAAGGTCAAAGAAGGTCCTGGCTTTGTGGTCAACCGGATCTTGATCCCCGGCATGAACGAAGCTGCTTTCATTTTATACGAAGGACTGGCAACGGTTGAAGATATTGACAAGGCTATGAAACTGGGAGCTGGCTGGCCAATGGGTCCCTTTACCCTGGCTGATATGGTTGGCATCGATATATCCCTGGCGGTATGCAACACCCTGTTTAATGAAACGGGTGACTCCAAATATCGTCCCGCTCCGATTCTAAAACAAATGGTTCGGGCTGGCTATCTGGGCAGAAAAACCGGCCGCGGCTTCTACGATTACAGCGCTAAATAGACTGCTGTCAAGTTTTTATATAACCATAACTGAACGATCAAGGGGCTTCCGCACTGGAAGCCCCTAACTTGTTTCTGGCGGCTGGTATATTAGAATTGATTCACCATTCGTTTACAGCTGAGCCTTTTATTTTTATAATTCCTGAAAGCAAATCATACCTGATATGATTTGCTCGGACGAAGACCCTCCTGCAAATAATAATGATCACCTTGTCTTCTCACCTGTCCGATTGTCTCCATATATCGCAGATGAGCGAGAATCATGACCTGTTCGTAAATAAAAAACACTTCCTGGGGACGGGGAAATTTAATATAAATAGGACATTGCCGGGCCAGATCAGGCAAGCGGTGATATCCTCGGAAAAGCAATTCCACGATACGTTCCTGCCGGGCAAAGATAATGTCACGATAATCGGCCAGTTTTTTCGCCAAGCCATCTCTAATCATGGCTGGGCCATGACCGGAAATAATAAAATCCGGTTTCAAATCGATCACTCGATTGATTGATTGGATATAATCGATAATGGAGGAGTCAAGATTGGCATACCATGGGCCAAAATTGGAAACATCGATATCTGCTGTAAAGATGAAGCCCTGATTCGGGAACAGGAACCCGCAGTGTCCGGGCGAGTGTCCCGGCAGATGAAGAACTTGGATTTGGGTAGAACCAAAATCCAGCTTTTGACCTTCGCTGATATCTTCATCTATTATAGCAGTCCGATATTTTACTGCCTTCAAGTATAACTGCTGCAGCACAGGATTTTGGGTCAGGGTGGTCAGCCCAAAGGCTTGCAAATATTTCTCTGCTGACTGGGTGATGGCCTGATCAGCCTGATGCATATATACCCTGCTGCCGGGGAAGCTTTCATTGCACAAATAATGATCAATGTGACCATGGGAATTGATGATGAGATCAATCGGCTGGCGGCACAGATATTCCAAATCAGCTTTTCCTGGGCTGTTGTCCAGCAGGCAATTGATGTCGTCTTTGATCAACAGACAGTTGCAGTGAGGGTATTCAAAACCCTGAAAGTCAACAACAGCAATGTGTTTATTTACATTAAACAAACCTGAACTCCCCTTATAGCGTATATACTTTTTATAATACTTTGGTCAGTCCGTTATATATTCTTCCATGAGGCGTATCTACGGTGACCAGCATATCGTCTTTAAAAATGCTGGTGGCGCCATTGCAGCCAACGATAACTGGAATACCAGCATTTAAGCCAATGATGGCGGCATCGGAAGTTAACCCCCCGGCTTCAGCAATAATTGCCTTGATCCTGTCCAGATAGGAGGATAAAGCAGGACTGGCGGCATTGATGACCACAATATCTCCGGACTGAATCTTAGGCAGATCTTCATCATGTATAATCACCCGTATCGTACCGCTGGCAGGATGTTTGCCGATCCCCATTCCATAAGCCAATATTTCTCCCACAATGTGCACCTTGATAAGATTGGTCCCCCCGGAAACTCCGGTGGGGCTGCCCGCGCTTAAAACCACCATGTCTCCGCGCTTGATATACTCTTTATTCAGGCAGCAGTTTAGGGCCTCGTCCAGCAATTCATCCGTTCCGTTGGTTTTCCGGGCGAGCACCGGATATACGCCCCAGACCAGGGTTAACTTGCGCAACACCTCTTCCCGGTTGGTAACTGCGAAAATATCTGCTTGCGGTCTGAATTTGGCAATACTGCGGGCGGTTAAACCCGACTGGGTAGGAGTAATGATGGATGAGATCTGCAGATTACTGGCCGTGCTGCAGCAAGCATAGCTGATCGCGTCCGTAACGGATAGTTTCCCTTGGGGTGCTTTTTTAGCCAGGATATCCTTGTAATCTATCGCCCCTTCAGCCCGTTTGGCGATGCGGGCCATGGTTTCCACCGCCGCCAGAGGATATTTACCGGCGGCTGATTCTCCGGAAAGCATAATGGCGTCAGCTCCGTCAAAGATTGCATTGGCAACGTCGGATACTTCTGCTCTGGTCGGACGAGGATTATGGATCATGGAATCCAGCATTTGGGTGGCAATAATCACAATCTTGCCGGCAAAGTTGCATTGGGCTACTATTTTTCTTTGTACCAGGGGCACATCCTCAGCGGGGATCTCCACCCCCAGATCACCGCGGGCCACCATAACTCCATCGGCAACCATGATAATCTCTTCGAGATTGTCTACCGCTCCCTGGCTTTCTATTTTGGCAATGATATCAATGTTGGCATTGCGTTCCTCCAGAACCCTTCTGATCTCCAGAACATCTTCCGCACCTCTTACAAAGGAAGCGGCAATAAAATCGACTCCCTGATCGATGCCAAAATTGATATCGTCAATATCTTTTTGACTTAAAAAAGGCATATTGATCCTAACGCCCGGGACATTAACCCCCTTTTTTTCGCCCAGCACACCGCCATTCACCACTGAACAAATGACATCCTCTGACCCGCATTCCTGAACCTGTAAATTGATCAGTCCGTCCGCCAGCAAGATGGTACTGCCCTGGCCAACTTCCCTGGCTAGAGGAGCATAACTGACCTGCACTTCATTTTCATCACCTTTTACCGCCCGGCTGGTGAGCACAAAACGCTGTCCGGCCTGCAAATTTACTTTCCCGTCTGCCAGCGTGCCGGTCCTGATTTCCGGGCCTTTGGTATCCAACATGATAGCCAGCGGACGCTCCACTTCCCGGGCCGCCTGCCTTATCCGCTGAATGCGCATCCCATGCTCCGCATAGGTTCCATGGGAAAAATTTAACCGAGCCACATTCATGCCGTTAATGATCATGTTTTTCAGTTGTTCCGTTTCTTCGCTGGCCGGCCCAATCGTACAAATGATTTTCGTCTTGCGCATTACAACACCCCTATCTATATTGATAGCATTCGGGCAATTTCAAACATTTCCAGATCGAGGGTTTTGGTTCCGTTAATCACTTCCTGCAGCGGCAGGGCAAAAATATGTTTGCCATCTGCTGCTACCATTTGGTTATATTTGCGGGAAGCAATTAGTTCGACTGCAGCTTTACCCATGCAGGAAGCCAAAATTCGATCCTGGGCGGTTGGAGAACCGCCTCTCTGGGTATGGCCGAGTATAGTTATGCGGGTATCGTGTCCCGTTCGGCTTTCAATAATATTTCTCAACTCCAGCGGGGGGTAAACTCCTTCAGCGACAATGATTATACTGTGCAGCTTACCGCGCTGGCTGCCCCGATTAATTTTATCAATTACGGCGTCGAGGTCGGTTTCGATTTCCGGAATCAGAATAGACTCCGCTCCTCCAGCCACACCGGCTGCCAAGGCGATTTCACCGCATTCCCGGCCCATTACCTCAATGATGAAGTTGCGCCCATGACTGCTGGCCGTATCGCGAATGCGGTTGATCGCATCCAGCACGGTGTTGACTGCAGTATCAAAGCCGATGGATTTGGTGAAAACAATATCATTGTCGATGGTTGCAGGAATGCCGATGGCATTGATCCCCAAGCGGGAAAAATAGTAGGCTCCTCTCAGACTGCCTTCCCCGCCAATCACCACCAGATTCTCGATGCCCCGGTTTAACAAATTCTGCTTGGCCTTCTGACGTCCTTCGTCGTTCTTGAAAAGCTCTGAACGGGAGGTCTGCAATATGGTCCCGCCACGTTGAATAATGTCAGCTACCGAACCTGCATTCATGGCTACCAGGTCATCCTCGATCAGACCTGCAAAACCTTGTCGCACTCCGTAAACTTCCATATTCATATACAGAGCTGTTCTCACGACGGCCCGAATTGCTGCATTCATGCCTGAAGCATCGCCGCCGCTGGTTAAAACCGCTACTCTGTGCAAACCTATCCCTCCAGTTGTTGACCCAATCATTGATAAATCCATTTTAGCAAACAATCATTGCAAAATCGGTGATCGTTACCTGGGTTCAAGTTCTTGAACACAGTTTAGTCTGCTCCAAATATTTCGGGTTCATTCATTGTCCTTTACGGTAGGACATGACTAGCTGTACCATACGCTGCCTTTCCCATACAGACTGCAAAGCTCCTTTTTCAGGGGCAATGAGGGGGCAACGTTAAATCTTTTACTCAAAACCATGACTTTTTTATTGGGCAGATGCAGAACCACCTCAATATCGCCCGGATAGCCGGCAAGTTTGTCCAACAATTCGTTTCTCCCCTGCGGATCGTCCTTTTCATACGGCAAGCGGATATGGAGGTCTTTCAGGTCTTTGCCAGGCAACCCAATATTACGTACAGAAATCTTCGGCGTTTCATCCCGTCGATCGATAAATCCCTCCACCACCAGCAATTGATCCGGCTCAATTCGGTTGATGGTCTTTTGATAGGCGGAAGGAAAGATCATCATTTCCATCCGGCCACTCAGGTCTTCTAGCACAAAACGGGCATACGCTTCACCTTTGCGGCTCACTTTTTTGCTGAGTTCACTGGCCAGGCCTGCGACTCTGACATAACCTTCGTGCGTATCCTTTTCCAGATCCCCTAATTCTTCACTGATGATCAGGGGGATCACGTCTTTGTATCTGTCCAATGGATTTTCTGATACATAGAATCCTAATACTTCTTTTTCCCGGCTCAGCAGCTCACGGCTTTCCATTTCACCATTCACTTTACTGCGAGGCTCTTCAACCATCAATTCACTGCTATCCGCAAACAAAGAAATCTGTTGGGAGTTTTCATTTTGTTTGATCTGACTGGCCAGTTCCATGCATTCATCCATAATCGACAAGGCCTGTTTACGGGTGATATGCAAAGCATCAAAGCACCCTGCCACGATCAGATTCTCCATCATACGTTTGTTGATCTGGGAGAGATCCACCCGCTGACAAAAATCAAACAAGGAGGTAAATCTGCCTTGCTTGCGGGTCCGAACAATTGATTTGACCGCATTGCTGCCCACGTTTTTGATCGCTCCCAGGCCAAAACGGATACGACCGGCGCTGACTGTAAAATTTTCGAAGCTCTCATTAATATCCGGAGGCAGGATGTCAATCCCCATTTTTTTGCATTCCTTGATGTAGAAAACCACCCGATCCTGATGGTCGATGACGCTGCTCAGGAAGGCACACATATATTCCTCCGGAAAAAAAGCCTTCAGATAAGCGGTCTGGTAAGTAATCAGGGCATAGGCGGCAGAGTGGCTTTTATTAAAGCCATAGCCGGCAAAACTCTCCATAATATCAAACAGACGGGTGGCGTTCTCGGGCGAAATATTGTTTTGGGCAGCACCGGCGACAAATTTGTCGCGCTGGTCCATCAGTTCCTTGACTTTCTTCTTGCCCATGGCTCGACGCAGCACATCTGCTTCGCCCATACTAAAACCGGCCATATCCGATGCGATTCGCATGACCTGCTCCTGATACAGGACCACCCCGTAGGTTTCCTGGAGTATATCCTGCAAACGAGGATCAATGTATTCAATCTTCTGGCGACCATGCTTGCGGTTGATAAAATCTTCCACCATGCCGCTACCCAGCGGCCCGGGACGATAGAGAGCAATGATCGCGATCAGATCTTCGAAACGAGTGGGCTGCATTTCTCCCAGAATTCTGCGCAGTCCGTCACTTTCCAATTGAAAGACGCCAATCGTGTTTTTCTCCTGCAGCAGCTTAAAGACTTCTGGTTCATCCAACCTCAGCTCATCCATATTCACATCAAGATGACGGGTTTTTTTAATGATAGCCAATGTCCGATCAATTACGGTCAGGGTTCTCAGACCCAATATATCCATTTTCAGCAGCCCAATATCTTCTACCGTCTCTTTGGCAAATTGGGTAATGATATGTCCGTCTGCCGTCTTTTGCAAAGGAACGATGCTGCTCAAGTCTTCTTTGCCGATCACCACCCCGGCCGCATGGATGGAGGCATGCCGTGGCATCCCTTCAATCGCTCTGGCCAGGTCAATGATTTTGCGGGCGTCATAATTGTTCTGATAGAGTTCGAGCAAATCCGGGGCGATTTCCAACGACCGATCCAAGGTAACGCCTAACTCAGTCGGAATCAATTTGGCGATTTTGTCCACTTCACCGTAAGTTATATTCAAGGCCCGACCCACATCACGGATGGCTGCCCGGGCAGCCATGGTCCCGAAGGTTATGATCTGTGCTACCCGATCGGCGCCGTAACGTTCCACAATATAATTGATTACCTGATCGCGTTTTTCAAAGCAAAAATCAATATCGATATCCGGCATACTAACTCTTTCAGGGTTGAGAAACCGTTCGAAAATCAAACCGTATTTGATAGGGTCAATGTCTGTTATTTTTAATACATAAGCCACCAGACTGCCTGCTGCAGAGCCTCTCCCCGGGCCCACCATGATGTTATGGTCCCGGGCGTATTTGATGATAAGCCTTCGGTACGGATTGGTGATCTGCTGA
>CAZACF010000064.1:0-11441 GCA_964483565.1 uncultured Syntrophomonas sp. | reverse complement strand
AAATTGAAAAACTCCAGGAGGTGAATCAATAATGGCAGATTACAAGAGCATCATCGACGCCTATAAAGATTTGCCGGGAGGAATCATCGAAGCCTATCATGCATTGCAGCGTGAATTCAGTTATATCCCCGAAGAGGCGATTCCCTATGCTGCCCAGGTATTCAATGTTTCCAAACCTCGGGCACACGGAGTGGCTACTTTCTATTCCTACTTGAAAGTCGGCAAGCGCGGTAAAAATGTAATCCGCATTTGTGAAAGTGCACCTTGCCATATTGCGGGCGCGGACAAAGTCGTTGCCGCCCTGGAAAAAGGGCTGGGTATTAAAATGGGCGAAACGACATCTGACGGCAAATTTACCCTGGAATTCACCGAGTGTGTGGGCCAATGTCAGGCTACTCCGGTGATCACCGTCAACAGCAAGCCTTATGGCGATGTTACTGCCGACAAAATTCCTGCCATTCTGGCAGAGTACAAGTAAGAAGGGAAAGGAGGGAAAACCGTGGCTGAAGAAATGCGCATCGTTTTACGTAATGTGGGCAAGATAGATCCCTTGAAGATTGATGATTATATTAACGCCGGCGGCTATAAATCACTGGCCAAGGCCAAAGGCATGGATCGCAAAGCCCTGATTGATGAAGTGAAAAATTCAGGGTTGCGCGGCAGAGGCGGGGCTGGTTTCAATTGCGGCATGAAATGGAGTTTTTCATACATGCTGGAAACCGATCAGAAATATGTGGTTTGCAACGCGGACGAAGGTGAACCAGGCACTTATAAAGATCGTATTATCATGATGGAAGATCCCCAGAGCCTATTTGAAGGAATGGCTATCTGCGGATATGCAATTGGCTCCAATAAAGGCTATATCTATTGCCGGGGAGAGTATCCCTACGTAGTGGAGAATCTGAACAAGGCTATTAAACAGGCCAAAGACAAAGGTGTTCTGGGTGATTTTGATATTGAAGTCAGGATGGGCGGGGGAGCTTATGTATGCGGCGAAGAAAGCGCCCTGATCGAATCCATCGAAGGACACCGGGGAGAACCAAGATTCAAGCCTCCGTTCCCGGGAGTGGAGGGATTATGGGGCAAGCCCACCATCGTCAACAACGTCGAGACCTTTGCCAGTATTCCGGTCATTTTGGAAAAAGGAGCGGAATGGTACAAGAATATTGGGGCGGCTTCCTATCCGGGAACCAAGATCCTTACTCTGACCGGCGATGTGGTCAACCGCACCTATTTTGAAGTGCCGACCGATGTAACCATCCGAGACGTCATCTTTGGTTTGGGTGGCGGAATCGTTGGCGGCAAGAAATTCAAGGCCGTACAAATTGGCGGGACCTCCGGCGGATTTATCCCCGAGCAGCTCCTTGACACCCCCATTGATTTCGATTCCATGGCCAAAATAGGTGCAACCTTAGGGACGGGCGCCGTGTTTGTCATGGATGAAAGCCGGGATATTGTTGATATCGTTGATCGTATCAGCAAATTCTTCGAGCATGAATCTTGCGGAAAATGCAATCCATGCCGCGAAGGAACCAAACGTATGCATGAAATTATGCATAAGTTTAATTCAGGAAAAGGTACGGGGGCAGATATGGATCTAATGGAGAACCTTGGCGGAGTCATGTCAGTAGCGTGTCTGTGTGGACTTGGTCAGGCGGCACCGGCTCCGGTTCTGACCACCCTGAAGCATTTTAAATCTGAATTTGCCGCCAAGATGAATTAAACCATTCATTTATTATCGGGCCGATTACTTATTGTACTGATGTAGTTGAATTATATATGATCTCCCGAATCATATATAATAACGTTCAGGTTTTATGTTCAAGCCAAGAACCCTTCCTTATAATAAGGAAGGGTTCTTGGCTTTCTGCATTCAATTTTCTGTATCAAATGTTTTGTCGCTGTTTTTTAACCCATCCCCAGCAGATCTTTTTCGTTTTCCAATGTGCGGGTGGCCATTATGGCTGGAATGTTACAGCCAAAACCGATATAATCCATCTCTATAGTTGCGTCAAGCAGTTTTTTCCTGAAATTATAGATACTCTTTAATGATCATCCAGACAGCCAGTTTATCTGCAATGGTTTTGAAATTCTTGGTTGGAATGGGGCTGCTGGAAGGCAGGGTTATAAAATCTACATGGGGAGCGATATCGCCCACCTGTTTTTTCCACAAATCTCTGGCTTTGGTGCCGTTAAAGCAGATTAGTTTAAGCTGCGGCAAGTGAGGCAACAAACTATAAAAATCATTGGCGGTTGCGTCGCGAATGGCTGAATCATTACTGCCTTCGCGATTGCAACTAGCGGCAACATCCCATATGGCAATGTGGTTATTAATTACCCCCTGTATCCTTTGTTCATATGAGGAAGGCAAAGACAGATCGAGCAGGGAATAAATAAGCGGCCAGAAATGATTTTGCGGATGACCGTAATATTGCTTTTTCTTTAGAGACATAATGCTTGGCATGGTACCCAGTATTAAAATCCTGGCGTCTTCTCGCCAGATGGGGGCAAAAGATTGGCATTTCATTAAGCGTGAAACTCCTTTTTTATAGAATTATCTGCTTTCAACAATAAAATCACAATGGGAAGAAAAAGCAACAAAAATAATCTAAATATTCCGAAAAAACATTGACAGGTCATTACTAATTTTATACAATTAATACAACAGGAAATAGCTTTTTAGTTAAAGTACTGTTCAAAAATTATCCTGTACCAGTGCTTGTCAGAAAATGTTGTCTGATCCGAAATCATTGTTATAATCTGGCCAAATCCTGCGGGCAGGCAGATTAGATCCATAAATCTATAATAGGGGTGCAAGACGCTTATAAAGATTATGGAGAAGGAACAGATAAGCGGCCATGGACAAGATTTTCGATTAAGCAGCCAAATGGAATATATCGCCCGATATAATTCATTTGGGAAAACTGGATTGGAGGGTAAACCCTTCGAAAGAAGGGGGCACAAAGCCAGGGACCTAAGGCGCAAGCTAGGGTAGCCCGGTTGCCAGGATAATAATATACAAAGGAGGGTGGACTGTTGTTCAGTACCAACCCGGAGCAGAAGAGCTGACCATTTATCAATTTATATCAAGGTCGGCTCTTTTGCTGTATAAAGTTATTAAAAATTTCCAATATTTATATAGCAATATTACAGTAATTACTGCGCATAGTTTTATTTGCTGCAACAAATAATAGAAGCGTAATGATTAAAAAATTAGGAGGTGTAAAATTTTGCAGCATCTTAAAAAACTACTGCCAATAGCTATGATAGGCATACTCGGGTTAAGTATGCTAGTAGCTGGATGCCAGACATCAAAAAAACCGATGACACCACAACCGAATAGCCCCTCAACCCAAAAGCCTTATACGAATACCCCCAATAATAATACAAACACTAATATGACAACCACATCCAATAACCAACAGGTGACGAGAGCACAGAACGAAGCCCAAAGGGTCAGTGGTGTACGCAGTGCAAGCGCAATCATAAGCGGTAGAACGATGTATATTGGTTTGGATCTGGATGCCAACCTTGGCGCAAATAAATCAGCCATGGTCGAAAAAGAGGTTCTCAATAAAGAAAAGAAAATGTTTCCTGCTTACACGGTAATGGTGAGTTCTGATATTGATACCGTTACCAGGATCAAAAAAGTGGCTCGAGGGATTGCTTCCGGTACGCCACTAACCAGTTTCAGTAATGAAATAAAAGATATTGGCACGCGCATGGCACCCCGAACCCAATAAGATAGTATCATTTAAAAAATAGGAAGGCAGGGACACAGTTCTCTGCCTTTTCCATTTAATAATAATTTGGTTTAGGTGATAAAGGTGTCAGCTTGCAAATCAGAGTAAAAGAATGTACAATAGACAAGCAAAAGGTAGACATTAGCTTTTATCCGGCTGCTAAAAGAATATAGATTTGCCGTGCTAGATGGGGAATTAGCGGTGCCCTGTAACCTGCAACCCGCTGCAGCAGGATTGAATTCCTGAGCCGAGGGGCTAGTCTTGTGGGGTCTGGCTTGAATAAGTGGCGGAGAAGTTTGGGTCCTGCGCAACGGAACCCCTTGAACCGTGTCAGGTCCGGAAGGAAGCAGCACTAAGAGGTTCATTCCGTGTGACGGAGGGTTGCCTGGATGGAGTTAACTATTCAAGTAACGCCCGGAAGGTGGTTTCGGAGCCAGGTGCACGGCAAAATGTTTTTAAACGATACAGCAGGGCAGGTTCCTGCTTTTTTTGTATTTGTCTATTACAAGTTGAGTGAATAAGATAAAATAGTTATATACATAAAGGGGGCCTGCAAATGGCGTATTTGGCATTGTACAGGGTTTGGCGCCCGCAAACATTTAACGAAGTGGTTGGGCAGGAACAGACAGTTATTGCTTTGCAGAATGCAATCCGAGAAGACCGGCTTACCCATGCCTATATTTTTTCGGGTCCCCGTGGAACCGGAAAAACCAGCATCGCTAAAATTGTTGCCAAAGCAGTTAATTGTGAGCAACCTGTTGATGTAGAGCCATGCAACCAATGCTCGGCCTGTACAGACATTAACAACGGCAACTTTATGGATGTCATTGAAATCGATGCGGCATCCAACCGCGGCATTGACGAAATCCGCGATCTGCGGGAAAGAGTGCGGGTAATGCCGGCGCAAGGCAAGAAAAAGGTATACATAATCGATGAAGTCCATATGCTGACGATGGAAGCATTCAATGCTTTGCTGAAGACGTTGGAGGAGCCTCCTGACTCCGTATTGTTTATCCTGGCTACCACCGAACCGCAAAAAATCCCAAGTACGATCATCTCCCGCTGCCAGAGGTTTAATTTTAAACGTTTGCGTTCCGACCAAATCATAGCCAGATTGAGAGATGCGGCGGATCGTTTTGGGATTACCATGGATGATGATGCCCTGGTATTGATCGCCCGGCGTGCTAATGGCGGTCTGCGAGATGCTTTGGGAATGCTTGATCAAGTGTATTCTTTCAAAGAAAGAGATATCAGCAAAGAGGATGTTCTGGAAGTTTTGGGTCTGGTAGATGATAATTTTGTAGCCGATATTTTTGATGCGGTACTGGGCAAGGATCCGGGAGTCTTGGTTGACAAAATCAACATTTCCGTTAATCAAGGCAAGGAAGGTGCCCAGTTGGTAAAAGAATGTTCCTTATATTTGCGAGATCTGTTGTTGGCCAAACTGATCGGAGATAAAGCCGAGTTTCTGATGGTCAGTGAAGCCAACCGAGAGCGGCTCATGCAGCAGGCGCAGATGGCGAATAAAGAACAGATTCTTCAATTGTTGCGAATGACGATGGATCTGGGAGAAAAATTAAGATTCAGTGAAGGACAAAGATTCCTGCTGGAAGTCACATTTTTAGAAATGATTACGGTATTTACTGAGAAGAAAAGCAAACCTGATATTCCATCACCCGAACCCAGAAAAAAAGAAACGGCAGCAGTCAAGGACAAGTCAGATAAAAACGATGCCCGGGATATATTGTGGAATCGGATTTTAGCAGGCGTCAAGGAAAAAAAAGTTCCGACCCATGCTTTGTTGGCGCAGGGCAAACTTTTGGGCACCAAAGGCGATACCATGTATATTGGTTACACCAAAGGCTATCGATTTCATAAAGAGAGAATGGAAGAAAAAGCCAACCGGGAAATACTGGATCAGGTAATCAAAGAGATTTTCAACCGGGATATGGAGATCCAGTTTTTATTTTTGGATGACAAGCAGACCAACGATATCGTTGTGCAAAAAGCCATTGAATATTTTGGCAAGGAAAATATTGACATAAAAGATTAAGGGAGGATATTCGATATGAAATTTAACCCTGGTGGTGGCGCCAATATGAACCAAATGATCAAGCAAGCCAAAAAAATGCAGGAACAAATGGCCAAAATGCAGACCGAACTGCAAGAAAGAGTCGTGGAAGCTTCCGCAGGTGGTGGGGCGGTTACGGCCAAAGTCAATGGCCGGCAGGAACTGCTGGAAATTAAAATAAAGCCAGAAGTGGTTGACCCGGAAGATGTTGAAATGCTGGAAGATTTGGTTCTGGCAGTCATCAATGATGCCATCAAGCAGTCCCAGGACATGGTATCCGGTGAAATGTCCAAAATTACCGGGGGACTCAATATTCCCGGATTTTAAGTTGCCGAGGAGTGGAAAATATGAGGCTGGCCCGGCCGTTGGAAAACTTGATTGATCGATTACAGAAGCTGCCTGGCATTGGACCCAAGACAGCACAGAGACTGGCTCTTTTTATACTGAAGATGCCGGTTGATGAAGCGCAGCAACTCGCTCAATCAATCGTCGCTGCTCGGGAAAAGGTTTTTCCTTGCCCGCGATGCGGATTCCTGACTGATGAAGACCCCTGTATTATTTGCCGGGATACGAACCGAGAAAGGAGTCTGCTGTGTCTGGTCGCAGACAGCAGTGATATTATCGCTTTGGAGAGAAGCGGTTATCGTGGACAATATTATGCCCTTAACCGGGGTTTTAAATTAATGGACGATATTGACCTGGGGGATATTAATCTTCAGCCGCTCAATCGTTTGCTGGTTGAGGAAAACATTAAAGAAGTGATTTTGGCATTTAATCCTGATATGGATGGAGAGGTTCTTTCCAGATATCTGGCGGCCTCTTTAAATCGACAGGGAATAAAAGTAACGCGCTTGGCGCATGGCCTTCCGGTGGGAGGGGATATTGAATTTGCTGATGAGATAACCTTGCGAATGGCTATCGAAGGAAGAAAAGAATGTATATAAACCAACTGAATGGCATATTATGCAGTGAAATGGAAATCACCGCAATAATTGCCAGGAGGTTGAAAGCGTGTGCAACATCAGTAAATGCAAGTATTTTTGGTTTGGCTATCGCAAGCCCCTTCATATATCCAATGATAAAGAAATTGATCGGGAAACGGTAATAGCAGCCGGCAATGAATTGCGACATGCCTATCAGATCTTTTCTCAGGCAGAAGAAGAGGACATGGTTGATTATGCTGTGTTTACTGTTAAAGCAGCCGAAAAGAGATATGGCTACCTGTTAAAAAAACTTAAGGAACAGGAAAAACGAGAATCCTGGCAGGCAAAAGGAGGAACGATCTAGGTGGCAACAACCAATTTAGTAATCGCCATATTATTTTTATTGGTCATTATTTTTATCATTGCTCAGTTGATCATGAAACCCCTTAAACTAATATGGAAACTGGTTATAAATTCGATTATTGGTCTGGTTCTGCTGGTGTTGACCAATTATATTGGTGCCTATTTTGATTTCAGCCTGCCGTTAAACGTATTAACGGTTTTAATTGCTGGCTTTTTAGGAATCCCCGGTATACTATTGTTGATTTGTTTTCAGTTACTGCTTTGATTGACGGCAAAACTGTATATGCATGAGAAAGACGGAGATGATCCGTCTTTCTGAGTTTAATTGATTATTAAAATGGAATATTATAATAGGAAGGTTTTATCAGCTAATAATTTTAGCGCTATTAAACAAAATTATCTATCTTTAGGATGAACAATAGATAAATGTGCGTATTATTTAATCAATGAAACTTAATATTGACGCACATTAATGTCTAATTTATACTTAGAAAAGCTACATCGTAAAATTACTCTTATTAAACACGGATCAGGCATAATATAATAAGATTTGCCCCGCCGCGAAAACGCAGGAGGTGTTAGTATTCACGCTTAAGGAAAAAACCAGAATTGTTGAAGCATATATTGGGGAATACGCCAGCGGTAAAAGTGAAATGGCTATCAATAGGGCTCTGGAACTGAGCGATCAAGGTCGGCGGGTTACGCTGGTCGACTTGGATACAGTGGAGCCTTTTTATACTTTAAGACCAATAAAAAAACAATTAGAAAAGATGAGCCTGAATATCATCAGTCAATCCCGGGAAGATTCATTTGGACTGGGAGAGACAGGAGCCATGATAACCCCCCAGGCCAGATGGGCTTTGAGAAATGAAGGTGACATTATCCTGGATATTGGTTATGGGGTATTTGGAGCTCAAACGCTCAATTTGGTGGAAGAAATAGATCAGACTCCCGAATTAAAAGTCTTGGCAGTTCTTAATGCATCACGCCCCATGACTAATTCGCTTGGCAGGATTTTGGAATACGTAGGGGGGCTGGGCAGAGTAGATGGGATCGTAGCCAATACTCATATGGGAGATGAAACCACTCCTGAAATTATTAATGCCGGCAACGAAATCATTATTGAAGCAGCCCGGATTCTGCAGTTGCCTGTCATGTATATCGCAGTAGTTGAGGACTTGAAAAACTGCGAGATCAATAGGTTCGGAATGCCGATTAAGTATATTAAGCGCTACATGCCATCAGCGATGTGGTAGCGATTGATTAATTTAAAATCCATTTATAGGAGGTGCGTTATATATGCAGAGCATAATTGGCGAGAGCAAAAAGTCATTTGTGACTGGAAACGAAGCCGCCGCCTGGGCCTGTCTGGCAGCAGGCGCAGATATAATGTTTGGTTACCCGATTACTCCTCAAAATGAAGTAATGCATTATTGGACAAGAATGGCGCCTAAATATGGCAAAGGATTTTTACAGACGGAAGATGAACTCTCAGCAGGTTTCACCGTTTGTGGAGGGGTACAAAGCGGCAAAAAAGCGTTTACCGCCACTGCCGGTCCAGGGAATGTATTGATGCAGGAGCCCTTTGGAATGGCCGAAGCCATGCGGTTGCCATTATTGGCCATCATTCAGCAGCGCGGAGGTCCTTCATCAGGGACTGTAGTCTATTCACAACAGGAAGTCACGCTAACCACGTATGGAGGAAATGGAGAAGGACACCGTATCGTTTATTCGACCTCCACCCATCAAGAGATTTTTGATTATATTATTAAGGGTTTTAACAATGCTTGGAAGTACCGATTCCCGGTATTTATACTCGGCGACGGTTATCAGGCCAAAATGCGTGAACCTTTGGAGATGTATGATCCCCAGACCCGCGGCATTGAAATGGTTGAACCTTATCCACTGATTGGCTTGGGCGGCAGAATCGGGGAGGATCGCGATCCCAGCCATCTGTGCAATATTTATAGCCTGGAAGAAGAATTATATGAGGTAATCACCAAAGTGCAGGCTGAATATGATGCTCTGGCCCCCCGGATTATTGAATATGATGAAAAAAACTGTGAAGATGCTGATATTATTATCATAACCCACGGGGTTGTATCCCGCGCAGCAGATGACGCAGTGAAGGCCTTGCGCGCTCAAGGAATTAAAGCCGGATATTTTAGACCTATCACCCTGAGGCCTTTCCCGCAAAAGGAACTGCGTGCAGCCATTGCCAAGAACAGTGCCAAAAAGCTCCTCATCGCAGAATCAGCCATAGGACAGCTGGAGCGCCTGGTCAAACAGGAAATCTATGGTGAAACAGCTAAAATTGAAACGCTCTATATGCCTGGAGTTGGAATTATTGATAGTGATATTATTGATAAAGTTAAGTCCGTCTTGTAGAAAGGAGGTAAAAAACAATGGCTGTTCAAGCAATCCCCAAATCATGGTATCTTCCCAGCAAACCACACAAATTTTGTCCCGGATGCGGGCATGGTATTGTGCTCAAGGCTCTGGGAGAAGTAATAGATGAGCTGGAAATACAGGATCAGGTCATTTTCGGCTGTGACATAGGATGTTCATTGCTGTCCTGGAATTTTTTCGCCTGTGACAGCACGCAGACCCATCATGGCAGAACAACTCCGGTCATGGTAGGCATTAAAAGATCCCGACCCGAACTGGTGTGTATAGGCTACATGGGTGACGGCGGAGGTTATTCAATCGGATCTCAACATCTACTAAACTCTGCAGTCAGAAATGAAAAGGTCACATTGATTTTGGTTAACAATACCAACTATGGTATGACCGGCGGGCAAATGGCCCCCACTACTCTGCCGGGACAGAAGACCGAAACCTCGCCCTACGGAAGAGATCCTGAACAGACCGGGTATCCCACCATGGGGCCGGAATTCATTGCCAAGCTGACGCCGGATAGTGCCTATGTAGCACGGGCCACGGTTTCAAAATATAAGCAATTGAAAAAATATATTCGAAGCGCTTTGAGAAACCAGATGGAGGGCAATGGATTCTCCTTTGTTGAAGTTCTTTCCACTTGCCCCACCAACTGGCGTACCAATGCGCAGCAGACCTGGAACTTTCTTGAAGATGAAATGGAGCGATACTTTCCGGTTGGAGAGTTGAAAAATCCGTTTGGAAAGGGGGATAAATAATGGCATTAACAAGGATTGCCTTGGCAGGCGAAGGTGGACAGGGCGTGCAATCAATCGCCGAAATATTAGCCGAAGCTGCCTATAATGAAAATCAGCAGGCATTATATATTCCCAACTTCGGATTGGAACAAAGAGGTGGAGTATCCATAGCCTTTTTACAGTTCAGCGATAAAAGGATCGGCGCTCCTAAATTTCAAAAAGCCGATATCGTTATCGCCTTAAGCGAGAGAGCTGTAGCCAGGACCCTCAGCTATTCAGGAGCAGAAACCCTTTACGTATATGATAGCAGTTTTAAAGTGCAGGAAGATGAACTGCCCCAGAAGGCAAAAAAAATCATAGCCCTGCCGGCCATTGATACTGCCAACAACGAACTACATCCGCGTGTCTTTAACATTATTATTATGGGAGCTGTAATTGGGCTCAGCAAAGTAGTAAGTTTTGCAGCCGCCAAGGATGCCCTGGAGCACAAACTGGGATATAAATTTGAGAAAGATCCCAAATTGAGAGAATTGAATTTCAATGCCCTTGAAATAGGGCGGGAAATGGCTGAAAAATCCCTTAAGGAAGGGGTGATGACCAATGCCTAAAAAAATTGAAGCAATCAGTTTTGATTTAGAAAAGGCCACTTTCAATATATTCCCGGAATACTGCAAAGGTTGCGGATTATGCAAGGAAAAATGCCCTAATCAGGTAATCGTTTGGTCAGATAGATTGGGAGTTTACGGCACGCCTACGGTGAAACCAAAAGATGAAGATAGCTGCATTGCCTGCAGTATTTGTGAAATGGTATGTCCCGATTGTGCGATTTCCATTATCAAGAAAAGGACCAAAAAAGCTATTTAAGGCTTGCCCGTTGCCAAGCTGTCTCCATAAATGCGATTTGGAGACAGCTTTTTTTAATTGGTTTGGTTGTTTCATTTAAACAGGGGAAAACGTCGGGAATTAACTCCTGGATATTTTTAAATGTGTCTGGAAGAATGGTTCTGCCAGATGAATTACTTCTATAACTATAAGTTCATGGATTTAGAGGTTGATCTAACAAAAGAAACACAAATACAAAAATTTTATTATAAGATAGCGAAAAACCCCCCTATCAATCTTGACATAAAATTGTTCAGGTGTTATTATAATTCTTGCGCGGAACGAGAGTAAAGCGCAACGATCTTGATAAAACAGAACAAAGAGA
>CAZACF010000063.1:0-11506 GCA_964483565.1 uncultured Syntrophomonas sp. | reverse complement strand
CAGTTGTCAGCGAACAGCTCATCGTTGAACTATACTCTAGATAATCTATCTATATATATTTTACCTCTAATAGACAAGGAGGGGATAATTAGTGCTAGAGATGGAAAAACCTCGGATCGAGCGGGTGGAACAAGATCTATCAACCAATTATGGGAAATTTGTGATTGAACCACTGGAAAGAGGCTACGGTACAACCTTGGGTAATGCCCTGCGTCGCGTACTGTTGTCTTCCTTGCCGGGTGCGGCAGTTACGTCCATAAAAATTGATGGCGTTTTGCATGAATTCTCCACCATACCCGGTGTCCTGGAAGATACTACTGAGCTGATTCTAAATATCAAGCAGATGGTGTTGCGTTACGATGGTAATGAACGCAAAATCATTCGCATGGAACAAAAAGGCAAAAAAGATGTTTGTGCAGGCGATCTGGAACAGGATGCAGAAGTTGAGATACTCAATCCGGAACTGCATATAGCCAGCCTCGACGAAGATGGAGTTTTGGAAATTGAAATGACCGTTGAAAGAGGCCGGGGATATGTGGGAGCTGATCAGCAGCCACATAAAAATGATGATATTGTCGGTTTGCTGCCCATTGATTCAATATTTACTCCCGTCACCAAGGTCAATTATACGGTCGACAATGCCCGGGTAGGCAAAAGGACTGACTTTGACAAACTGGTGCTGGAAGTATGGACCAATGGAAGTATCAAGCCCGAGGAAGCCATTAGTTTTTCCGCTCAGATCCTGATTCAGTATCTATCATTGTTTACTGAAATCGACGATACTTATGCAGAAGTCGAAATCCTGGTTGAGAAAGAAGAAGAGAAAAAAGACAAGGTATTGGAAATGTCAATCGAGGAACTGGAATTGTCAGTACGTGCCTCTAACGGATTAAAACGGGCCAACATCAATACCGTTGGAGATTTGATAGAAAAAACCCGGGAAGAAATGAGCAAGATCAGAAACCTGGGCCAAAAGTCTCTGGAAGAGATTGAGCGTAGATTGAATGAAATGGGATTTACTTTTAAAAAATCAGAAGAATAGAAAGGAGGATCTTCCTTGAGTTACCGCAGATTCGGACAATTAGCGGATCACCGCAGATCAATGATGAGAAACGCAGTGACCTCATTGCTGGAACATGGCAGCATTACGACCACTGAGACAAGGGCCAAGGACATCAGAAAAGTTGCCGAAAAGATGATTAGCTTGGCCAAGAGAGGCGATCTGCATTCAAGAAGACAGGCAGAATCGTATTTAATGAAAGAAGAAGTGGTCTACCAGCTTTTTAATGGAATAAATGAGCGCTTTACAAATCGTGACGGGGGCTACACCCGGATTATCAAAACCGGTTATCGCAAAGGTGATGGCGCTCCTATGGTTATCATCGAGCTGGTCGACTAGACTTGGGGGGCCGTCTTGGCATCTGCCAAGCTAGAAACAAGAGCAGATATTCTTTTTAACTGGTATCACAGGAGGATTTACATATATCCTCCTTATTTTTTGCAGTTCTACAACAAGCTCGTAGTTTCCAGGGAGCCATGTGTTACAAATCGATCAAACCTAGGAGATGATTCCCATGCCGAAGATCAAGTTGGTTATGGAATATGACGGCAGCAATTATCATGGCTTTCAAAAGCAGATCAATGCTAATACTATTCAAGCTGAATTGGAGCAGGCAATTATAAATATCAGCCGGGAATCAGTGGCGGTGGTTGCTGCCGGGCGTACCGATGCGGGCGTGCATGCCCTGGGACAGGTGGCAACTTTCCTTACCGGGCTGGAATTACCGGGTGACAAATGGCGTCTGGCCTTAAACAGTACCTTGCCTGAAGATATTCGTGTGCTACAAAGTGAGGCTGTAGCGGCTACTTTTCACCCGCAATATGATGCTCTGTATAAGAGCTATCAATATTTGATTTACCGGAAAAAGGAGCAGGCAGTCTTTTACCGCAAATATGCATTGCTTTGTGATCAGGTGTTAGATATAAAAGCTATGCAGGAAGCTTGCCGTCATATCATCGGCAAACACGATTTCCGCTGCTTCTGTGCCAGTGGTTCGGGAGCCAGGACCTGGGAGAGAACTGTCCACCAATGTCAATTGGTGGATGAAGGCGATTGGCTTAAACTAAATATAACCGCAGATGGCTTTTTGTATAACATGGTTCGCATTATTATGGGCACCTTGCTGGAAATAGGCCGCGGACGGACACAACCGGAGCAGATAACGGCCATGATTGAATCCTGCGACCGTAGCCAGGCAGGTCCGACTGCAGCACCGCAAGGTCTTTATCTTTGTTCGGTGAAATATGCTTAGCCCAGCCTTGAAAATGAAACCACTGTCGGTATGGGCAAAAATTTAAGCAAAATGAAGCATTTCTTGACAAACGTCATTAAATATGGATACAATAATAAGGCAGTCTCTAAACTCCTGTTTGGCTCCAGCCCCGTTGACAAGCAGAGAGCACGGAGCAATTGTTTGTGTTCGAAACCCATAACAACAGGAGGGAATTTCTTTGAAAACATATATGGCGAAACCAGCGGAAATTGACCGCAAATGGTACGTGATAGATGCAGAAGGCCAGACGCTGGGCAGACTTGCTTCAGAAGTCGCCTCCATTCTAAGAGGAAAACATAAAGCTATTTATACACCCCATGTTGATACCGGTGATTTTGTGATTGTGATCAATGCTGGCAAGATCCAACTGACCGGCAACAAACTCAGCGATAAAATGTACCGTCATTATTCCGGTTATCCGGGCGGATTAAAAGAAATCAACTATGCAACCCTGTTGACCAAAAAACCTGAGAAGGCAATCGAGGCTGCGGTCAAAGGGATGTTGCCGCATAACCGTCTAGGCCGGGCAATGTACAAGAAGCTCAAGGTTTACAGAGGCAGTGAACATCCGCATCAAGCCCAGAAACCAGAACTTCGTGAACTGAGAGGTTAGGAGGATCGATATGGCAAGTGTACAATACTGGGGAACCGGAAGAAGAAAAACAGCAATTGCCAGGGTTAGATTAGTCCCCGGCAGTGGAAATATTAATATTAATAACCGTAGTTTTGAAGATTTCTTTCCAAACAAAACCAGTCGTTTGATTGTTTTGCAACCTATGGAACTGACCAGTACGACTGGAAGATTTGATGTTCTTTGCCGGGTTAACGGCGGAGGCGTTACCGGTCAGGCCGGAGCGGTCAGACTGGGGATTGCCCGGGCGTTGATCAAAGCCAACCCTGAGCTTAGACCTACATTGAAAAGAGCCGGCTTCCTGACCCGCGATCCGCGTATGGTGGAGAGAAAGAAATATGGTCTGCACAAGGCCCGCAAAGCTCCCCAATACAGCAAACGTTAATAATTTTAAAGACAAGCACCTTCTGTCATATAGCGGAAGGTGTTTTTTTTACTTTTTTGATTTTTGTATTTACACCATGATTCCCCCGCCAGAAGTTCCTCTATCTTTTTCCAACTAACATATCAAGTAGGGCAAATCCGTGTTATATGTAGAGTGGTAATCCCAACCCCGACATAACATTTTGGCCATAGAATCTCATCCTTATATTATCTCTGCTTTATGCATATAAATAAGTATTTGAATTCACCGGCAGGGGGGATCATTTTGCGTAAGAGATTTGGGGAGAAGCCATTAAAAAACCAACCCAATCTAAGGATTTTGCTTATCAGGAGAAAAACCGTTCTCATATCAGCCGTTATATGCATAACCTTGTTGCTGGCTGCAGCAATAGCCACGAAAGATATGGGCCGGCCTGAGCAGCCGGCCATGTCCTATATAATCGCCGGGCAGGTTATAGCCGTTGATGCCGGCCATGGCGGGATCGACCCCGGTGCCTCCCGGGGAAAATACGAAGAAAAGGATATTACTTTGGCCATCAGTAAAAAATTGGTGCGTTATTTAAACCAGGCTGGTGCCCAGGCTGTAAACCTTCGTACCGGAGACGATGATCTATGCGGAGATAACTTTAAAGGCAAAATACGCGAAAGAAAGAGAAGGGATCTGGCTTTGCGGGTTGAAAAAGCCACCAGCGCCGGTGCCGATCTTTATATCAGCATTCACACCAATGCTGACGTAAGTCCTCGCTGGTCAGGTGCCCAGACTTTCTATAAAGCTGGTCAGGAAGAAAGTGAAAACACAGCGATTGCCATTCAAGATGAATTAGTACGTATTTTGGGCAATAATAATCGTAAAGCTAAAACCGGCAGCTATTATATACTGAACAAAGCTTCCATGCCGATTGTGATCGTGGAAGTTGGTTTTTTGTCCAATCCCCATGAGGCTCAATTACTGGCCTCTAATGAATATCAGGAAAAAGTAGCCTATGCCATATTTTGTGGGATCGTTAAATCATACTTGCCAGAAGATAAAAGCAGTAATAAGCTGGAAAAAGAGGACGATAGAAAAAAACAGTGATATGCTGGATAAGAGAATGATAGAGAAACGCAGTAATATGCTGAAATAAAAGCAACATTTAAAAACGAGGAGGCGGGATCATGATCTGTTATGGAGCGCTGATGCCACATCCACCGGTGATGATTAGGGAAATTGGAGGTGTAAGGTCGCAACAGCTGCAAACCAGCCTGGATACATTGTCATTTATTAGCAGTGAGTTGCTGGCATCAGAGCCGGATTGCATCGTTTTTCTTACGCCCCACGGCAATGTTTTTCGCGATTGTCTTAGTTATCTGACAACAACCCGACTAGAAGGTGATTTGGGTGATTTTGGCTGGCATGCCAGGACAAGCCTGGAGAATGATTTGCCCTTCATGCATAGTCTTGCTGCCTTGGCAGAGGCGAAAGGACTACCTTTGTTGGCAGTTAGTAAAGAGCTGGCAGAGCGTTATAACCTGAAGATGCATCTCGACCACGGCATTTTGGTGCCGCTGTATTTCCTGCAGCAGGCAGGTATGAGGGATTTACCGATTTTGGCTATCAGCGTGGGACTGCTGTCCAATGAAGAACTATATAAATTCGGTCAAACCATTCAGCAAGCCAGCGATCAGCTGGGGCGCAGAGTTGCGGTTCTGGCATCCGGGGATATGTCCCACGCCCTCAAGGAGGAAGGTCCCTATCGTTACCATTCCGACGGCCCCCGCTTTGATCAGACTGTGCAACAAGCCTTCCAGCAGGGTGATTTGGCCGCCATCCCGGAAATCCCGCCGCAGTTACGGGAAAATGCGCAAGAGTGCGGATTTCCTTCCATCATGATTCTGATCGGAGCGATGGACGGCTACCAGCCGGAAAAAATCAAGATCAGCTATGAAGGTCCTTTCGGGGTAGGTTATCTGAGCGTAGGCTTTAAGCCCGGTGCCAAGACGGAAAGCTTGCTGCCGGGCCTGGTGCAAAAACGTGCTGAACAGCGAGCAGCCCATCGTGACCAGGAAGGACCGCTGGTGCGCTGGGCCAGAGTGAATCTGGAACGTGCCGTGACCGGGGACGAGGCACCGGAAATGACGGCAGATTTGCAGGAACTGAAGACCCGCAGAGCAGCTGCATTTGTGTCCATCAAAAAGGACGGTCAATTGAGAGGGTGTATCGGCACTATTTTACCGTCGTATAAGAATCTGGCCGATGAAATCGCTCATAATGCGCTGGCTGCAGGTCTCAGGGATCCACGCTTTCCGGCCGTCACCGCGACAGAGCTGGATGAGCTCGAATACTCGGTGGATGTTCTGGGCGCCCCGCAGGGTTGCCGCCGTGAAGATCTTGACCCCCGGCGCTATGGGGTGATCGTTAGTCATAAAGGGCGACGGGGTCTCTTGCTGCCTGATCTGGAAGGGGTTGATACGGTGGAGCAGCAACTGCAGATTGCACTCCAAAAGGCAGGCATTTCTCCGTCGGCACCTTATGAAATAGAACGTTTTGAGGTTACGCGCTATAAATAAAAGCAATGGTCGGAGCGTTTATTTACTTGGGATTAATCTCTTTGGCATTGTTAAAAAAGTAGAGGTATTGGATGATGGCAGAAAAACCGGTAAAATATTATAGCAATGAGAATAACGGGAAGCTACGCTGCCTGGTCTGCCCTCATCACTGCCATCTGCAGGAAGGGCAGCGCGGCATTTGCCAGGTTCGAACCAACCGGGACGGGCAATTGGTAGCCACCAATTATGGGGAGTTTTCCTCCTTGGCGCTTGACCCTATCGAGAAAAAACCGCTCTACCACTTCTATCCCGGTTCCATGATCTTGTCAGCGGGGAGCTTTGGATGCAACCTGAGCTGTCCATTTTGCCAGAATTATAGTATCGCGCACCAAATACCGGTAACCCGTTATATAAGCCCGCATGAATTGGTGGAAATCAATTTGAGCTGCCGGCGGCAAGGTTCGATTGGCATGGCTTTCACTTATAATGAACCAGTCATGTGGCTGGAGTATATTATGGATACAGCACCTCTTTTGCAAGAACAAGGCCTAAAGGTAGTGATGGTCAGCAATGGCTATATTGAGGCCAAGCCTTTACAGGATCTGCTTGGTTGGGTGGATGCTTTCAATATCGATTTAAAAGGTTTTAACGACCGTTTTTATCAGCGCCTGTGCAGGGGGAAACTGGCCGCTGTACAGGATACTTTGGCAGCGATTGTTGCCCATGCTCATCTGGAAGTAACCAACCTGCTGATCCCGGGAGAAAATGACCAGGACGATGAGGTACGAGACATGTGCCGCTGGTTGGCAAGTTTAGATCCGGCCATCGTGCTGCACTTTTCCGCCTATCATCCCGCCTACAAAATGAAATTACCGTCGACTTCAGGCCAAGCCCTGCGACGCGTAGCCGACATTGCCCGTGAATACCTGGCGCATGTTTATCTGGGCAATCTGCCTGGTGAAACAAACGACAGCTTTTGCCCGTGCTGCGGGCAGTTATTGATCGGCCGCCGGGATTACAAGGTTGAGACATCCGGACTGAAGGGAGGCCGCTGCAGTAATTGTGGAGAAAACATCTCCTACATCATTAATGACCCCAGCCATCTGTAAAATCTCAAGCAAGGGCTGTCCAAACAGGACGGCCTTTTTTGTTGGTTTTTACGGAGTATTTTTACATGCAGCAGAAGGGAAACGGCTCATGTCAATCCCTATCTCTGCAAGAATAACTTCGGCGCTGCGTTTGCCAACACCTGATAGTTCATCTATTGATAGCATCTCAAAACTTTTCCTGTTCGATTATTTTACGGCTACTGCAGCTTGAGATTTTTGCAGCTCAGATAAGAAAAGGCTGTCCACAAATCCAGAAGATTGAGGACAGCCCGTTCTTTATATGAAAGCCCCCGGGACGAATCCCGTAAGCTGTTCAGCATTATATGATTTACTATATGATGAAGTTCCGGGAAAGGTTACATTCATCTGTCATGGCAGTAGCATTTAGGATGCGATGGCATCCAGACCGATATCGCCGATTTGCCCCCGGCAACAGTATGATAATGGAAAAAAGTCTGCTGAAAGGATTGCAATAATATACATGTGAATGTATAATTATATAATCTTGCGAGGAGGTTCGGGTATGTACAAAGTTGCGATTATTGGAGACGGTTATACTGCTGCCGAGCTTTTGCGGTTGCTGGCAAGCCATGATCAAATGGAACCGGTTTTGGTTACTTCTACGGAAAACATCGGTATAAATATTAACCAGCTATATCCACAATTAAGAGCTTTTTACGATTTTGCCTGTCAGGCCACCGATCTGGAGCAGATAAAAAGACAGTGCCAGGCAGTATTTTTGGCATTGCCGCATGGTTTATCAGTCCCCATGGTGAAAGAGTTGACTGAGTCAGGCTTGAAATGCGTCGACCTGGGAGCAGATTTTCGCCTTCAGGATGTGAATATATATGAACATTTTTATGAAGTTTGCCATGAAGCACCGGATTTATTGAAGGAAGCGGTCTACGGGCTGCCGGAATTATATCGGGAGAAGATCAGGCAAGCCAGGATTATTGCCAACCCCGGATGCTTCCCCACCTCGGCGATTTTGCCGCTGGCCCCGCTGCTGCAGGCAGAACTGATCGAACCGCGCGGGATTGTGGTAGATTCCAAAAGCGGTGTGACAGGCGCTGGCAAAACAATGAAGCCAACCAGCCATTTTTGTGAAATCAATGAAGGAATTAAGGCTTATGGGGTAGGCACCCACCGTCATGCTCCGGAAATTGGTCAGGAACTGAGCAGGGCAGCGGGACAAAAGGTGGGGATGATTTTCACGCCTCATCTGGTACCCATGAACCGAGGCATTTTGACCACCAGCTACGCGCAGCTTCGTCCCGGAGTACCCGCCCGCCAGATTTACGAAACTTTGAAGGAGCGATACAGATCGGAAATCTTTGTGCAAATTCTGGAGCCGGGCGTATTTCCTCACACCAAATGGGTGTATGGCAGTAATTATATCTATATCGGAGTCTATGCGGATGAGGAAAGCGGTCAGGTAGTTTTGGTTTCCGCCCTGGATAATTTGTGCAAGGGAGCTTCCGGTCAGGCCATCCAGAATATGAACCTGATGTTGGGGATTAAAGAGAGCAAAGGACTAGAGGGAATGGGTGTGCACCCGTAGATATGGAAATTAATAGCAAAAGCTTACCGGATTAAACAGTTGTTAATATATACCAAACCGAGTGCGGCAGCCGTAAAATGTATTACAAATTAGCAAACTCAGTGATTGATAGCGCTGCCATATGAAGACTGAAAAATGGGAGTCACGCTAATTATGTAACCGCCAATGGTTATGTATGGCAAGCGAGACAAGCAATTTATACAAGGAGGGTAAAATGTGAAAATATTAGCTGGTTCAATTACTTGCCCACGGGGTTTTTTGGCTCAGGGGATTTACGCGGGAATAAAAAAAGATGACAAAAATGATCTGGCTTTGGTTTATTCTGAATATCCCTGCCAGGCTGCCGGGGTCTTTACGACCAATATAGTGCGGGCAGCCTGTATTGATTTCAACCGTCGCCAGCTGCAGGATGGACTGGCCCGGGCGATTGTGGTTAACAGCGGCAATGCTAACGCCTGCACGGGCGAACAAGGCTGGGAGGATACCGTGGCTATGGCTGCTATGACCGCTGAATGTCTGGGGATTCAACCGCAGGAGGTTCTGGTGGCGTCAACCGGAGTCATTGGCGTGAATATGCCCATGGAAAAGGTGCAGGCCGGCATCATAGCAGTTGCCAACAGCTTAAGCGATGCCGGGGATGCCAATGCCGCCCTGGCAATTATGACAACGGATCTGATCAACAAGGAAATTGCCGTAGAGATTGAGATTGACGGGCAAGCAGTAAGAATAGGAGCAATGGCTAAAGGTTCTGGTATGATTCATCCCAATATGGCCACGATGCTAGGCTTTATCACAACAGATGCTGCCATTAGCAGCAATTGTTTACAAATTATGTTAAAAGCCGCTGTCAGCAAGTCTTTCAACATGATCAGTGTGGACGGCGACACTTCCACCAATGACATGGTTTTAATCCTGGCCAACGGGCGGGCCGGCAATCAAATGATTGAAGAGCCGGGCAGCCAGGCGGGACTGAAATTTGCCCAAGCACTGGAATATATCACTGTTCATCTGGCTAAAATGATTGCCCGGGACGGCGAAGGGGCCAACCATTTAATTGAAGTTCAGGTCAACCATGCAGCCGATGAGCAAACCGCCTGCACCATTGCTCGTTCTATCACTTCCTCCAGCTTGACCAAAGCAGCAGTATTTGGACTTGATGCCAATTGGGGCCGGATATTGGCCGCGGCCGGATATTCAGGAGCCAGTTTTGACCCAGGCCGGGTGGATATTTATCTGGGAGATGAGATGGTAGCCCGAGACGGGATGGGGCTGGCCTTTGATGAAGAGAAAGCCCGTCGGGAGCTGGAGAAGGAAACGGTGGTGATCATTGTTGATCTCAAAGCGGGAGACTATGCAGCGACTGCCTGGGGCTGTGATTTATCCTACGAATATGTGCGTATCAACGCCGCTTACCGTTCCTAGGTAGCTGACGGATATAATTGGAGGGAGAAGGAAATTGATTTTATCAGCGATGGAAAAAGCCGAGGTGCTGGTTGAGGCATTGCCCTATATCAAAGATTTTTACGGCAAGCGGGTGGTAATAAAATACGGCGGCGCAGCTATGATTGATTGTGAATTGAAAATGAAAGTCATGCAGGACATTGTGCTGATGAAATATGTGGGCATGCATCCCATTGTAGTTCATGGCGGAGGACCGGATATAAACGACATGCTGGGACGGCTGAACATGGCAACTGAGTTTGTCAATGGGCTGCGGGTCACTGATCAAAATACCATGGAAGTGGTGGAAATGGTATTGGGCGGCAAAGTCAACAAAGAGATCGTATCCGGACTAAATGCTTCCGGTGGCAAGGCAGTAGGTATTTCCGGCAAAGATGGCGGACTGATTAAAGCCCGGCCGGTTGATTCCAGCGGTCAGCTGGGCTTTGTCGGGGAAGTGGAAACGGTCAATCCGCAGATCATTGAAACCCTGATCGAAAACGGTTATATACCGGTTATTGCCCCCATCGGCATAGATGATCGCCAGCAGAGCTATAATATAAACGCTGATCTGGTTGCCGCCAGTATTGCCGTCGGCATGAAGGCTGACAAACTGGTGCTGCTGACCGACGTCCCCGGACTGCTGCGGGATAAAAATGACAGCGATTCATTGATTTCCGTACTGAAAGTCAGTCAGGCGCCCGATTATGTTGAGGATGGCATTATTGCCGGGGGGATGATTCCCAAAGTTCAATGCTGTGTGGAAGCAGTGACTGGAGGGGTTGCCCGTACCCATATCGTTGATGGACGTGTACCCCACTCCATTCTGCTGGAGATTTTCACCAAAGAAGGAATCGGCACCATGGTCGTAAATGAATGAACCGGTGGGGGATTAAATAAAACAGGTGACAGAACGGCTCCAGAAGGATTACTATTGATTACCGGGAGGAAACTGATATGACGAACAAGGATATTGCCGAGCGGGGGCAGAAGGTGGTCATGAATACCTACGGGCGTTTTCCCATAGCTCCCGTAAAAGGCAAGGGCTCATACGTCTGGGATGCAGACGGGAAACAATATTTGGACTTTATTGGCGGGATCGCAGTCTGCGCACTCGGTCACTGCCATGATGAACTGCAGCAGGTCATCCGCCAGCAGGCCGCATCTCTGTGGCACATTTCCAACCTCTACTGGATCGAGCCGCAGGTAAGACTGGCGGAGAAACTGGTCAATATTTCCGGCCTGGACAAAGCCTTTTTTTGCAACAGCGGCGCTGAAGCCAATGAAGCAGCCATCAAGCTGGCCCGCAAATATTTTTATCGCCAAAAAGAGTCGGGCCGTAATCAAATCATTGTTTTCAACGAGTCGTTTCATGGCAGAACCCTGGCAACGCTGACTGCCACCGGCCAAAAGAAATACCAGGAGGGATTTGCCCCCCTGCCGACTGGGTTTGCTTATGCAGATTTCAACAACCTGGCCTCGGTGGAAAAACTGGTCAGCGATGAAACCGCCGCCATCATGA
>CAZACF010000062.1:0-11513 GCA_964483565.1 uncultured Syntrophomonas sp. | reverse complement strand
AAGGACCTCGTGGTTAGATCCCCTTGTGTCCCCTGCCCATAGCTGGCATGATCCCGTTACATATTGAAAAATATAATTACAAGCGGTAACGCATTTAGCGCTGCTTTATTTTGGCCAACTCTTCATCACGCAAAATCCTTTTCATGGCCTTGCCGGTGGCTGACCGGGGAAGGTTTTCCCTTATTTCAATACTTTTTGGCACTTTATATGCGGCCAGATGCTCCCGGCAGTAAGCAATCAATTCAGTTTCCGTGATGGTAGCACCTGCCATGATTTGAACAAAGGATTTGACCGTTTCCCCGCGATATTCATCGGGAATACCGATGGTCATTGCATCCGCTACTTGCGAGTGTTGCAGCAACAATTGATCAATTTCCTGGGGATAAATATTGTAGCCTCCGGCGATGATCAGATCCTTGGCGCGGTCAACGATGAAGATATAGCCGTCTTCATCCTGGTAAGCAATGTCGCCGGTGTGCAGCCATCCGTTTTCTAATTGATGGGCGGTTTCTTCAGGGTCATTCCAATAGCCTTTCATAACCATGGGCGATTTCATTAACATTTCGCCCGTTTCCCCGAGAGGTACTTCATCACCAGTATTTACATCAACAAATTTGACTTCCGCATCCGGATAGGGCAGTCCGATACTGAGCGGTTTTTTAACCCCAAAGAAAGGAGTAGTCACGCCTACAGAAGTGGTTTCGCTCATGCCCCAGCCTTCGACAATAATCAGACCCATTTCCCGGGCCTTTTTCAATAGATCTAAAGAACAGGGGGCAGCCCCGGCGTTAATGATAGAGAGCTTCCTGGCCAGATTTACTTCTTTGGTGCGGGGATGGGCAATGATCGCACCCAGCATAGTGGCGACTGCCGGGAAGAACCAAACGTGCGGCAGTCGTTCCATGGTAGTCAAAAATTCCTCTACATCAAAACGTGGCAGGATAATAAAGGTTGATACGGTTATGGCGGACATAGCGATGCCGCAGATTTCACCAAAAACATGGAAACAGGGAAGAACACCCATGATGTTGCGCCGTTCAATGGGAATAAACTGGTTGATCGGCCGGCCCAATTCATTGCCCGTAAATAAAGCGGCCACCAGGTTGCGATGGGTCAGGGTTGCGGCTTTGGGAGTGCCGGTGGTTCCGCCGGTAAATTGAAGTATGGCGGGGTCTTCTTGCACATTAAAAGGGATAGCAGGGGGAACTTCATTAACGCTTTGAGCCAGAAAACTGGAAAAGTGATGCCAACCTTCCGGCAGGCCAAGCTCCTGCGGGGTACTTACCGGCATGCCGTTTATATAATCGGTTAATTTGGTGACCATTACAAAGGGGATATCCACCATCTGACACAATTGTTGTACCCCGGCGATCAAGCCGTCAAAAGTGATCAAGGCAGTCATGCCGGTCTTTTCGATCATACCTTTTAATTCTTCCGGTTTATACATGGGATTGAGATTAACGATGATGCCGCCTGCCTGCAGGATGGCCCAGAAAGAGATCACCATCTGCGGACAATTGGGGAGCAGGATTCCCACCCGATCTCCTTTTTTTATGCCTGCCTCGATCAAGCCATTGGCAAAGCGCGTGGAATAAAGATATAGATCCCAGTAAGTAATTTCTGTACCGTAGAAATCAGTGGCGGCTTTGTCAGGGTTTGTAGTAGCGATCATATGCAGGATTTCGTGGGCAGGATATTTTGGATAATTTAATGTCGGTTTGGTGTAATTATCATAGCTTTTTAGCCAGAAGCGTTGTTCCATCATTTCAGGTGTTAATCCAGCCATTTATATTCCTCCCTTAAATAAAACGTCATTATTGCCTGGAAAGAAACATACTCACCCCCCATTGATGTTTTGTGGCCTCAGTGTTTTAAATCCCCGCCTTTCTTCAGTGAATTGTGCCGTTCAATTCACATGTCAATTTTAATCACAGGAAGTCGTATTCCCGTAAAATTTGTTTCGATAGTCAGCATTGGAATTAAAAAACCGGTATCTAAAAAATGTATAATTAAGGACAAGGTGTGCTTATTTATAAAATAAATTCAATAAGGTGGTAGCAATAGTTCAGGAATTCTGGTGCAATGCGCTGCTGCGAAGACTATTTTTAATGCATGTATTGCAATTTCGCGGATTATGCATATTACAGAATGTCATTCGGGGCGTTAGCGAAGCGGCGATGCCAGGTGGCATCCATAAACAAATCCATTATTAAAGAAAACCGCATAGGCTTCCGGCTGGGATATTACTTAAGTTAATACGATTTATTAATTCTGTTAATATTTGTATAATCGGCCAACAAATAATATTTTATAAAATATTACATCTTATTACAATGTTATGGCGAAAATTATGATATAAGCTTTAAAAATAAGTCAAAGCCAAAAAAGGAATTAATAAACGCTAGAAGAAATCAAAGTACAATTAGGAGAATGATCAGGTAGGGAGTTAATAGCCGCACGGGCGTCTGCTGACAAAAACACCAATTAGTGCATTACAGTGATGCGCTTATGAATAATTTGGTTGGCAATAAGAGGATAACCTTTAAATCCGAAGCAGAAGGGAAGAAGTATTATGCCATTGGTAAAAAACGAAGTCGTGTTGGAATTAAATTTGCATCCTGAGAATTTACCGATTGTTATGAATATGGCAGAACAAGCCGCTTTGATATTTGGTATGCAAAACAAGGATGCCATGGCCTTAAGGTTGGCTGCGGAAGAGGTTTTTTGCTATTTGTGCACGCAGACTGATAGGCAGGATATAATTCGCATGGAATGTAAAAATGGAATTTACTACATTCAAATGGATTTTATCTTCCGGCACAGCAATCTCGACCTTGGAGCCTTTAATATCAGCACAGATATAAATCTGGAGGATGATAGCCAACTTGGGGAAATGGGCCTGCTGATCGCCGCTCGTAGTATTGACCGGCTGTTAATGAAGGACGAGCAGAATCGTATGATTTTGTCTCTTTATAAAGAAAAAAGCTATCCGCCTGCTGAAGGATCAGCCCCTTGGCCGCGGCCGGCAACGGATTTTTTGATTAAACCAGCCGAGCTGGAAGATTTAAAATCCTTCAGTCAACTTGTGGCACATCTGGATAAAGACACCCAGCAGGTGCCTTTTTTCCTCGGTTTTCCCGGCAAGTTTGCAGACATGATTTATTCCGGTGATTACCAGGCAGCGCTGGTTTTCGACCAACAACAAGCGGTTTTGGGAGGGATTGTTTGGAAAGCTCAGGCGCAAAGGATCATAGAATTTTACGGGCCCTATCTTTTTACCCACTTGGAAGGAATGGCGGAAGCCCTGATTGAAAACTGTCTCGAGCAAATTGGTCGTTCCGATGCAGTCGGACTTATCAATCGATGTGGAACTGCAGACTTGAGTGAAAAGTACTTTGAAGAACTGGGATCAACCAAGACCTTTTGCAACGATGGCAGAATCCGGGAAATTACCGCTTATTACCGGCAGTTATGTGAAGACCCCGGGCAAAGAATATGGACCCATCCTGATTTATTACCTTATTTGCAAAGCCAATATCAGCGGTTATTTTTACCCCGGGAGATTAGATCGGTTAGTAATATGGGCGAACATAGCAACACGCATTCAGTTTTTTCATCAGAAATTGGTCATGACCAGGTGATTTTGCGGCCGCTCCTCGGGGGAGAGGATGCTGCTGCCAACCTGAAAGGGCATTTACAGCTGTTTGCGAGGGAGAGGATTCCCAACATCTTTTTTGAAATCGATCTGGGACTGGCCTGGCACGCTGAGCTGGTTCCGGCTTTGTTATGTCAGGGATTTAAACCCGGTCTGATTTTACCGTATGCGGGCAAGGCTGACCTGTTATTGATGCAGTATCGGGCAGGTGATGTGACATGCTAAACGTAGCCTTGGATCATTTGGTTCCATCTTATATTAATAATTTTGATGCGTATATTCCCAGCAAACCGGATTCGGAATTAAAAAAAATGTTTGGCTGCGACACGCTGTATCGGCTGAACAACAATGAAAATCCCCTGGGACCTCCCCCGGCTGCGCAGGAATTATTTCATCAATTTAATCCAGCCCGGGCAGCGATCTATCCCAGCGGAGATTCATATTATCTAAGGGAGAAACTAGCGGATAAATTTAGCCTTCACCCGGATCAAATCCTGGTTGGCAATGGCGCTAATGAGGTAATTGCCTTTGTCATCAATGCCTTTTGTCAAGCAGGAGACAACATCATAACGGCGGACAAAACCTTTGCCACCTATGAATGGATAGCCATTTTTTCCGGCTATGAGGCCCGGTTGGTTCCTTTAAAAGAGTATGATCAGGCAATGCTGGCACAGGTGGATGCCCGCAGTAAAATAATTTTTATCTGCAACCCTAATAATCCCACCGGAACTTACTGGAATCAGGAGACGCTGGTTCGATTTCTGGACCGGGTCAATGGTCAGCAAATTGTTGTGGTCGATGAGGCTTACTGTGAGTTTGTGGAAAAGCAGGATTTTCCGGATACCCTATCACTGCTTGAGCAGTATCCGAACCTGGTGATTTTTCGCACCTTTTCCAAAATGTATGGTCTGGCAGGCCTGCGTATCGGCTATCTGATTGGCAATATGGAGGTTGTCAACATCATCCGTAAAACCTGCGTGGTTTATTCAGTCAATACCATCGCTCAGGAAGCTGCGCTTTTAGCCCTGGATGACCAGCAACACGTGATTCGTACCCGCAATTTGGTGACCCGGGAAAGAGCTTATTTACGGCAGGAGTTTGATCGATTAGGCTTATCTTATGTCATCAATGAAGGGAATTATGTCATGCTCAAACTACCGATCAGTGATACCCTGGCTTACCGCAAGCTGATGAGGGAAGGGGTTATGGTGCGAACCATGACGGGCTTTCGATTTCCTAATTATATCCGCATTACCATCGCCCAGCATGAAGCCATGGCGGCCTTCATAAGAGGACTGGAAAAAATTCTGTAAGGCAACCGGATGTACTGGGAAGAAATTTGTTTTTGCGAAGGAGGTTTTTAAATGGTTATTGAGCAAACCGAGGAACTGGCTTATGACATTCGATTAATGAGGCCGGAAGATGCTCCCGGGGTGGTGGAGTTATACCGAGCTGTGTATGGAGATGAGTATCCGATCAAAGCGGTTTATGATGCAGCAGGGATTATTGAACAACAAAGCAGCGGGGATTTTATCAGAATTATCGCAGTTACTGAGCAAGGACAGGTGTTGGGGCAAACTGCCATCTATCGTTCTTGTATCAGTAATCCTGGGCTTTATGAGGAAGGCCAGGGGATGGTTTTATCCTCGTACAGGAATCAGGGTATCTTGGAGCGTTGCATGGAATACGCACATTCCCGGATCTATCCACAGATCACGGATCAAATATGGGGAGAAGCGGTATGCAATCATGTCTATATGCAAAAGGCCGGGGCCAAAATGGGAGCCTTTGAAACCGGCCTGGAATTGGATTTAATGCCCGCCGCATCATATCAAAAAGAACAAAGCAGCCATGGTCGGGTTGCCTCTCTGCTGATGTTTAAAACCTTTAAAAATGTTGCCCAGACGATTTACCTGCCAGTGGTTTATGAGGATAGTCTATGTTACATCTATTCAGTTCGTGACTTTGGCCACACGTTTCTTCCCGCCAACGAGCCGCTCCCCCTGATACCAACGGTTGGTCAGACAGAAATATACCAGGGAGCCGGAGTAGCCCGCTTTACCATCACAGAACCGGGAATGGATCTGGAGGCTTATCTATTGCAGCAGGAAAAAGAGGCTTTGCAAAGCGATGTGAGTGTTTTTCAGATCTATTTGAACTTGGCGTTGCCTTCTACCGGCGCAGCGATTGAAATATTGCGCCAACAGCAATATTTTTTGGGGGGGGTTCTGCCCCGTTGGTTTGATAGTGATGGAATCTTGATGCACAAGATGCTGCACGAGCCGAACTATGCTGATATCCAGCTGTATTCAGACCGGGCCAGGAGAATATTGGCCTTGATTCAAGCCGATCGGGAGGCAGTGACAATTCTTAAAAAAAGTGCTGACATGGGGGAAAAATAGCATGTCAAATGATTTTGCCTTGATGCTTGATTGGTTACAACAAGGGGAGGAAATGGTGGTTTTAACCTTGATTAGCCGCCAGGGTTCCGCCCCCCGCTTGCCGGGCAGCCGGATGATTTTGACGGCGAGCGGTCGGCAGACGGGCACCATAGGCGGCGGCAGCGTTGAAGCCCGGGCGCTTCATTTGGCTCGGGAAGTCCTGCAAGATCAGGTGAATCGGATTCTCCACTGTTCGTTGGATGCATGCCTTGCTGCCGAAGCAGGAATGGTTTGCGGCGGTTCTGTGGATATCCTGCTGGAACGATTACCCGGTGATGATTATCATATTGGATTGCTAAACCGAATAAAGGAATACCAGGATCAAGCCCGGAGCTTTTATCTGCTGACCCCTTTACCACAGTCCGGTCATGCTGTTGAACCAAAGTTTTGTCTGGAAGCGGATGGGAGACTGATTGGCAGTTCTGCCCTGCAGCATCAGGAAGAGTTGATGGATGCCGTAACGAATATTAAAAACACCCAGGTGATTGATCTGGAAGGCAAATCATTTCTGGTGGAGCCCTGTTGGCCAGGAGAAACGTTATATCTCTTTGGAGCTGGCCATATCGGCCGGGAAATATGTCCTCTGGCAGCTCATTTAGGTTTTCAGGTGGTGGTCTTGGATGACCGGGCTGAATTTCTCAACCGGGAATGTTTTCCCGCTGCCCATCAAATCAGGGTGATGGAATCATTTCGGGATGGCTTTCAGGAGTTAGTTATTGATACCAACAGTATGATCTTGATTGTGACTCGAGGACATTTGCATGATAAAACGGTGTTGGCGCAGGCTCTGCAAACCGAGGCTTTTTATATCGGTATGATTGGCAGTATTCATAAACGCGACTCTATCTATGAGGATTTGTTGGCGCGAGGTGTTTGTACTTTCGCAGACCTTGAGCGGGTAAATTGTCCGGTGGGCTTTAAGATCAATGCTGAAACGCCGGCAGAAATAGCGATCAGTATCGCTGCTCAATTGATACAGGCCCGGGCCATGAAGCGCAGAGGAACAATCAAATGAGAATCGGGGCGATCATTCCCGCCGCTGGTTTTTCTTCCCGCATGGGTAAAACCAAAGCGCTTCTGCCAATCGGTGGGCATACCATGCTGGAACGGGTGGTAGGGCTATTTAAGTCGGTTGGTTTGGAAGATATTATTGTGGTAAGCGGATATGAACCTGAAAAAATTAAGGTGGCGTTGTCCGGCATGGGGGTGAAAACAATATATAATCCCTTCTTCAGGCAGGGGATGTTTTCTTCCGTGCAGGCTGGTGCAGCCTGTCTGAAAAAAGAAGTGGAGGGCTTTTTTATCCTGCCGGTTGATATCCCGCTGGTGCAAGTTGATACCCTGTTGGTATTGCTAAAGGTTTTTCTAGAGGCCGGCCCTGAAATTATTCTACATCCCTGTTTTCAGGGCAGACGGGGTCATCCGCCGTTAATTGGTGCAGTTTTGATAGAGCCGTTGATGCAGTGGCAGGGCCCACAAGGTTTGCGAGGCTTTTTCCGCCAGTATGAAGGCACACAACGCCATATTGAGGTCAATGATGAATATATTTTATTTGACATAGATACCCCGGAAGATTATCTGTGTATTACAGAAACCGGATTTCACCCCATCTAAACACCGGAAAATACTGCTGTTTATTAGGAGGAGAGCGGGAATATGAAGGATCAAAGCGTCGTCATAGGAACGACCTTGTTGCGCTCTGACGGGCCGGGCAAGGTCACCGGACGGGAAAAATATGCGGCTGATTTATATCCTGAGGGAATGCTGTGGGCCGGGGTTAAAACTGCTGATCATGCCCATGCCGTTATTCATGGTATAGATTCTTCTCAGGCCCTTCAAATACCGGGAGTCAAGGCAGTTTTAACCTGTAAGGACGTGAAGGGCAGCAACCGGGTAGGAGTACCGGAAAGAGACCAGCCGATACTGGCGGATGACAAAGTTCGTCATAAGGGAGATCCGGTGGCCTTGATACTGGCGGAGAGCCGGGAAGTTTTACAGCAGGCAGCCGCCTTGGTTAAGGTGGATTATCAGGTTCTTTCGGCTGTGTTTGACCCTGAGCTGGCCATGTTGCCGGATGCACCGGTTTTGCATGAAAACAGGACTGATCGCAACATTTTGCTTAGTGGCTGTATCGAGCGGGGATCAGGTTCAGCAGCTTTTGAAAATTGCGCAGCCATTGCCGAAGCTGATTTTCATCTGCCTTATCAGGAACATGCTTATCTGGAGACGGAAACCGGAGTTGCGTGGATAAATGAGCAAGGCATCCTGGAAGTGATCGCTTCCACCCAGACCCCTTTTCGGGATCGGCTGGAGCTGGCTTATGCGCTGGGTATCCAACCGGAAAAAATAAAAGTCACGGCACCTTATCTGGGTGGGGGATTTGGCGGAAAAGACGGCATTACCGTGCAGGCATTTCTAGGCTTGGCAGCGATGTATTGCGAGGGGCGGGCGGTCAAAATGTGGAATACCCGCGAAGAAAGCTTTCTTTCATCGACGAAAAGACATCCGGCCAGACTGCATTATCGTCTGGGATGTAACCAAGATGGGATTCTTCAGGCTTTGAGCTGTCGTATTGTTATGGATACCGGGGCTTATGCCAATCTGGGAGGTCCGGTATTGGCATTGGCCATGGAACATGCTGCCGGGGTATATCGAACGGAAAACGTATTTGTAGAAGCCTTTTCAGTGTATACCAATAATCCGGTAAGCGGAGCCTTCCGGGGATTTGGGGCTACCCAGGTACTGGCCGGATTGGAACAGACCATCGACATGCTGGCTGCAAAAATTGGAATGGATCCATTGGAATTCCGGCTTGGAAATGCAGTCAACCGTGGCGAAGAACTTGGAACCGGGGTTTTAATGAGTAATTCTACCGGGATCATGGCTTGTCTTAAAGGCTTGCAGAATCATTCGTTTTGGGTGGGAAGAAAAGAATGGGAACAATCTGCGCCAGCCTTTAGAAGAAGAGCGGTCGGAGTCGCTGCCGGTCTGCAAGGAACAGGTTATGGTCCAATGGTAGCGGATGTTGCCAATGCCAAAATTGAATTGCTGCTGGATGGCCGATTGCGAATTTATTCCGGAGTTGCGGACATGGGGCAGGGCAATAATGCGACCAACATCCAGGTCGCGGGAGAGATATTGCATCAGTCAGCATCAGCCTTTGAACTCTGGCAACCGGATACCGTCAACGCTTTGCCGTCAGGCTCCTCTTCCTCCAGCCGGACCACCTATTCATTTGCCAATGCTTTAATGGGGGCCTGCCGGATGATGGAAGAACGGATTCTGCTGCGATGTTGTAATATGGGCCTGGGAATCAACAAAGAAGATTTGATCATCCTGCCCGGCCAGGTACGTCACCTGCCTTCAGGGAATAACATTCCGCTGGCAGCGGTGGCTGCAAGCATGCATGAAGTTGAGCGGGTTTGTGTGTATTCCTACAAGGCGCCGGTGGCCAATAAAGCCCCGGCGGTGGTCAGCCCGACCATACAGATGGCAGGATTTCCGCATAAAATATTTACCTTTGCCGCTCATCTGGCCCGCATCGAAATTGATGAATTGACGGGAGAAATCTCCGTTTGTGATTACCTGGCCTGTACAGATGGAGGGAAGGTTTTGAATCCGCAGATTTATGAACAACAAATCCAAGGCGGGATTGCCCAGGGAATGGGCTATGCGTTATGGGAGGATTTCAAGCTGGCCGAGGGGGAAGTGTTGAGCCACAATCTGGCCAGCTATATCATTCCAACTTGTTTGGATATCCCGGATATGATCAGCTTGCCCATTGAAACCCTGGAGGAAAGCGGGCCTTACGGGATGAAGGGGATAGGAGAAATAAGTATAAGCATGCCCTTGCCGGCTATTGCCAATGCGGTTTATCGGGCGATCGGACCGTATGCCAGAACAGGACCTTTGAACCCCGAACAAATCTTGCTGGCTCTGCAGAATGATGCCAAGGAGGTTGCCAATGCTGATTAAGTTTCATTTGAATCAGGAAGAACGGGAGATGGATACCCGGCCTGACCGACGGGTGATTGACCTGTTGCGGGAAGATCTGGGTTTAACCGGCAGCAAAGAAGGATGCGGAACGGGTGAATGCGGTGTCTGCAGCATATTGGTAGACGGAATAAGTAAATTATCCTGTCTGATGCTGGCAGCGCAGCTGGATGGACATCATATTACGACCGTCGAGGGACTTAGTGAGGGAGAAAAACTACATCCGATCCAACAAGCTTTTATTAACGAGGGAGCAGTTCAGTGCGGATTCTGCAGCCCGGGCATGATCATCGCCGCGGCAGATCTGCTGCAGCGCAATGCTGATCCCAGCCGCAACGAAATTCGGCAGGGTCTGAGCGGCAACCTTTGCCGCTGTACCGGTTATCAGAAAATCGTCGATGCCGTAGAATGCGCAGCCAGGGAAATGAGGGAGCAACCATGAGGAAGGTGTTGTTGCCCGTAAGTTTGGAAGAATTTTGGAAAATCAAAGGGGAAGAACCAAAAGCCATGATAATGGGCGGAGGAACGGACCTGTTGGTAAAGTTGCGCGAAGCGGGGCCTGATACCCGGACGATCCTTGCCTTGGAGAAGATAATGGAATTACAGCAAATAGAATTGACCCCGTCAGAAGTGATCATTGGCGCCATGGTTACCCATCAACAATTGCTGGACAACCCCATCATCAACTGTCATCTTTCTGCGCTGGGAGCAGCGGCGGCAGTGCTTGGCTCTCCGGCCATCAGGCACATGGCAACCATCGGCGGAAATATCTGTACGGCCTCACCGGCCGGAGATACCTTGCCGCCTCTTTACGTACTGCAGGCTCAATTGGAAATAACCAACCGGCGGGGAAGCAGGATGATGGACATAGAAGATTTTATTCAAGGCCCAGGCAAGACAGCTTTACAAGAAGATGAACTCCTGACCAAAATAAGAATACCGCTTCCCGCGGCAGCTACCAGCAGTTATTATTTCAAGGTGGGTCAGCGCAAAGCCTTGGCCATTGCCGTGTGCAGTATGGCGGTTGCGCTGCAGGTGCAAGCCGAGCAGATTGAAAGGGTGAGGATTGCCTGGGGAAGCGTAGGCCCAACTGTAATGGTTTTTCCGGAAGCGGATAAAATGTTGCAGGGCCGAACATTATCCGTGGGCCTGTTAAGAGAATATGGAGAAACGGCTGCCCAGCAAGTACAACCCATCTCGGATATCCGGGCCAGTGCCCGCTACCGCCGTATGCTAGTGGCGAATTTACCATTACGTATTCTATCATCATGATTCCGCAGCAACCGTTCCCAAGAAACAAGGGGTATACTTGCAATTTTATCAGGCGTATCGCGGAAAGGATTCTATTGTGAAATTGATTTCCTCCAAATCTGTAGATATGGGCAATGGGCCGATCCTGCCCATGATCCTGACGCTGGCAGTCC
>CAZACF010000061.1:0-11622 GCA_964483565.1 uncultured Syntrophomonas sp. | reverse complement strand
CCATTTCCAGATAATCGTCAAAATACATGACTTCGGGACGTTTCTCGATGACGGCGATCTTGTCAAAGACGATTATTTTTTCCAGCGTGGGGCAATCTGCGCCCAGTAAAGACAGGGCTTTTTCATACTGTTCCTGATTGCCGGCGAAAAGAATGCGGATCTCAGCGTGGTTGACGATATATTTCAGCTCGGCTGCTGAGTTGGTGGCATATACCGGCACGGAAGCAGCCCGCACGGAGAAGGAAGCATAGTCGGCGATGGCCCATTCCACCCGGTTGTTGGCAAAGATTCCAACGAATTCACCCTCTTTGACCCCGAATTCCAGCAGGCCTTTGGCGGTGGCATCGATCTGATCTCCGAATTCCTTCCAGGTGTACGCGATCCATTCACCATAAGGTTTATGACGGACAGCGATTTTGCTGTCGCCGTATTTGGCGGCGCGGCTGCGTACCATCAGGGCCAGATGTTTCTCACGATCCAGATAATCGGCAAATTCTTTTTCGAAGTCCGGTTTTTGCGTCATTTACTTCAAATCCTTTCATTTAACATTTGTTGTGTGCAGTAGCAGATCGTTATTTGTGGCTGTCAACCCCCTCGTTGTTTGGTTTTTTTTCAAGCCCTTGGGCGCGGGCGTAGGTCATCATCACTTTGATAAATAATTCCGCTTGTTGCTCAAAGGAAACCGAGTCAGGGAAAGCCAGCCGATGAAAGATCAGGCCATTGAAAAAGATGGTGAAGAAAAATCCCAGATCTTCGGATAAGCCGAACGCTTCAGCTACTCCGTTGCCGTAGTGGGAATCCGCTTCGTTCATCATCTCAAAGCCGCTGTCTTTGTGTTGCTGGCGGTAATAGTCAATGGTCAGCAGCATGATGTCGGCAAACCATTGTTCTTTTTCCATAATATAGCTGCTGAAGACTCTGATCCGGTCTTCCAGCGGGGTATCTTCCTGGATGGATGTCATCGCCCCAGAAATGTCGCGGCGGCTGGCCAACTGCAGCATGTGTTCGAGAATGTTTTTCTTGGTGGGAAAATAGTGGTACAGGGTTCCGGTGGAAATTCCCAGCTTGGCTGCGATTTCCCGCATGGTGACATCGCTGTAACCGCGCTGGGCAAAGTCATCGAAGTAGCGTTCGATCAGATCGTCCCGATAAACGTCATGGTCAACGATTTTTGGCATAATGAAACCTCCTGTGAGTTGGGGCGTTTGTATAGCAGTTCAAAGTATTTTCTGTAAAGTAACGGAGTCGTATTCACTTTATATCCATTTATTTTATATCGAACGCTCGTTATAAAATAATGTAATTTATATTTATCACGATAATTAATATTTGTCAATAGAAATCGTTTTAAAGCCAGCGGTGACATGTGTTACGCTTGTTACGCTGGGACGTTCTTAGTGTAACAAGGTTTTGAAGGTTTTGGAGTTGCCAAGGGGACGCGTGCCAAGGGGATGGGGTTGTTGTCACCTTTAAGATTGGTGTGACAACAACCCCGTCCCCTTGGCACGGTCCCTCAGCACTGGTTCTTGACTTGCGTGGTTATTTGATTTTATTTGGCTTCCTTTGGGCCGCGGGCCAGTGAGGCTGCGATTCCTACCAGGGCCAGGATGGCAAAGGTAATAAAGCACTGCTGAAAGCCGTTCATGAATTCCAGGGTAGAAGCTATTCCTGTGCCGGAGCGGTTCAGCAGCATGGTGGTGGTGGCCAGACTCAAAGACATTCCCAGAATTCTGCCGGTCGCCATAACTCCTGAGGCCAGTCCGTACTGACCGGCGGGAAGGGAGCTCATGATGGCATTGTTATTGGGAGCCACGAAGAAGGAGAAGCCGGTTCCCATGATCAGCAGGATCAGCACCAGCAGCATGATTTCCGTGTGCGGTTTTATAAAGCCCAGCGACAGCAGACATAAACAGGTCACGGTCATCCCTGCAGAAGCCAGCCACCTTGGTTCCAGCCGGTCTGATAATTTGCCGGCAATAGGGGAGAAGATGATCTGGGTAAAAGGCTGGGCAAAGAGGACCAATCCGGCCATCGAGGCAGTCAGGGCTTTAATGCCCTGGTCCTGCAAATACATGCTCAATAAAAGACTGGTGGCGTAGGTGGTTCCATAGTGGATTAAGGAAGCCAGATTGGACAGGCTAAAAACGCGATTTTTAAAAACGGCCAACTGTATCAAAGGACTGTCCAACTGGCGCTCGTACCTGGCAAACAGGTATAACACGATTGGCCCGGCCAGCAGCAGCCCAATGCCCCAGGGTTTGCTCAAATAGGATATGCCCACAATAAATAAAGCCAGTCCCAGTACATACAGCAAAGTACCCTGGCGGTCAAACCTGCTCTGTTGAAGCGGCTTGCCGGCCGGCAAATATCGCCAGGCCAAAAACATCCCCAAAGCAATGAGCGGCAACATGGTCCAGAACACTGCTCTCCATCCCAGGTATTGGGTAATGATGCCACCCAAAAAAGGTCCGCCGCTGGCCCCTACATAAGCTACCGCCACGTTGCTTCCCAAAATTTTGCCGCGTTCAGATTGGTCAAAGGATTCGGTCAGAATGGCAGCTACATTGCTGAAACACATGGCGGTACCGATTCCGCCCACAACCGATGTGGCGAACATCCACCAGTTGCTGTTGCTCAAGGAAGCCAGCCCGGCGAAGAGCAGCAAAAAAACCAGGCCGGATAGGAACACCCGCTTTTTGCCATACAGATCGGACAGCCGGCCAAACGGTACCAATAAAACCGCTGTAGTCAGAGAAAATATCCCGGCGATCAAGGGCAGCTGATTGCGCGCCATGGCCAACTCCTGCCCGATTGCCGGCAGGGCAATATTAAAAGCCGCCGCAATATAGGTGGTGACGAAAGAAGCTATCGTCACCGCTATAAAGATATATTTTTGCACTGATTTATCCATCTTTAACGTGACCCCTCCATCCAGTCGTGACTTCTGATGTAATCCAGCAATTCGCGTGCCTGGTCTGCATCCAGCCGAATCATGTCATAATCCACTACGATCCCGTTAAAGTATTGCATGACCAGGCGGTCTCCGCCCTCTACGCCCGGTATGAAACCGGTAAACAGGAAACTTTCCTTTTCCAGATAAGCAGCCATATTTTGCGTCTGTGGGTCATTCAGGTTTAAATAAGCCTCCAGCACCTGAACCCTTTCTTTCTTGATCCGATATAAAACATCATGGAGCCGCTCAAAAATATCCTGCCCATAGCGGTTGAAGGACAATACCGCTGTCTGGCGGCGCTTATTGATGGTTAATTCGATCTCTGATTCCCCGGCAAGAAGGTCGGCGGAAACCGGCTCGCCGATCTGGACAGGGAACCCCAGATGCTTATATAGATCCAGGAACATATCCTGATGTTTAACCGGCGGATATATGGTGGAGACTTCGGTACTAAACTGCAAAGGGAGGTAGTATACGACGACCGAGCCCCGGTCCGCCATTTTATCTGCAATCCCTTTGATACTGGTGCTGTCCAGGGAATGAGCCAGCAGAAAGCAGGTTGCTTTTGCCCCCGCTTTACGAACTGCCCGCTGGGAATAGGGGTGGGTGCAAACCGCATTGGCAAATATGCCTTTCAGTTTACGCCGGAAGGCTTCTTTGACAATAGTCTCATTTAATTTAGGAGCCAGGGCCTGCCCTTGATAGTGGGGGCGGGTGGCCGCCATGGCCATTTCGGCAATACCGGGCAGGTGTCTGGCAAACAACAGGGCCCCATGACATAATACTTCCCCGCTCTCATTGACCACCACCGCAGAATACAATTCCCCGTTCTGATTTAAAGCCACAATCCGTTCAGGATAATAGATGTCTTCATATACATAAGAGTATCCATAGGCATCAAAAAAACAACGCGATACTTCAACTGCTTCGGTGGGCTCCATGGCCCGGGCGGTAATTTCACCGCTTAAATTTTGCTGCGGCTGGGTGGCGCTGGCCGGCTGGGCGGAGTCGCCGTCAAGCTGTTCAGTAATGTCCCGGCCGGGCAGGTTTTTGATCAGGTGGGTTTCTTTTCCGGCCGAACCTAGATTGATATATTGTACCTGATCGACCAGAGTCTTCATCAAATATCCGCCCAATCCTGCCGCCAACAGGTCATCCCGGTTTTCTCCCGGGCTATACTCGGCCACCCGGGCAGGATCGAAAGGAATTCCCTGGTCACAAACTGCCACCACCATAGTGGTTGCCTGTATTTCGCAGCGGATATCAAAGGAACTTTTCTCGCCCGGTGCGAAGGCGTGTTTGATTACGTTGGCCGCTGCTTCCTCGGTGGCAATCTCCAATTCCGTACACTCCCGGGATTCAAAACCAGCCAGTTTAGCCAGGCTTCGCACGTAATCCAGAACAATCGGCAGGTAGTCAATGTCGTTGGGTATGGTTAAATTACAGATGGATGTTTTCATGGTATAAAACTCCCGTCGTTTTTTATTGGATTATTCTTCTATTTTCAACCATATAATCCCTTCTTCGGGAGGGGAATTACTTTGATTTTGGGGAGGAGGTATTACCTGATAAAAAATCCCGGAACCGAGGATGTCGGGTCCGGGATTGCAGCATGAGGGAGTTATTTATGACAAGCGTGACAAGGGGACGCGTCCCCTTGTCAATTAGTCTCAAATTCACGTTCATATTTTGCTTGTGTCATTTGAATACCTCCCATTTTTATTGTAGGGGTATTCTCTGTGTCTATCAAATGATCAAGGTCACTGCTTCACTGTAACAAAACCTTGTTACACTAAGAACGTCCCGGTGTAACAGGGCGTTAAAACAGCTGGCGGATGATGTCCGCTCCGGCGATGAAGGTCCCCAGCGAGGCACCCAGATTGGCCATGAAGATCACCAGCAGGGTGCGCAGTAGACGGTTTTTATAAAAACCCTTGAGGCTGAAAATATCCTGGGAAACGTTTTGCACATCGGCCACGGTCGGTTTCTTGACGGTTGCTTCCACCAGGCCGGTAAACCAGCCGCAGGCCAGCAGGGGATTGAGGGTGGTGAAGGGCGCGGCCACAAACGAGGTCAGGATGCTGAGCGGATGGGCCAGTGACAGCGCGGTGAATCCGGCCGCCAGAAAACTGGTCCACAGCACCCAGACGGTCAGCTGCTGCAGACCGGTCTGCACCCCGCCGGAAAAGGCATAGGCAAACAGCGCCACAAACAGGGCCGGGATAATCCAGCCGGTCAGTTTGGACAGACGGCTTTTGGGGGGGACGACGGAAATACGTTCCATATCCTGGGTTTTATAGATTTCTTCTTTGACCCCCGGCACATGGGCGCCGCCCAGCACGGCCACCACCTTGGGGCCGGGGGCGTCTTTGATTTTGGCCGCCAGATACTGGTCGCGTTCGCTCACCAGGATCTCGCCCACCGGCGGGAACTCCTGGCGCAACTCGGCCAGCACCGAGTTGAGCATATCTTCCTTTAACATTTCCTGCAGATCCTGGTCGGAAATGTCATCCATTTCATCGTCGAAGCTGAACAGCAGACTGACCAGCATTTTATTCTTTTCCCAGAGGCTGAGTTTGCGCCAGATGCGCAAAAAGGTGGTCTGGATGCTGCGGTCGGCCAGCACCAGAGTGGCTCCGACCTCCCGGGCGCTTTCGATGCCTTGCTTCATTTCTCCGCCTACCGGCACGTCCAGCTTTTTGGCAATTTGCTTTTGATATGAGGCCAGCAGCAGGTTGGCCGCCAGGAAGCCGACTCTTTTGGTTTTAATGATCTTGATCAGATCAGTGTTCTCCCAGGCTTGGGGGTTTTGCATATTCTGAAAGCGCTGCTCGTCCAGCTCAATACAGACGCTGTCGGGGCGTTCTGTTTCGATGACTTTTTTGACCAGCTCGGCGCTCTCTTTGGACACATGGGCGGTAGCGATGAGCAGGATTTCCTTGTCCTGGTACTGCAGCCGGGTTACGTTACGATCATCCATTCTTTCCACCATCCAACTGATTGAAGATTTCTGTCGGCGACTTCATAAAGATACTATATTTCAGGCCAGATAACAACCGGCCCTGGCGCAGATTTTGTTTATAGGGATTATTTTCCGGCTGGTTTTTTCATCGCTGGTTGGCCTTAATCAATCAGGTTGGATTGGCTCAACAGACGATCCAGGACCACCGCCATTTCCGCTCGGGTAATATGGCTGCGGGGATGGAGGGCGCCGTTCGAACCGGTAATGATGCCGGATTTTACAAACGTGGATAGAGCTCCGACGGCATAGTCAGAGATCTGGTTTTTATCCGTAAAACCCGCCAGGTCACTGGCACTCCCGCTTGTCTGTCCCTGGCCGGCAGCAGACAGGGCGCGGGCCAGAATGACCAGGGCATCTTCACGGGAGATGGCCGTATCGGGATAAAAATGGTTTTGGCTGCCCAGGGCAATGCCCAGCGATTTGGCAGTTGCAATCGCCGCTGCATAATAGCTGGTCGGGGGAACATCGGCAAAATTGGCTGATGCGGCTGCGTTGAATTTGAAAGTCCGCTGGACCATCAGCATAAAATCGCCGCGTTTTATACTGTTTTGGGGCGAAAAGATGCCGTTGCCCGTCCCGCTTACAATCCCTGCGCTATACAACCGGCCAATGGCAGCGCTGGCCCAATTATAGTTTTGACCCACATCGACAAAGGGTTTATCGGAAACGTATTCAGGGGGGCTGGGCGGCGCACTGTCGTCGTTTACGGTAATGACCACCGCACCCGGATAATCCTCGTCGTCGCTGTCATAGGCGTTATAATCAATGGTTACCGTTCCGCTGTAGTCGTCCGCAGGCACAAAGGTCACCCTGGATAGATAAGGGGAGGAATTGCGGTAATACTTGGTTGCGGCCGTTACCCTGGTACTGTTGGATGAAGAAGAATAATTATAGTACAGCCGGCCCAGGGCAGTGGAGGGCAGGGAGAACTTTATATAGGAGAGGTTCTCTCCGCTATCGGACTTGAATGCTGAGTTAAAATCAGAGGCGTCAAACGTCACCGCTTCATTAATGTCGGTATGATAGTTTACGCTCCCATACTCGGTGCTGCCAACGGTGATTTTGAGCTTGCCCGGACTGCCCGCGCCGCTGGCGTCAAACCCCGTGTAACTAATGGTGAAAGAACCGTGATAGCCTGATCTAGGTACAAAAGTGAGGTTGGACAGATAAGGCAAGGCATTGGTATAGTATTTGCTGTTTTCCATAACGGCCAGACCTTGATCGGAGTCGGAGCGATAATTGTAATACAACGTACCGTATGAGGCTGACGGCAAAGTAAAGCTCACATGGGAAAGGGTGTTGCCGGTGCTGTTCAGGAATCGGCTGGCAAAATCAAAGGAACGCAGTGAAATCGGCCGATTTTCGTCGGTTTCATAGGAAATCGCCGGAACCGCTGATTCACCCACCGCGATTTTCAATTTTCCGGGGTAGGCTTTGTCGTTTGCAGTGCAGGCGGTGTAAGCGATGTCAACCGAGCCGGCATAATCTTTGGCGGGTACAAAAGTAATATCCGCAATGTCGGGGGAAGACCCATGGTAATAGGAAGTTTTGGCGGTAACCTTGTTACCTTTGCCGGTATCGGCAGAATACTGGTAATACAGCTCGCCGGCGGCTTTGTCAGGCGGAGTCAAGGTAATATAGGACAGAACCGAGCCGGTGGCAGAGATAAATTCCTTGGCGAAATCATCACCGGATAGTGTCAGCGGGCTGTTTTGGCCGGTGGCGCGGGAAATGATGCCCCCGGCAGTATCCAGAACATGGATGATGGCAATGCCCCGATAGGAAGTAGCATTGGTGGAATAAGCGGTATAGGTCAGGTTGATCACACCGGTATAATCCTCCTTGGGAACAAAAGATACATAGGACAGATAGGGGGAGGAATAAGCATAGTATTTTTTGGAGGAAGATACGGTGGAATCATAATCAGAGGAGGATCTATAGTCATAGTAAAGCTTGCCGTAGGAGGACGACGGGATGGAAAATTTCACATATTTCAGCGTTTTACTGGTGGCATCCTTGAAGGCCTCGGCGAAATCACTGGCATCAAACTGAACCGGGCAGTTTCTGTCCGTTAGGTAACCGACTGAACCGCCGTCATGATCGGACAGATTGATTTCAAGGGTGCCGGTGGCGTGGGTATTCTCATTGGCATAAGCCTCATAAGTAATCTTGGTATCGCTTTTATAGCCCTCGGCCGGGACGAAGGTTACATCCGAGATGCGGGGGCTGCTGCTGATATAGTATTTCGTTTTGGCCGATACGGCAGTTCCGGTTTTCTTGGCCAGATCATAATTGAGATAAAGGGTACCGCTGGTTTTGGTTGGAAGCGTAAAAGTAAGGTAGGCGAGATCTTCCCCGGTTGCATCATCAAATGCCTCGCTGAAATCCTGCTCATCCAGCGGGACGGGAATGCCCGGAGCAGTGCTGTATTCTACTGTGCCGGCGGTCACAAATCTAATCGTATACTGGGCCGCATCTGCCCAGACGGCAGTTTTAACCAGGCTGCCGGTGGCAGCTGTCCAGGCAAACGAGGCAAAGCTGTGGGCGGAGGTATCTTTGGTGGCCAGTTTTAAATATGGGAGATGGCTGTAAGGGATAATGGCATTGGCGGCCAACGCTTTGTTGGCGCTGATGGCGTTATAGCCCAGGGTACTGTCTTTGGCCAGATCGGTGGAAAGGAAGAGATAGCCGTCCGTTTTATCCGGTATGGTTGTAATTTTTACATAGGCGGGTTTGATCGTGGCCGGGGTGAAACTAAAATGCGAGGTGGTCACTGACCAGGTGGCACCTTTTTTAATTCTCGAAGAGGCGGTATAAGCGCTCAAGGAGAGCTTGGCTGCTGTTACAGTGATGGTTCCGGTGCCAGTGCCGGAATAACCTGCCTGGTTGGCAGCCCGCCATGAAAACGTGGCTGTACCTTCGGCATTTCCGGTAAAAGTAAGCTTGTTGATGTCGGCGGCGATCAACTCAGTCGCCCCGGTAAACTTGCTCCCATCCACGTACCAGCTCCCATAGGCAGAGTTTTGGGGGGTGATTTCGATGGATGCCAGCGTACCACCTTTGAGATTACAGCAGTTTGCAAAGCTGGACTGGGAAAAAGCCAGGCTATTCCCGGCTGAAAAGGTTTGGCTGATTTCTCTTTCGATGGTGGGTGCGGATAGAGCGGACACGGTAATGCTTAAAACCGCTGTGCCCACCAGGGTATCACCGCCGTTACCGCTATAAGCCGAGACGCTATAGGAAACGGTACCACTGTTATTGCAGACAAAGGTCAGATTGCTGAGCGAATCAACGCTGATCAAATCTTCCCAAGAATAGTTGCTGCCGGCCAGGTTTAAAGTTCCCACATTCAGATTGCTGCCGGCCAGGGAGACAAAGGTTATGTTATCCCCATCGTTGCGCTTATAGCGGGCGGTAAAATCATTGCTTGTAAACGTCACGGTACCCGGACTGGTACCGGTTTTGGCAATTTTACCGGAGAACTCCGGTGGTTGGGAAGCGGTACGTTTCACATACACCCGGTATTCGGTGCGGCTTTTAGCATCCGTATCATCATCATCGATTTCATTATAGGTAACCGTGACAGTCACCGCTGCCTGGTCAACTTTGGCCTGGTCCTGCGGAATGACAATCACATTTTTATAGGCATTTACATCATAAGTAATATTCAGCCCGTTCTGCAGATCGACCGTATCGCCTGCAAAGTTGTAGGGTACATACAGCGTTATCGTGCGATCCGAACCTGGTGAAACGGTGTCGGTGTTTTCATGCCCGATGGATGTGAGGATCGGGTCATTGTCAGCGGCGGCTGCTATCGGTAAAAAAACAAACAACATCATCAAAGCCATTAAAAAGGCACAACCGTTGCGTATCAATATATTCAAAGAAATACCCCCTATCATTTCTGCTAAATCACGAACCTAAGTATAATGATTATACCCCCATTATATTAATATCGTCAGCTGGCTGAATATTTTGAGGATCGGCCCGCAGACTTGATCGCATCAAATAATTTTGATATGATAAAAACCATGATTGATACAAGCAGAATTTCCAAAGCATTAAGTGACCCGATTCGCTACAAAATATTGATGATGCTGGTCAACCAACCGGAACGAACCCAGGCTTGTTGCTCCGGCTCGGCGGAGGGGATCTGCAACTGCGAAATTATGGCTGCGTTTGGCATGATCCAGTCCCGGGTTTCTTATCATATGAAAGAAATGGTTGATACGGGCTTGGTGCGCGAAGTTCCGGAAGGCAAATGGAAGTATTATTTTCTCAATCAAGAGGTGCTCCGGGAGTACGTCAGGATATTACAAGCCGATTTTAAACTATAAAAATTTTAAGCTTATCCCATCAAAATAAATATATGAAGGGAGTAAATATTTTGGAAGAGATTCGTGAGGTTGTTAAACAAAAATACGCTGAGGCGATCAGCGAAAAAAGCGGCGGATGCTGCGGCGGGGGAAAAATCGACCTGGGCGGATGCTGCTGCAGTATTCCGGGTCAATCCGCCGATCCGATTACCGGCGATTTATACATGATCAAGGATCTGGATGGGCTCAATCCCGATTTGATCGCTACTTCTTTTGGTTGTGGCAATCCCACCGCGCTGGCCGAGTTAAATGACGGCGAGGTAGTATTGGATCTGGGCAGCGGTGCCGGGCTGGATGTGCTGCTGTCGGCCAAAAGGGTTGGCCCCCAGGGAAAAGCCTATGGACTGGACATGACCGACGAGATGCTGGCCGTTGCTCGGGCCAACCAGGTCGAGGCCGGTATTGCCAACGCGGAATTTATAAAAGGACATATCGAAGAAATCCCTCTCCCCGATAACACCGTTGACGTCATCATTTCCAACTGCGTCATCAATCTCTCCGGCGATAAAGACCAGGTTTTGCGGGAAGCGTTTCGCGTACTCAAGCCGGGTGGAAGATTTGCCGTATCTGACATTGTTTTAAGAAGACATCTGCCTCCCCAAGTAAAGCGGGATATGCTGGCCTGGGCAGGCTGTATTGCCGGAGCCTTGCTGGATCAGGAATATCAGGCCAAGCTGGCAGCTGCCGGATTTGGTGATATTGAGATCGAAGTAACCCGCGAATATGATCTCAGCGATGACATGATGGGCATTCTGCTGGAAAGCCTCTCTCCGCAAGAAAAGGAGCAGTCCAACGGCGCCATCGTCAGTGCTTTTGTCAGGGCCAGAAAACCATCCCCCGCAGAATAATTTTCACTGACATCCCCCAAAATCACGCCAGGACTACCCAAAACCCTCTACTGCCCGGAGGGTTTTATTCTGCTGCGCCGGTTCTCAATTGTTGCCTTGTTGCGGTGGAATTTAACTGGGATGATTGGACGCTAAAGGCAGGGTACTGCTGAAATAAAAACGATGGCCCGTGACTTTTTCGTTACTTTTATACGCTAAATAATAAAACAAAGAAACAACAAAAAACCCTCCGAACATAGGAGGGTTCTGTGTTTCAAATGGTGGGTCATCCGCGACTCGAACGCGGGACACCCTGATTAAAAGTCAGGTGCTCTGCCGACTGAGCTAATGACCCATGATATAAAATGGCTGGGGTGGCTGGATTCGAACCAACGAATGACGGAGTCAAAGTCCGTTGCCTTACCGCTTGGCTACACCCCAACG
>CAZACF010000060.1:0-11642 GCA_964483565.1 uncultured Syntrophomonas sp. | reverse complement strand
TACTACTCCGGATCATCGATTCAATGTTCAATTGACATTTGCAATTATAAAATAGTTTATCGGCAAAGTCAACCGATTAATCGATTCATTAGGCTAATCTTCTCGTAATAGACACAGCGAATCGAGTCCGCCCAAGGAAAAGAGTTGGGTTTAGTCTTACCAAGTAACGGCTGCATTTATTTTACTGCCTGCCATCATCGGTTTTATGGACGTTTGTCTGCAGCAGACTATAATGCAGTCTGCACTCCTTGCGCCCTCAGCCCAGCTTACGGGTCAAAATCGAAGCCCCAGGCTGGCAAAGTTCATACTGGCAGGTACTTTTCAATATATCAAGAAAAATTTTCACATAAAACAGTGGCTGAGGAAATATATGTAACAATTAATATTTATATGCCAATAAAAGGAGGAAATGGATTGCCGGTGAAGAAAAAAGGAAGCAGGGGGTGACGATAGATGCGGCCAATTGATCGTCGCTATCTGCTGGCTGCTATGCTTTTAGTGGCAGTGATAGTCTTTTTCGCCGGGATTAAATATGGGGAAATGAATCAAACTGAAGTCATGGAAGAGGATCTGACTGTACAGACAGCAACTGGAAATGAGGAAAGATCCGACGGCCAGCAACTGCAGGTGTATGTCTGTGGTGAGGTGGAAAAGCCGGGCCTTTATAAACTGCCGTCCGACGCAAGAGTATATGATGCTTTGCAAATGGCGGGAATACTTCCCGGTGCTGCCCTCGATTATGCCCAACCCGCCCGCAAGCTGCAGGATGGTGAGACGGTGGAGCTGTTCAGTCAAGCGGAGATCACCCTGCAAAATCTCCCTGCCCAGCCTTTGCCAACAACGGGACAACTACCTGCCTTATCGGTTGCTGCCCAGGGATCGTCTGCCAGCGGGCTGGTAAATATCAACACGGCTACAGCGCAGGAACTGGACGGCTTGCCCGGGGTTGGCCCGGCCATTGCTCAGCGGATCGTTGCTTATCGGGAGAGCAACGGGGGTTTTGGCAGGATTGAAGAGATCCAAAACGTCAACGGCATTGGGGATAAAAAATATGCGGATATTAAAGATTTGATATCTGTACGCTAGCAACCTCCCTCATAAATGCAGCCGGATATGCAGATAATAAAAGCAGCAAAGGCTGAGGAGGTTGTCTATGGAAGAAAAAAATCTCAATCTGTTATTGTTCAGCGGCGATTATGACAAGGCGCTGGCGGCGCTGATCATTGCCAACGGAGCATGTGACCTGGGGGTGAAGGTCACCATATTCTTTTCCTTTTGGGGATTACTGCTGCTGCGCGACCCGGAAAAAATGAGTCCGCAAGACAAGAGTACTTTTGAAAAAATGTTTGCTGCCATGACGCCGCAGGGGCCGGAGCAATTGGGCCTGTCTAAAATGAACTTCAGCGGATTGGGCAAGAGTATGCTGGTAAAAATGATGGATGACAATCAGGCTCCCCACCTGAGCCAATTTTTGGCCGGAGCACGTAAAAATGGAGTCAAGTTCTATGCTTGCAAACTGTCCCTGGAAATTATGGGATTTGAAGCTGAGGAACTGATTGATGAGGTGGAAGTCATCGAAGTATATGATTATTTAAAGGATGCCTTGCAGGCGGATATGCAATTGTTTATATAGCAATTGCATCCGTCCTATCAAGTATAGCAGTTAATCTTTTTTACATTATTTATAGTGACCAGCCAACTTTAATGCCAGGTTTTCGCCGTGAAAACAAAGCCCAATAGATTCTCGTAAAATCTGGGACAACAGCAAGGTTTATCGTTAAGATCATCGGCAAGCGGGGCAGGGGAGGAGCTATCCCCCCAGACAATGCCACCCCCAGATAGCCAGATGGTGATTGGCGTTAAGCCTTGTTTTATGATTTGCGCCTGCTGATAAGCAGGCTTTTTTTGTAGCAAAACAAGCGCATATTCATAGTATAGATAAAGCGAACACATAAGGATGGGAAGCATTGCATGGCATATGACAAACGCGGCTGGCAGGAATTCCGCCGCCTGGTGCAGGGAGCAGGGCAGAAGATTCCTTTGTACAAGGGACAAAGGGGAACGTCTATAAATTTTGACAATGCTGCCAGCACTCCCGCTTTGCATCCGGTCATCAAAGATGTGGAAGATTTTTTACCATGGTATTCCGGTGTCCATCGAGGCATGGGATACAAGTCATTGCTGGCCACGCGCTTGTATGATGAAGCTCATGCCATTGCCGGTCAATTTTTACAGGCTGACCCGGATCAAAAAACGGTTATATTTTTAAAGAACACCACTGAGGCCATCAATAAACTGTCCTATCGCTTTCATTTTAACCCCGGTGATATGGTGCTAAGCACGGAAATGGAGCATCATTCCAACGATCTGCCCTGGCGCAACAGAAGCGTGGTCAAATATGCCGGGGTCGATGAGCAGGGGCGGTTGGATCTGGCTGACGTGGAGAAAAAGCTCAAACATCATTACCCCCGTATTAAGTTATTGACCGTTACCGGTGCATCCAATGTGACTGGACATATCAACGATATCTATTGTCTGGCTGAAATGGCCCATGAACATAAAGCCCTGATTATGGTGGATGGTGCACAATTGATTTCTCATCAGCCGGTTGATATAAAAGATAATCATGATCCCCGGCATATTGATTTTATTGTTTTTTCCGGACATAAGATCTATGCACCTTTCGGCACCGGCGTACTGGTTGGCCCCAAGGATTTCTTTTTGCAGGGCAAGCCCGAATATGTAGGCGGCGGTACGGTAGATATGGTTACCAGCAATAACGCCTACTGGACCCATCTGCCTGATCGGGAAGAGGCCGGTTCGCCTAATGTGGTGGGTGCCTATGCCCTGGCCAGAACATTGCAGTATCTTGAAAAAATAGGGATGGAAAATCTGGCCCGCTACGAAAGCGATTTATGCACCTACGCCTTGCAGCGGATCAAAACCGTGCCCGGCATCATCGTTTATGGAACGGTTCCCCGGGTGGGGGTGATCAGTTTCAATTTACCCGGCTTCAGTCATGCCCAATTAGGAGCAATCCTCTGCGGTGAAGCCGGTATTGCGGTGCGCACCGGATGTTTCTGTGCCCAGCCATATATCCGGAAACTGATGGGGGAACGGGAGAGTAAAAATCATTTATCCGTCTATCAGCAAAAAGAAGCTGATAAACTGCCGGGAATGGTGCGGATCAGTCTTGCAGCCTACAACACCCGGGAAGAAATCGATGTCCTGGTCCGGCAACTGAAAAAGATTGCGGCAGATCAATCATATTACCGTAAGCATTATCAATATTCTGCCGCCACCCGGTCGTATCTGCCGGTGGGCATGGAAAACCTTTTTGGGCAGGAAATTGATCATCATTGCCGGATGCTGCTCAGGTAAACCAGGAATATACAGTATATGATGATGCCGCATATATTAAACTGAACCGGAACAATGGCGTTCCGGTCAAAGCTCTGCAGCTTTGCCTGTGACCTGCTCAGGGACTGCCAGATTCAGATCAGGTAGTCTTTGTGACAGGTATCCAAGCCGCCCAGCGAAGTTTTTATTAAGATGGACCGTATTTTATATGTTCAACCTGAAGCTCTTATTGCACCGGCAGGGGCTGTAAATAAATTGGATAATTCCATATAATGTAGAAAAAAGGATGGAATTATCAAGGTGACCAAAACCTGGCCGATTGTTTTTATAAGTTTGGCGGCAGGGATTATTCTGGCTTATTACGAGTTATGGATAATAGCCCTGGGTATCGTCATGCTGCTGGTTTTGGCCATTGTTGCCTGCAAGGACGAGAGCAAGAGAATCCTGCTTTATGCTTTACTGCTGCTGGGAGGGATCTTCTGGGGGCAACTGCGTATTCCGGATATCCCGGCCAACCTTCCGGTTGTACAAGCATATCAATGCTCCGGTCGGGTGCTGGACTTTCCCGTCATGGAGGGCGAGAAAACGACTTTTATCCTGCAAACCGAGCAACCCTCACCATGGGAAAGAAAGATACGGGTAGTCTGTTATTTTGCCACCGAACTATCCCGCGGTGATCAGGTGGAGCTGCACGGGGTTTTGAAACCACCCCGCCCTCCCGGTAACCCGGGAGCGTTCAACTATGTTCTCTACCTCTCCCACAGCGGTATTTATTACAACTTGAGCGTTAAGAACAGCGGCAGTTTAGAGGTTATGGCCCCGGCCTCAGGTCCGGTAAAATGGCTGGACAATTTTCGCGCCCAGGCGGAAAGCGTTTTTCAGGCGACCTTGCCCCGTCAGGAGGCCAGCATTTTGCTGGGCATGCTGTTGGGCGCACAGGAAGGCATTGACGAAGAGCAATATGACAGCTTTCAAAAGACCGGTATTATTCATCTCTTTTCGGTATCCGGCCTGCATGTGGGCTTTTTGCTCCTGCTGGTAGGCTGGATCGTCTCTCTCCTGAATTTTTCCAAAGGGGCAAGATTCATCAGCGGGACTATGATTTTGCTGCTGTATGGCACCATGATCGCCTGGCCGGTTTACGTTATCCGCTCAATATTTATGGGAATCCTGGGGCTGGCTACTTATTATTTCGGACGCAAACATGACATGATGAATGCGCTGGCGCTGGCTGGAGTGTTCAATTTGTTACTCGATCCGGCCGCCTTGTTTACGATTTCATTCCAACTGACCTTTGTGGCCACCTGGGGTCTGATCTTTATCTATCCCCGTCTGCAACAAGCTTTTCCTTATAAAGGCCGGGGATGGGATCTGATCTGGCTACCGCTGGCAGCCGAACTGGCGGTCATGCCACTTATCGCTTATTATTTCAACATCCTGACGCCGGTTTCCATCATCACCAACATTCTGGTCACCTATCTATCCGCAGCTGCCGTGATCCTTGGTTTTATCGCCTTGTTTCTGGCTCCCGTCCTGCCCTTCCTGGCCGCCTTGTTCCTCTACCCGGCCGGATTCTTTACGGAATTGATTCTTTTCATCGTCAAATGGGTACAGCTTTTGCCGGGCGGTTACATCTGGGTGGCAACCCCGCCCATCGTTTTCATGATCTTGTATTACACTGGAGTGATTAGCGGGTCATATGCGTTGGACTCCAGGCGGTATCGAAAATGGGCCTGGGCCTCAGCCGCTGCGATGCTGATTTTTATGGTGGTTCTTTTGATCCCGTCCGGCTTTTATCATCGCGGCCAACTGGAAATCGACTTTATTGATGTGGGTCAGGGGGATGCGATTCTGATCAAGACGCCGCAAGGGAAGTTTATGCTGTTGGATGGCGGCGGCAGCATGCTCTATGATGTGGGCGACACCACGCTGTTGCCCTATTTGCATCATCGTGGGATACGCTCTTTGGCAGCCCTGATCAACAGCCATCCCGATCACGATCATATCCAGGGGCTGGAAAGCGTGATGCAAGAGCTGACGGTTAAAACGATGGTTGTACCCAAACTGTTGGCAGGTGTAAAAGAGTATCGGAATTTAAAACAAATTGCGCTGCACAAAAAGATTGACCTGCAAGAGGTTTCCGCCGGACAGGAGATAAACATCGAAGAAGGCTTGCGAATAAAGGTATTGCATCCGGGTCAGGCAACGTTTTCTGCCAATCATAATGAACAATCCCTGGTGATGCAGATAAGCTACGGTGATTTTTCCATTCTGCTGACCGGAGATATTGGACAGGAGGTCATGCAATCGCTGCTTGACCAAGACCTCATAACCGACACGACGATTGTGAAGGTACCCCACCACGGCAGTAAAGGCTCGCTGCTGCCGCAATTTTATCAGCGGCTCAAGGCCCGTTATGCCATTATTTCCGTGGGACAGGACAATCAATTCGGCCATCCCCATCCGACCGTTCTGACAATCTTGGAAAAAGCCAACCTGAAAATCTTACGTACTGATCAGCAGGGCGCTATCATTATTTTAAGCGATGGCCGCAGCATGCAAATCAAGCCAACCAGGAAGTAGGGGGAAGGTTGGCTGAAAAATATGTTACGCCATAGGAGAGGAAAGCAGGATTAGGCAAAAAAAATTCGAATATTACAGCAAGAAAGTAATGTTTTCTTAAAGCCATGAGGTTGGGTATTAATCATTTGAGGAGGTCAAACGGATGAAACGAAATCTTTTATTCATTGTAATTGGGCTGGGACTGATGATACTGGCCTTCCCTGCTGTGGGGCTGGCTTTGCCGGACGGGGTACCGGCAACTTTAGAGGCCCCTCAATATCAGAAGATGGAACCCAGGCAAAACGACGAGGGGGTTCCGTATTATTACATTGAGTACAGTATCCCTCAGAGTATTCTGGATCTGGATCAGACCCGTCCGGAGGACAACATCGTCGGCATGGACGTTCAGAGGAAAATTGATAATGGAGAATGGGAAGATTATTCCGGCGGGCATTTGGATGCCTATACCACCACCAGCGTGTCCGGAAAAACCAATGTATTCAGCTCGGAAATTGAGGTTGTGGATGAAGGCAGCATGGAAGAGATCCAAATTAATAACTATCGCTACAGTTTTCGCTTGAGATTCTGGTATCAATATTCATATGGGGATGGTCCCGGCGAATGGGATTATGTCTATTCTCCCTGGTCCAATGAATTGTCCAACCAGTCCGGCAGTTTTTATAAGGGTGCCAGTTCATGGGCAATTGCCGAGCTTGACAAGGCACAGGGATATGGCTTGATTACGGAACGGATCAAAGGGAATATGTCCGGCAAGATCACCCGTGAAGAATTTGCCGAAGTGGCGGTTAAATTGTATGAAACGTATACCGGGCAGAAGGGAACGGTCGGCAGTGCCAGCTTTGTTGATACGACCAATCCGGAAATATTAAAAGCAGCCCATCTGGGTTTGGTCACCGGAGTGGGCAACAATAAATATGCCCCCAACGAGCTGGTCACCCGGGAACAAATGGCCACCATCCTGTTGCGGGCGCTGAAAGTCATCAATCCGAGTGCTGATTTCAGCAATGCCGGAGCAGCACCGTTTGCCGATGATGCCAAAATCAAAACCTGGGCCCGGGACGGGGTTTACTACTGTTCCAAGGCAGGTATTGTCAACGGCGTGGGCAGCAATATGTTTGACCCGGAAGGTAATGCAACCCGTGAAGCAGCGGTTATAGTATGCACCCGGGCCTATGAATATTACAAATAAACGTTGAGGGGAGCACCGGGCTCTTGTTTTGTTGCTGATTAACAAAGTTGGTATTCGCTGCAAACCTCCGTCAGACCAAAGAGTATCTGTACGGAGGTTTTTTGCTGCCAAAGCAAATATGGCTAGCGGGCATCTGCACCAGGATGGTTATGCTCAAGGGATTTGGTATGCTGTGATAACAAAATTAATACTATTCTCTCTTTTCCTTTCATAAGTTTGGAAGAAGGGGGAGGAGGGCGATCAGAAAGCAAGCACTGGGCGAAGACAAAGTGGGCCGACTGATCATCAGCCTCTCCTTTCCTGCCATGGCCGGGATGATGATCTCGGCTTTTTTTGCCTTGATCGATACCTACTTTGTATCCCGACTGGGTTCTTCCGCTTTGGCCGCCCTGACTTTCTGTATCCCTATCGAAGTTTTGCTAACCTCCACAGGTTCGGCAACCGGGGTGGGAATCACCTCCCTGCTGGCCCGTACCTTGGGAAAAAGGGAGCAGGCCAAGGCCGATAATATTGCCTGGCATGGTTTGATCATCGCGGTAATTTACGGGGTTTTCTTTTCCTGGCTGGGACTGATCAGCTTGGAAAGGCTGTTGCTGGTCTTCGGCTGCAGTCCGGAAATATTCGCACTGAGCCACGATTATCTTTACATCATTCTGTTGGGCAGTATCTTTACTTTTGTGCCCATGATTGCTGCCCACATCGTTCAGGGGGAAGGCAATACCCGTTTGCCCATGCTGGGCAACCTGATCGCCATCTCTCTAAACGTGTTGCTCGATCCGCTGCTGATCTTCGGTCTGGGCCCTTTTCCGGCCCTGGGAATTAAAGGTGCGGCCTGGGCAACGGTTTTATCACAAATGGTCACGACGGTGCTGTTTATTTATTTGATGTTCAAGAACAAATTGCTGTTGACCTGGAAGGCTGTCTGCTTCAGTCCAAGCCCTGGCGTGTTGGCAGACATCTATCGGGTAGGTTTGCCCAGCTTGGTAATGGAACTGCTGGCGGTCTTTATTATGAGCTATCTGAATAAAACCTTGGTCGGGTTCGATTACACCGCCGTTGCTGCCCTGGGAGTATTTTTCCGCATCCGCTCCATATTTTACATGCCGGTTTATGGTTTGGCCCACGGCGCCATGCCGTTGGCCGGGTTCGCCTTCGGGGCCCGCCAGCCTGATCGGGTCAAGGAAACCATTTTCAAGGCTTCTTTTTTATCTTTCATCATTTTAATCTTGGCCTGGTTGATTATGCATGATCATGCCCGGGAGCTGATGGCCATTTTTTCCCGTGATCCGGTTCTGATTGATCTGGGGGTTGATTGTCTGCAATTGGCAACCCTGTTTTTGCCGGTCATGGGCCCGATCATTGTCCTGAGCCATATACTGCAGGCCTTGGGCAAGGGAACCGCTGCCATGTGGCTGTCGCTGCTCAGGCAACTGGGCATATTTCTGCCGGCGTTAATTATTCTGCCACATTTTCTGGGGATCAAAGGGGTATGGCTGGCATTTTCCCTGACGGAATTGCTGTCTGCCCTGGTAGTCGGCTTCTTTTTTATAAATTTATGGAAACAATTGCAGCAGCGCCGGCGTTATACTTTGGTCATGCTGCGGCGCCGGGGATATTTAAAAAAACGCTTTATGTCTTGGTTGAAATGGTGAGATCCGAGGTATGATTTGCTTCCCGATATTGAAATGATATGTATGTTTCGCAGAATACTTGGGTAAAACTATCCTAGAGCAAATTATATGATCAATAAAGGAGGTTCCCACATGGTTCGTACTATCGTACGTTTTGTTGTTTCAGCCATTGTCCTGTTGCTGATCAGTTATCTGCTTCCTGGAATCAAGGTATCAGGTTTTTGGGGGGCATTGATTGCCGCCGTGGTCATTGCCGTTTTAGGTTATCTGGTGGAACTGGCCCTGGGAGAGAATGTTTCTCCTCGCAGCCGCGGCATCGTTGGGTTTGTGGTTGCCGCCGTGGTTATTTATTTGGCCCAGTTTATTATCCCCAATTATTTGAGTGTTTCCTTGCTGGGCAGCTTGCTGGCAGCTTTTGTAATCGGACTGGTGGACGCCTTTATCCCCACCGAACTGAGGTAACATATCTGCAAGTACAGACAGCAAAAGTCAGCCCCTGCCGCTGATAAGTGATATGCTGCCTCCAGACAGGACAGGGAAACAAAAAACACTGTTTCGTCTGGAGGCAGCATATCAGATAGCGGCAGGGGCCGTTTTATTTACATCTCTGCCAGGACCTCACGGGCAGCAACCACGCCTGATACACTGGCCTGAATCAGACCGCGGGTGACCCCCGCCCCGTCGCCGCTGGCCCACAATCCTTCGATACAAGTTTTGAGATTGTTGCTTAGTTGGGGCCGGGCTGAATAAAACTTGGTTTCAATGCCGTACAGCAAGGTATGATCCGCGCCTAATCCGGGGATGGCTTTGTCCAGAGCCTCCAGACATTCCATAATACCCACCATATAACGATGCGGCAAGACCAGCGACAGATCTCCTGGAACTGCCGCTTTGAGAGTAGGTTCGACCAGGCCTTTGGCAATCCGGGCTTTGGTGGAACGCCGACCGCGCTTCAGATCCCCAAAACGCTGCACGATGATCCCTCCGCTCAGCATGTTGGCCAGACTGGCAATACAGCGCCCATAAATAATGGGCTGATTGAAGGGCTCGGTGAATTCCTGACTGAGCAGCAGAGCAAAATTGCTGTTGGTGCTTTTACTTCCCGCATAGGAATGGCCATTGACGGTAATGATTCCGTTGGTGTTTTCCATGACCACGTGTCCGTTGGGATTGACGCAGAAAGTTCTGACCAGATCATCGAATTCCTTGGTATTATAGATGATTTTCGGTTCATAAACTTTATCGGTGAAATCCTGCATGGTCACCGCCGGCAGTTCAACCCTGACGCCGATATCGACCTGGTTGTTGCTGAGCGGGATTTTCAATTTCAACATCTGCTCGGAAAACCATTGCGCACCATCGCGGCCGGGAGCGCAGATGATACGGGAGGCATGATAGCTGCCTTTTTTGGTTCTGACCCCTTTGACCCCGCGTCGATCTACCAAAATATCTTCCACGGCTTCACCAGTTTTAATGGTAATATGAGGATCCAGTTCGATTTTCAGATTTTGCAGTACCTTGAGGGTGTTGTCGGTCCCCATATGTCTGATCCGGGCGGGCAGTAGCTTGAGGTTGGCGCGCGCCATATGCAGACGCATGGTTTCAAATTCTTCTTCATTTTGCCCATAGACGGTTGTCGACGCGCCATGCTGCAGATAGACTTGGTCAACGTATTCAATAAAATCCGCCAGTCGTTCCTTGCCGATATAATCGCTGAGCCAGCCGCCAAATTCAGTGGTCAGGGTAAGTTTTCCGTCGGAAAACGCGCCTGCTCCACCCCAGCCACTCATGATCGAACAGGGCTGGCAGTTGATACAGGTGTCAGCTCCTTCGCTGACCGGACAGCTGCGTTTGTCCACCAGGCGTCCCTTTTCCAGCAGCAGTACCTTGGCGGAACTGTTGCGGCAAATTTCCCGGGCGGCAAAGATTCCGGCGGGACCTGCCCCGATGATAATCACGTCATAACGTTCAGTCATTCTGTACCTCCTTGATGAAACGCAGTTTCTGGCCGGGTATGCGTTTACTTTTATTTCAGTTTATGATAACTATCCGGATTGATTATACCATATAAATAAATTTGTCTGTCGCCGCCTTTAACAAGGTCGGCGGCTTAGGTTATAATAACCATAACAGGCAGAAAAATATACGGAGAGCAGGGCAAGATGGAACAATTGGAGAAAATGTATTATCTCTGGGGCGATGAGTCGTATCTGATCGATCAAAGGATCGAGGATATGGCTGTCCGCATCCAGACGCAATACGGAGAAGAACCGGAAGTAGTCAGGTTGGACGGGGATGAAATGAGTCCACTGGAATTGGGGGAAACACTGCAGTCCAGCAGTTTATTTTCCTTCCGGCGGCTGGTGGTTATTAAAAATCCCGCCTGGCTGGGTAAAAATAGTCGCAAAGCTAAAAAGGCCGAAGAGATTGCCCATATCTTGCAAGCCTATCTGGTGTCCATCCCGGCAGGACAGACCTTGATTATCTGCGCTGCCGAGCATATTGCCACCAATCCGGTTGCCAAAGTATTGAGCAAACATGCTCATGTGGAAAATATTAAAACGCTCAGTCCCAAGGCTTTGGGTGACTGGGTCAAAGAAAAATGCCATCAGCGGGGTCTGGCGATAGAACCGGCCGCCTTGAATTTGTTGGTTTCCAGCGGACAGGATATGTATTATCTGCAAAACCTGCTGGAGAAGGTGGCCTTGACAGTTCCCAAGGGCAGTATTGCCGCCAACCATCTGTCAGAAGAACTGGACAGCCGTCAGGAGATCAGTATTTTCAAGTTGACCGATGCCCTCTTAAACCGCAATCTCACTGCTTCCCTGGAAGCTTTTCAGCAGTTACAGGAGCAAGGTCAGCCCTATTTGCTGATGCTG
>CAZACF010000059.1:0-11756 GCA_964483565.1 uncultured Syntrophomonas sp. | reverse complement strand
ATCTGCACTGACTTTGACCGGCGCCACCCCGGCGTTGCGATTCACTGCAGTGATTTCCGAATCCTGCGCAAAGCGGTTGGTCAGCCGGTCGATCTCCATGAAAGCAGATTGGACAGCATCCAGTGCCTGTGCCGCCTGGGCTTCATCGGTTGACAGAACCTGGCAGGCAATATAGGTATCCATGGCAAAGAAATCGCGGTCATATTTTATTTGCTGCCGGGTCGCACAGCCGGTCAGCGTCAGGGCTGAAAATAAGAGGAAATAAACCATGACAAGCCGAAATTTGGGCATAATAACCCTCCCTTTGGGCAAAAAAAACAGGCGATATACGCCCGTTTTCAGAAAGTTTGCAATAAATTGCGCGATTCCTTTCCAAAACGGGAGGCACGACCGTTTCCAGTCGAACCCATCGGTTCATTGTCATAGTCCGCAGGACGTTAGAGAAATGAACTCGGAATGCAAAAATATTTAATTAGACGATGGTACTTTTTTAGAAATTTTTGCTAAGGACTGATTGTATAATGTATATTTCGATTTAAATTCTAAATGTCCTGTTTTTTTTCCAGAAAAACAAATTTTTCATTTCTTTTGTATATAGATGCCGATTTATGATGAAATGGATTAATATGGTGATGCCCATTACCAGTCCGCTCAACGCATGTACATCGTTCAGAAATCCTCGGGTAAAACACAGCCACATGCCATAGGGCAGAAAATATAAAATTGCTCCGCTACTGAGTGAAAGCAGCGCGGTCAGGATCAATAGGGTGGAAATGATGGCTCTGATTTGGGTGATTCTCATAGCCTACTCCAATCCAATTTCAATCATATAGTTGGTAAAGCGCTGTCCGAACACATCATCCAGGACCACCACCCGCAGGGCACCTTTTTTCCCCTGCTTGGTCAGCAGCGGCTTTCCATTGTCTTCATACATCACATAGACAGCGTTCTCCGCCAGTACTTCCTCCATGGTGATGTTAGACATGTAATCATCCACGCCCACCGGCTGGACCGCCTGGTATTTCTGCAGCAGCTGCGGGTCAACTGCGGCGATCACGTTGGCCAGCAGGGTTCCCTTGAATTTATGCGAGGTGGTGCCGGCGGTGGAATGGATGCTCATGGTGCGAGTGACGCTGGGCATGGCTTTGATTTGTTCCAGGCTGACTTCCCCCAGCACCACGCCGTAGGCACGAATGGCCAGCGAACCGGTTTCCTCCGGCCCTTCGCCCTCTTCTTTTTCAAACCTGACCATGTAGGGTACGGCCGGGGCGGTTTGTCCGAGCGCTGCTTCCCGGTATACACCCAGGCAGGCGTTGACTCCGTTGGTAATCCCTTCGGTGGTCACCGTAGCGCCGGTAATGATGATGATCTGATTGTCGCGCACTGCCTCCAACTGCACCAACTGCAGATACGGGTCGCTCTGCTTGCCGGCAAAGCGCTCGGTAAACCAACGATTGTTCATATCCCGCACATAGTGCTCGGTCTCCTCGTGGCGGACAATCTGCATGCCGGCTGTCGTTCCACTCTCCCGGTCGATCACCACTGCCAAATCGATCGGCCCGTTGTAGGCAACCGGTTTACTGACAAAAGCATAATCCCCCGCAGGCGTGGTGAAAACTTTTTTGACCGCCTTGAATTTTTCCGGCCGTTCACCGGTCATCACTTCCGCGGTGACAATTTTAAAATCCTTGAGGGTGTAGGATTGCGTCAGAATCTCATTAAAGGCTGCCAGCTCGGCTTCGGTCGGCTGGGCAGGTTCGCCGCAGCCGGCCAGCAAAGTGGCCAAAAGGGCCAAAACCATCAACACCAGAAGCTTTTTAATAGGCATAGTTGAGGACCTCACTGTCATTTTTGCCATAGCCGATCACTTTTACCTTGAGTGTCCCGGAGCCGCTGACCGGGATGGGTTTGATCAGATCGGGCTGGAAATAGGTGGTGCTGGGGTTATATACCGGACTGTACTCATCCGGTTCACGGCCGTCAAGGGTGTAATATAGTTTGACCTGATCGAGGTTTTCATGTTGCAGGGTGATCTGCCCGTCTGCCATCGATGCAGCCGGCTTGGCCCAGCGGCCGTGCTCCTGGGTGGAAACCGTAATTTTGGCCACCATTTGTACGGAGACAGCCGTATTGACATCATTCAGGCCGCGCTGGCCGACGGTCAGACGCAGTTCTCCTTCCCGGGCTTTGCTCATCTCCTGGCCTTCGGCAAAGGCCCAGGCCAATATGGGCTGAACTTGCACTGCCTGCGCCGTGGAGGCGGATTTCAGCTGCGGATAGCGATATCTTTTCCCCAGCAGTTGATCACGGGTCAGGGTAACCTGGTAGCCGTCACTGGCTTCCACTTGAAAACTGCGGGCTGTGCTCTTTAGCCCGGCCTGTTTCAGCAGATAGGCCAGATCAATCCCTTTGGCCACGCTGAATTTGCGGGTGGGATAATTGTTGACAATCGAATAGGTCTGTTCGATATAGCCGGATTTCAGCTGCTTTAAATCGGCCAGGGAAAGATAAACCGGTTTTTTAACACCGTCACCACTGATGGTCAGGATCGTATCGGCTACCGGTCGGTCGGGCAGGGAAGATGTAGTCTGGCCGGTTATTGAGGGGGCTCCCGGCTGCTCTCCGACAGTTTTTTCATTGCCGGTCGGGGTGGCCTCAACTGGCCCAGCCGGCTTTTTCACCAACCTGATTCGCAACAGCTCATCAACGTTTGCATAACCGCTGGATTTTTCCCAAACCACGCTGGCACTTCCGTTGGGGCCCGGCACCAGGATGCCCTTGCTCAGATCCTGGCCGGACACGGTGATTTTTTCTCCTTGGGTGCCGAGGATATCAAAGGTCTCCGATTTTACTTTTTTCACTTCGGTTTCATACAGGACTTCCTCCAGGGTGATACCTTTTTGTCCGTCAATCAACCGGGTGTCCATGTATTCCATCATTTTCTCCGGGAAAACCGCCGCATCGGCATTGGTAGATACCCAGGCGATGTTCTGTACGTTCATGCCCAGCTTGATATAAGGCGATACATTGGTAGGCGCGTCTTTCCCTTCCACCTTGAGGTAATAGCGCGATTTGACCATGTTGAGGACTTCATTTTTTTTGAAACCGTCGGCTGATTTCATGGTAAAGAAAGCTTTGCTGTCCACGTAATCGAGCCGGGAGAAAATTTGTTCGAGATCGATGGCGTCGTCCTTGCTGCCGTAGTATTCATAGGCATAGGGTTCGATTCCCTGGGCCAGCTGGTTGAAAACCCAGACCGAGGTGATGGCCTTTTCAGGAATCTGTTGATAGAGGATGATTTTTTCAATTCGCTTGACCCAATAAGGCCCGAATTGTCCCTGCACCGCCAGGCGGGCTGGAGCATTGTCCTCATCCAACTTGGCGTTGCCATCAATCATGATCGCCAGCATCAAATCAGGGGTGGCATCGATAATCTCCCGGGAGAGCAGGCAGTAATAACCGTCGCTGCCCAATACACCGATGCCGGCATAATTCTTGAGGTCGCCGCCCAGATGCTTGATTACATCCGTCAAATAAGGGCCCGACATTTTAAACTCTTCAAACAGTCCGGTGGTTCTTTTGTAGCTGGCCTCCAGCTCATGCTGGGGTAATTTGCGCAGTTCCGCCACCGAAATTTCGGTGATGGAGACGTCAACCTCCCCGGCTGGATTGAGTCCTTCGATGGCCATGACCTGGGCTTCATATTGGGGATCTCCGCTATCCTTGCTGGCGCATCCGGCCAGGACGAGAACCATGAAAAGCATCATCAAAGCTACCATCATGGCTTTGTTTTTCAATAATAGCTGCATGCCTTGCCTCCTGTTTTGCATTATTGTACCTCAAAGCTGAAACTGCTGATGGCACTGTTGTGTTTGCCATAACCTGACACCAGCACCTTGATGACCGTATCCTCCTGGATGGGAATAGGACGATTGAGCTCCGGTTGATAGGTGCTGGGATTATACATGGGTGAAAGCTCGGTCGGATCGGTTCCGTCCAGGGTGTAATGCAGCTTGACCAAACCGAAGAACGGGTGCTGCAGCTTGACTGATTCCCCGGCGGCAATCCTGCCTGGCGCCGGAAAGGTAGTGGCTGCTTGCCATTGTCCCGGATCCTGACTGGATACCATGATTTCTGATACATTGACCACAAAAGCCGGATTGGTATGCTCCAGCGGATTGCGCTGGCCGATGATGAGGCAGGGTGCATCTGCGACCGCAGCCCCCAGATCAGCGGAACCTTCCTTGTATTCATAAGCAATTACCGGCTCGACCAGCCGGGCGTCTGCCTCCGACCCTTCTTTGACCTGAGGATAATAATAGTGGGGCGTGTCCAGCAATTGCTGGCGGGTAAAACTCATTTCATAGCCATCATCTGAATGAAAGGTAATGGTCTGGACGCTGTCCAGCACCCCGGCCGCCTGCAGGATGCTGCGCACGGTCAGACCGCGGGCGGCATAGAACCTGGCAGTGGGCCAGTTGTTGATAGCGGAGTAAACATGCTGAAAGCCAGACTCAGGCTGGTCTGCCAGTTGTTGCAGGTTAAATTTCTTTTCCCCCTGGATGCCATCTCCCTTGACGGTGATGATCAAATTCTGCTGCTCCTCGGAAATCTCCGATGGGCCAGTGGAATCCAGCACCTGGCCGCTGCTGTCCATGGTTTTGATGGTGATGCCTTGAGGGTTCACGGTAATAATGGAATAGACCGGCTGGCCCCCCAGGCTGCAGGCCATATAATCAAAGGCGGCGGGGGAATATTGTTTACCGCCCGAATAACCCATCAGATAAACAATACCATCTTCATTTCGCTGACCGTTTTTCAGCGGATGGGTGCGCATATAGACATGCTGATGCCCGCCCAATACCAGATCGACTCCGGCCTTTTCCATGATCGGGACAAAGTTTTTGCGGATGACCTCGGCCCGCTGATGGTCTTTGGGGATGTCGATCGCCGGATAAGCAGGATGATGAAACATGACAATTTTGTATTTTTTATCAGTTTGGGCCAGATCTTGCTCCAGCCACTCTATATCCGCCCGCTGGGCCGCTCCCATGACATTGCTGTCCATGACGGTAAAATGAGCGTCCCCGTAATCAAAGGAGTAAAACGCCTCCTGCCTGCCTGCAGGGCCGTTTTCCGGCAACTCAAAAATCGTTTTGAACAGAGAGGTATTGTCATGGTTGCCCATGGCGGGATAGATAAGCAGCTTTTTCGATACTGGTTCGGCCGCGGCCAAAAAACGGTCCCATTCCGCCTGGCTGCTGCCGTCGTTGACCAAATCCCCGCCGATCATGACAAAGGCCGGATGGCTCTGGTCCGCAGCGGCCTGGTTCAGCATTTCCCCCCAAATCGAATAGTCACCGGTCTCGGGATCAGCCTGGGAATCCCCCATAAAAATAAATGAAAATCCCTGCTGCCCGCCGTTGCCTTTTAATTCTTTGAGCGCCGAACATCCGCAACACCAACAAATAATCAGGGCCCCTATAATGAACAACAAACCAAGTTTATACTTTTGCATAATGATTGCCACCCGCCAGAATAATTTTCATAAAGAATTAGCCCGCCACAACTGCCTATTCCAATTGAATTGAATCATTTCTGACAACTTCCGATCACTTATTTGTATTTTATACTAACATAAATATTGCAGAATTGGATTATTTATAAAAGACCTGGCAATGAAAAAACGCTGCATAAAAAGCAGAACCCCGTTATAAACGGAGCTCAGCGCAGCAGTTCTATTTTTTCACTTGTCTACTTGACAGGATCAGTTCAACAACCTTTTCGGCAACGGATTTTCCCCCTTAATGGACCCATCTATCCCCGCATGAAAACAACTGCAATAACGACGGCACCAAGTGCAAACCGGTACCAGGCAAAAGGCAGGTAGCTTTTGCTCTGCACATACTTAAGCAGCACATAGATGCTGGCCAGGCCGACAATCGCCGATACCATCATGCCTACCACAAAGTTACTATTGATCATGGCCGGGTTGGCCATCACATCCGGCATTTTTACCAGCGCAGCGCCAAAAATAATCGGCGTGGACAGTAAAAAGGAGAAGCGCGCTGCACTCTCCCGGGTCAAGCCGGCCAACAAGCCAACTGTAATGGTGATCCCCGAACGGGATACCCCCGGAATAATCGCCAGCGCTTGGGAAACACCGATCCACATGGCAGTGGAAAAGCTGATCTGATCAATATTGGTGGTCTTACGGCTCTTTTGATCCGCCCAATAGAGAATAACCCCCATCACAATCAACATGACCGCAATCAGCAATGGCGTTCTGAATACCGTCTCGGCATAACTTTCCAGTAAGAATCCAATCACCCCGCCGGGAATGCAGGCCGCCACCAGATACCAGAAGAGCCGTCCATCGCTGCTCTTAACCCTGGTCAGCCCTGCACTGATCAAATTCAGCCAATCCTTCCAGAAGTAAGTGACAACCGCCAACAGAGTCCCCAAATGAAGTGCCACATCAAAAGTCAAACCAGGATCATGCCAGTTAAACAGCCACGGCACCAGCACCAAATGCGCCGAGCTCGATATGGGCAGAAACTCTCCCAATCCCTGCACCAAGCCCATGATGATCGACTGCAATAAAGTCAAGTTCACATACCTCCCGTTTCATGCTATTGTATAAAGACTATTATATTCATAAATACCAGTTAAATCATATTTTTTTATAGAATCTTAAGAAGAAATTCTTAAAACAGACCAAGGTAGGGCATGATGAGGCTGGATATATTTTCTAGTGAATAATCTCTTGCCAAACCGCAGTTCTTCGCATATAATATGGTTAAGGTGGCGGAGAAAAAGTACAGTCCCATAAGTTAGTCTATTTCTAATCCACTGAACGGCAAAAGTAAATCTCAGACTTAGTATTTCGGTTAATCAAGATTCGGAACCAAGTTCAACAAACCAGTATCACAGGTTATTTGGAAATGTTAGTTCTCAAACAAGCAAGGTAAACCAGGTAAAATCAAAGGTGGTAAGTTCGGTTTATATCCCATCAAAGAGAGGTTATAGGTCTTTTGGAAAAAGAGCCCCATGTCTTTCTCCGCCACCCGTAATAGATTTAAAGAGGCTGTCCGAAAAGGATAGCCTCTTTACTTTGCCATTACTGACGTTTAATGCTTCTTCTCCCCCGCTAACTGTCCTTCATTAAAAATTGTTTGCATCCACCCATGATTCCACCGATTTTTCATCTGAACGGCGCAGTTGGTATTCGGTATGAAGCATGCTGACGTTAATCGAAAATATATCCCCGGTGGTTATCAGATAATCAAACAACATAAACAGGCTGGTAGCCATGGCCAGACCTTCCAGCGGTATGCCAAAGCGTTTAAACATAATGGTAAAAAGAAAGGTCCCCATTCCCAGCGTAGGCGGAACTGCAATCGCCAAAATGGTCACCAGCAAAATCATGGTTACGAGATCCGCGGTGCTGAAAGCAACCCCATAAAAATCGCCCATGAATAAAGTCATCAGAAACAAGGCTACCACCACAAACGGCTTGGCAAAAAGAGCACCCATCGGAATGGAAAAGTTGACCAGATAGTCGCGGATGCCTTGTTTGGCAATGGCGGTCATGGTATGGGGCGCCAGGGTGGCGCTGGAGCTGGCGGTGGAAAATGCGATCATCAGCACTGGGGAGATAGTTTGCAGATATTTGAAAGGGTTTTGTTTTTCAATCACAGCCACACTCAACAAGCCAATGATGATTAAAAGCAAAAAGCACAGGCAAATGACTGCCACCGCCCCGAGCGAGCTCAGCAAGGCCTTGCCGTCACCGGATAACAGCATGTTGAATATGCAAATAAAGATCACCCAGGGCATCAATGAACAAATGGCATCCAATAAAGTTGATAGAATCAAATTGGACTCGGTTATTACCGAGGTAATGACGGGAAAGCGGCCTTTATAGATCAACATGGTAATGCCGGTCAGAATTGCCAGAAAAATGGTTTGCAAGGTATTCCCGTCGAGAAAAGATTTAAAAATATTGGAAGGCACCATATCAAATACCATGGCCACGATTTGGGTCCAGATTCCTGCTCCTCCCACGCCTCCAGCACCAGCACTCTGCTGCGGAAAAAAGATCATTCCCGCCGCTACCGAGATCGCCGCTGCCAACAAAGTAAATCCTAAAAACCAACCAAACAAGATACGAAAGATCCGTTTCATCTGGGCCAGGTTTTCCATATTAAAAATGCTGGCAATCACGGATACAAAAAGAAAAGGAATGACGATGGCATTGAGCAAGCCGAAAAAGGCGTTGCCCAAGGGGGTCAGAACAGCGCTGCCGAGGCTTGTTCCCAACGACGGAGCAAATTGGTTGACGGTCAATCCGCAAAATATCGCGCCAGACAGGGCCAAAGCCAGGGCAGCAAGTGGATTGACCCCCTGCTCCCGAAGCGTAAAGGTAACGACATTGCGCCCGTTTTCATAGCGATAGCTGGTATTGGAAAGCCCGATCAAAATATTCTGGCCGATAAATCTGAATTCAGCATCATCCTCTGTTTCTGCAGCCAAATCAAGAGGGTTGGAGGGCAATCCTGGATAGGACAGAAACAAAGAAATGGTTCTAAAGCGCTTGCGCAAGCCAATCTGAAAAGTCTGCTGGGCACTGGCTTGCTCCGCCCAGTACAAAATGGTTTCTTCTGCGAACAGCTGGGCCCTGACAATGTCACGATCCGTGCATTTATAGTTCATCAGCAGTTCCCGAACATGCTCCACCGCGCTGTGGATATTTTTCAACTCCAACCCAAAATCTCTTTTGCCATTCACTCCTGCAATCCGCCTCCACTCGATTATTTGGCTTGCTTGCGCCATAACGATTAACTGCTGGTATTTAATAAAAAGAATGTCACAACAGTCCCTGATATTTTAGGCAAAGCATGGTTATATCATCGGCCTGTTCAGCGCCATCGGCAAAATCTTGCAGGGTCTGCAGAATGCACTGAACCAATCCGGCAGCCGTTAATAGACTCTCTGGTGAACAGTCTCTCAATTCCTCCAGCAAGCGCTGGTCAGAGTATAGTTCCTGCGCATGATTGCAGGCTTCGGTGACACCATCCGTATATAAGAACAGCATATCACCCGGCTGCAATCTGATCTCCTCTTCAACGTAGCCAACGCCTTCCATTCCAGCCAGCACCAGACCTGGTTTGACCGGCAGCCAGCCAGCCGATCCATCAGCTTTTTTAATCAGCGGCGGATTATGCCCGGCATTTACATAGCGCAGGGTCCCGGTGCGGTAATCAAGCAGTCCCATAAATGCCGTCACAAACATTCCCGCATCATTGTTTTCACACAATGATTGGTTGGCGTTGATAAACACTTCAGCAGGAGAAATACCAGAGAGGGCAAGGTTCTTGATCAAGGTTTTGGAAATCATCATAAACATGGCCGCCGGTATCCCCTTGCCGGATACATCAGCGATGACCACGGCCAGTTGATCCTCGTCTATAAAAAAGAAATCATAGAAATCGCCGCCTACTTCCTTGGCCGGATGCATATCGGCAAAAATATCGATGGCTGATTTGTCAGGAAAAGCCGGGAAATGGTTGGGCAGCGCTGACAGTTGAATGGCCCGGGCAAAAGCCAGCTCGTCATCAATCCGGGCGGCAGCTTCTTGGATGGCGGCCTTCAGTGCGTCGACCATCCCATTAATACCCGCTGAAAGGGCCTGGAATTCTTCACTGGTGTTGACCTCAACCTTCTCGCCCAGGTTGCCTTGGGTTATTTCAGCCAGCGATTTATTGACGGCAAATATTCCGTCAATGACTACGGTTTGCACCAGCCGGGCCACCAGGAAGAAGATCAGGGAGAAAAGCAGGATATTGAATAATACCATAACCGTGGTCGTGCTGTTGCGACTTAAATACATTTCATCTGCCGGCAATTTGCCCAGAATCATGTAATCACCTGCCACCTTGTAGGCAAATAAACTTTTACCGTCATAGGCATCTCTGATAAAACTGCCGCTTTTTTTTGGCGGATCATAAGCATGACAAAACTCATAAACCGTTTTTCCAATAAAGTTTCTATCAGCTGCACTGATAATGACCCCCGTCCTGGTGGCAATGATTACACTGCCTGAATTGCCCACCCGAAATCCGGGAGCCAGGTTTTTAATATCGGCAACTTCCATGGCATTGGATAGCTTTTCCGGCCGGTATCCGATTTGTACAATCCCGTCGGCATCCTGGCGTGCCACCCCCACATACTGAAACATTTCCCCGTTAATGCCTTTGGGTTGAGGATCCTGGGCCAGTTCAAAGGTCTTGTCTTGAATGGCCGGTAAAAATGCGGCCGATTGCTTATCCGCATCAAATCGGTAAAGGTAGTATTCTTTTACGGTGCCGGAGATCAATATTCCTTCCCCGTCGGTTATATGCAGTTCGTCTACATCAAGCAATTGGCGAATTTTTTCGAGTTCTTCATAATGATTAACCAAGTCGGGATCTTCTGCCAGCATCCAGGCAAAGGCCCGTGCTTTGGCGAGGGCATTGGCATCGCTTTCCCATCTGATATCAGCCAGATTTTTATTATTGATGCTGATTTGTTTGATCACATCATTAATTTTCAGGAATATCAATTTCTCCGCGTTATTGTATGCCTGCCTGCTCTGGATGGTATATGACACGTAAAATGCTGCCATAAAAGCAAACATCATAAAAAACAGCAGCCAAAGCAAAAATTTTTTTCGCATATTTACCTCGCTTTGTTAATGGCATAAAATGAAATAGGTGTAAATTCTATTCACATAAAAATATAATGAAAAATTCGCCATTATATACCTTTCTTCCTTCCCAAGGGTTATCCTTTTAACCAAGCAATTTTGTTAACGAAAAATATACTGGGAGGACAAATGATGGATATTTCCAAAACACAAGAGGACAACACAGTTAAAATCGCACTTAGTGGTCGGCTGGATACGGTTACCCATGCAGAACTGGCCAGCGAACTGGAAAATATTTTTGCATCTGACAAAGTCAACCTGGTTTTTGATCTCTCATCTCTAGAGTACATCAGCAGTGCGGGGTTGCGTGTGTTTTTAACCGCCCAAAAGAAAGTCAACGCTTTGGGCACGAACATGAAAATCACCGGAACGATTCCGGCCGTTAAAGAAATCTTTGAGCTGACCGGTTTTTCCAGTATTATGATGATTGAATAAAGCCTTACGTCCCCTGCCAATCCAGCCCGGTTGAATGATGCTGTGATTCAGCATGATTCGGCTTGGGCTTTTTTTAACCCCGGATATCCTTTCAGTTTGATCAATCATACAAAAAAGGAAATCATGTTTTCTTGTGGAAGATACTCCTGAAGGAAAAACCGATCACCGAGCGAGAAAGGAGATGGCCATATGATAAAGGTTTCTGTTTCCATTGCTGAAGGAATCTCTCAGATTTGCCTGGAAGGGCGATTTGATGGCTTGGGTGCCCAGCTTTTTGAGGAGGAAGTTGAGAAACATATAAAAAACGAAAAAATATGGCTGATCGACTTGACAAATGTTTCTTATTTGTCGAGCGCCGGGATTCGTTCCTTGATTAAATACGGAAAGCGGCTGAGCAAAGTGGAAGGCAGAATTGTTCTTGCCGGATTAAATCGTGATGTGAAATCTGTTTTGGAAATGACCGGGGTGCTGCCATTATTTGATCAAGCCGCCAACCTGGATGATGCACTGGGTATCATCGACAAACTCTCTTCACCGGGCATGAAGCAATCATTTCCTGCTTGGGGAAGGGAAT
>CAZACF010000058.1:255-11826 GCA_964483565.1 uncultured Syntrophomonas sp. | reverse complement strand
GGCATACCACCCCCGAATCACTGGAGATTGAAGAGTTCATGGTAACCGCTCGTCAGGAAGGTGCCAGCTACGTTGTCATGGAGGTGTCTTCCCACGCCTTGGATCTTGGCCGGGTTGATCGGATTGATTTTAACGCGGCGGTTTACACTAATTTGACCCAGGACCACCTGGATTACCATCAGGATATGGAACACTACAAACTTGCCAAACGCAAGCTTTTTAATCAACTGCCTAAAGGGACAGGCTGGTTCGGGATCGTCAATGCCGATGATCCTTACGCGCAGGATTTTATTGAAGCCGCTTCCCCGATTTTCACCTACGCTGTCAATCAAGCCGCCGATGTCATTGCTGCCCAGGTCGATTCCAACCTCAAGGGCAGCAGTTTTACGGTGATCACTTCGACCGAAAAGTTTCGCGTTAACATGCAATTGATTGGAATGTTCAGTGTATATAATGCTTTGGCAGCTATAAGCTTCGCCTTGCATGAGGGGATTGAATCTGCGACAATAAAATCTGCTTTGGAAAAAGTGACCGGCGTGGCAGGTCGGTTTGAACAAGTGGATGGCGGACAGGATTTTACCGTGGTGGTAGATTATGCCCACACCCCAGACGGGCTGGAGAATATACTGCGTACCGGGCGACAGATCGCTGAAAACCGCCTGATAACAGTTTTCGGTTGCGGAGGAGATCGGGACCGTACCAAGCGGCCTTTAATGGGAAAAATTGCGGCCGAGTGGAGTGATTTTACCATTGTTACTTCCGACAACCCGCGCAGTGAAGAGCCCGAAGCCATTATTGATGATATTATTCCAGGATTGGATGCAGTGGAGAATTCGCATTATGCCAAGATTGTGGATCGTGGTGATGCCATTGAACATGCCCTTCGTCTGGCCAAACCCGGTGATCTGGTTATCATTGCCGGCAAGGGGCATGAGACCTACCAACTGGTAAAAGATAAAGTCCTGGATTTTGATGATCGTAAAGTAGCTCGGGAAGTGCTGAAAGGATTATTCAAATCATGAACCTGCAGCTGGATTTTATTGTTGAAGCAGTTCGGGGAAAGCTATTGGCGGGGACAAGTGCTTGGGTCGAGCAGGTGAGCACTGATTCACGCAAGATAGCCCCGGGTACTCTGTTTGTGGCTTTAAAAGGGGAGCGCTTCGATGGTCATGATTACCTTGTCAATGCCATCGAAGCCGGTGCGTCAGCGGCACTTGTTTCGAGCAGGGATGTGGATCTGCCTTCGGAAAGCAAGGCCGCTGTTATTTTAGTCGACGATACCTTGACCGCACTGCAAATGTTGGCGGCCCGCTACCGGCAGTTGTTTACTCTGCCGGTGATTGTCATAACCGGGAGTGTTGGCAAAACCACCACCAAGGATATGCTGGCCGGTTGTCTGGCCGGTCGTTACAATACCCTTAAAACCCGAGGGAATTTTAATAATGAAATAGGCCTGCCTTTGACCCTTTGTAATCTGCAGCCTGAACATCAAGCAGCAGTATTGGAAATAGGCATGCGTGCTCCGGGCGAGATTCGTCATCTGGCCTCCATTTTAGATCCTCGTTATGCGATTATCACCAATGTCGAACCGGTTCATCTGGAAACCATGGGAACCCTGGAGAACATTGCCTGGGCTAAATGTGAAGCCTTGGAATTTATTAAGGATGATGGCTTTGCCTTGCTCAATGGAGACAATCAACTGCTCCTCGACGCAGCCCGCCGTTTCAATTGTAAAAAATATCTTTTCGGCTTTATGGATGGTAATGATATCCAGATTAAATCTCTGCTTAATAATGGTGAAGGCATCCAGGTGCGCCTTCAACTGTTTGAGCGGGAGGAAGATTTTTACCTGCCTTTACCCGTCAATCAACTGGCTTATAACCTGGCTGCGGCAGCGGGCATGGCTTATCTTCTGGGGGTTGACGTTAATGCCATCCGGGACTCTTTAAAAGGCTTTCAACCAGGCGGGAATCGCATGAACATGACCGAATTGCAGCAAGGCGGGGTACTGATCGATGACAGTTATAATGCCAATCCGGTTTCGGTTATGGCCGCCTTGGAAGCATGTCAGAATATTAGCCGGGGCAGAAGAAAAGTAGCTGTTTTGGGGGATATGCTGGAGCTGGGCAATTACGAAAAAGAAGGGCATTATCGAGCAGGCTGCAAGGCCGCTGAGGTGGGCATAGATATGCTGGTAACGATCGGTCCCTTGGCCCAGTATTATAGGGAAGGCGCTCTTGCCAAGGGTATGCCGGAAAACTGTACCCAGCATTTTGAGAGCCGGCCCGCTGCCCTGAATTGGCTGCGAGCCCATCTCAGCCAGTCCGATGTGATCCTGATCAAGGCTTCACGGGGCATGCATCTGGACGAATTAGCCCGGGAACTTTTCAGTTAGATTCAACTGGGAGGAAAACTTACATGCATGATTACTTTGTTAATGCACTGATTGCAGTTGGAATAGCTTTTTTGGTATGTGTGGCCATGGGCCCTTTTATGATCCCTTTTTTGCATAAGCTGAAAGTTGGACAGAATATAAGAGACGATGGCCCCCGCACCCACCTAAGCAAAGCGGGAACTCCGACCATGGGCGGAGTCATTATTGTTACCGCTGTCATGGTGGCCAGCTTCCTGATGGCCGGTGCCAGTAAACAAGTTTTGGTTTCTGTATTAATCATGATGGCGGTTGGTTTTATAGGCTTTTGGGATGATTATATAAAAGTGGTTCTGAAACGTTCCTTGGGACTACGCGCCCGCGACAAACTGCTGCTGCAGGCCCTGGTGGGACTGGTAATGGGACTGTTGCTGTTGTTTTATCTGGATCGCGGCACTCAATTGATTATTCCTTTTACCCAGTCTACCCTTGATCTGGGTTATCTGTATATTCCTTTTATTATGCTGGTGCTGATCGCCACTTCCAACGGTGTCAACCTGACCGATGGCTTGGATGGCCTGGCAGCTGGCGTAACTGTACCGGTCACTCTGGCCTATATCCTGATTTCGATCATGCTGGGCAATTATAATATGATGATATTTGGGGCAGCTTTGATTGGTGCCTGTCTGGGGTTTTTGGTATTTAATCATTATCCCGCCAAAGTATTCATGGGGGATACCGGTTCGATGGCCATTGGTGGGGCGATAACTGCGTTGGCCGCCGTTAACCGTTCGGAAATTGCGCTGCTGATCATCGGCGGAGTATATGTTATTGAGGCCCTCAGTGATATCATTCAAGTGGCCTCTTTTAAAACCACCGGCCGCAGAGTCTTTCGCATGGCGCCCCTCCATCACCATTTTGAACTGTTGGGTTGGTCGGAGCGTAAGGTGGTATGGATGTTCTGGCTGCTCTCCATGAGTTTTGCCTTATTGGGAATGCTGGCCTATAAAAACATTGGATAGGAGTGTACTCAGGTTGGATTTTGTGCATAAAAATATTTTGGTTATCGGCTTGGCTCGGAGTGGATTGGCTGCACTCCAGTCATTGCATAAAAGAGGGGCTCGTTTGACCGCTTATGATGCCAAATCGGAAACAGAACTGGGATCCTGTATTGAGGATCTGCAGGCTATGGGGGTACCTGTATATACGTCTGCCTTTCCCCCGGTCAGTGCTGAACTCGATTTGCTGGTAGTGAGTCCCGGTGTACCCCTGGAAATAGAACCAATCCAGACCGCTATTCATTTGGGAATTGAAGTCATCAGCGAACTGGAACTGGCCTACCGGATCAAGTCTGCGCAGCTGGAAATGCTGGCGGTTACCGGGACCAACGGCAAGACCACCACTACTACCCTGCTTGAAAAAATTCTGCTGCAAGCAGGACGTCATGCAGCGGCAGGGGGGAATATCGGAGTTGCCCTCTGTTTCATGGTGGAAGAAATGCAGGATGGTTACATATCGGTTGAAGCTTCCAGCTTTCAATTGGAGACAACCACCGCATTCCGGCCCCATATTGCCGGGATTCTGAATATCACGCCGGATCATCTTGACCGCCATAAAACCATGGAGGGATATATGGCAGCCAAAGCCAGAATCTTTGCTCAGCAAACCGAAGAAGACTTCCTGGTGCTAAACTATGACGATGAACTGGTGAAGAAAATGGCCCGTCAGGCAATCTCTAAAAAGATTTATTTTTCCAAAGAGCAGACCTTGCAGGAAGGCGTTTTTGTTGCTGGCGATATGATCCAAATAAAATGGCAGGGTATGGTTTATGATCTGATGCCGGTGTCCGAACTGAAATTGCGTGGCCAACATAATTTGGAAAACGCTTTGTGTGCAGCCGCCATGGCCTGGGCTGATGGCGTAAGTCCGGACAGCATTGCCCAGGTATTGCGTACTTTTGGTGGGGTCAGGCATCGTTTGGAGGAAGTTGCCTGGCATAACGACATTTTGTATATCAATGATTCCAAAGGAACCAATCCTGATTCTACCATCAAGGCCCTACAGGCCTTTGACCGCCCCATTGTTCTGATTGCCGGCGGTCGGCCTAAAGGTGGCAGTTACCAGCTAGTTGCCGGGGAGATCAGTCAGCGGGTCAGGGAACTGGTTTTGCTTGGAGAAGCCAAGCAATTGATCAAATCAGCAGTAATGGAAAGCGGCTTCAGGAATATACATGAGGTAGAGGATTTTCCTGCGGCAGTGTACAAAGCCCATCAGTTGGCCCGGCCTGGTGATGTGGTTATGCTTTCTCCGGCCTGTGCCAGTTGGGATATGTTCCCCAGTTATGAACATCGCGGAGATCAGTTTTGTCAAATCGTTAGCGAGATTATTCAGCAGCAACACAAATAACAGGCAGAATAAGAAACAACAACCTAGCTGCCGGGTAATGCTCCGGAGGTGAAAGAATGCGGTTGAAAAAAGGACCGCCAGACTTTGTTTTATTTATAACCACATTAGCCTTGATAGGGATCGGACTGATTATGGTTTTCAGTTCCAGTTCGGTAACCGCCAATGTGAATTATGGTGATGCTTACTATTATTTTAAAAAACAGCTGATGTGGGCTGTTATTGGCCTGATCGCCATGATCATCGTGATGAAGCTGAACTTTAGCCGGCTGCGGGATTTTGCTGTCCCGCTGCTGGTGTTGGCGCTGGTATTTCTGGTACTGGTGGTAACCCCGCTGGGGGAGGAGGTAAAAGGCTCTTCCCGCTGGTTCGTATTGGGTCCGGTTCGTTTTTCTCCGTCTGAATTTGCCAAACTGGCCATAGTCCTATTCCTGGCCAAAAGTATGGAAGCGAATATAAATAAAATGGGTTCCTTTACCCAAGGTGTTTTGCCGTATGTCTTTATGCTGGCTTTGGGATGCGGTTTGATCATGCTCCAGCCTGATCTGGGTACAGCTTTCGTTTTGGCCGGTACAGTATTTTTTATGATGATGGTGGCCGGTGCTAAGTTTTTACACTTGATCTTGATTGCCCTGCCCGGCGTTGCAGCGGTATTTGCTGCGATTATTTTTGAACCCTACCGCATGCAAAGACTGATTGCCTTTACCAATCCATGGAAATATGCCAACGATGAAGGCTTTCAAACGGTGCAATCCTTGTATGCGCTTGGTTCGGGCGGTTTATTTGGAATGGGGCTGGGCCGCAGTCGTCAAAAATTCTTTTATTTGCCCGAACAACATACTGATTTTATCTTTGCCATCATGGGAGAAGAATTGGGTTTTATAGGAGTTACGCTGGTATTAGGCCTATTTCTGCTTTTTGCCTGGCGTGGGTTTAAAATCGCCATGAATGCACCCGATACTTTCTCCAGCATTCTGGCTTCCGGAATAACCATCCTGGTCATTTTTCAGGCGGTAATCAATATTGGAGTGGTTTCAGGTGCACTGCCGGTAACCGGCATCACCCTGCCATATATCAGCTACGGTGGCACGTCCCTGCTGTTTTCCATGATTGGTGTAGGTCTGTTGCTTAATATCTCACGATACAGTACCAATAAATGAGGTATAAAAAATGAAAATCATCATCAGCGGCGGCGGAACGGGGGGACACATTTATCCTGCCCTGGCGATTGCCGGTGAACTGAAAGAGAGACTTCCTGAAGTTCAGTTATTGTATGTCGGTACACCTGCAGGAATGGAAAGCAGGATCGTACCTGCAGCAGGGCTGGACTACCACTCCCTGGACGTAAGCGGCATTGACCGCACCTCTATGTTAAAGGCCAGCCAATCGATGATCAAATTTCCCCACAGCTTTTTTCAAGCCCGCAACATTATCAAAGGATTCAATCCTGAAATTATTGTAGGGACCGGCGGATATGTATCCTTTCCCATCGTACTGGCGGGTACTTTTATGGGGGTAAAAACCATTATTCACGAACAGAATGCCTATCCCGGTCTGGCCAATCGCAATCTGGCCAAAAGAGTTGACCGGATCCTGTTGACTTTTCCAGAAGCCAAACAGTATCTGGATTCAACCCATATAAAAGTGACGGGCTTGCCGGTGCGTAAAGAAATTATGCCCATGGATAAGCAAAAGGCCCGCCAATTGCTGGGAATGGATCCGCACATGTTCACCATTTTAGCCTTTGGCGGAAGCCTGGGCGCCAAAACCATTAATAATGCCTTGCTTGATTTTATTGATCGCAGCCGCAGCCAGGTGCTGCAGCTTATTTGGATTACCGGCGAGGCTGCTTATGAGCAAATCCGGGAAGAATTGGAGCAGCGTTTTAATCGCCAGACGCTCCGGCCGCAAATAAAACTCTACCCTTATCTGAACCAAATGGAACAGGCAATGGGCGCGGCTGATCTGGCAGTTTGCCGTGCAGGAGCCAGCACCGTCAGTGAACTGGAAGTGGTCGGATTACCAGCTATCCTCGTTCCTTATCCTTTTGCTGCTGACAATCATCAAGAAAAAAATGCTCGCGCCTTGGTGGATAAAAGCGCAGCCTTAATGGTGATTGATGAGTTTTTTGACGGAGCTGAAATGGTTAAAAAAGTTCAAGAATTAATAAAAAACCCGGAGAAATTAAAAATAATGGGGCAAAATATGCAAAAAGAAGCCAAACCCGATGCCTTGCATAAAATCACCGACGAGATCTTGAAATTGGCCTGGAAATAAAGCCAATCCTTAATAATAGCAAAGTATTATCAGTGTTTTACGGACAAGTCTTAATACAAAAGTGTAACCACTTCTATTAGCAATGCATACTATAAATTGAGTCAAAGATATCGCACAAGTGAAGGAGATGAGGAAATGGCCGCTAATCAGCATGAATGGGTTCATATGGTGGGAATCGCCGGAGCAGGTATGAGCGGGATTGCCAGAGTATTGAAAGAGCAAGGAATAAAGGTAAGCGGTTCTGACCTGCAGAAAAATGGCGTAAGCAGCAGACTCGAAGAAATAGGGATCCAGATCTATGAAGGCCATCATTCCTCAAACATACAGGAGGGAGTTGATTTGCTGGTCATATCCTCAGCAGTCCCCCCCGAAAATATTGAAGTGAAAACCGCTATGCAAAAAGGCATACCCATACTAAAAAGAGGGGAGATGTTAGCCTGTTTGGCGAATGCCAGCAAAGGTATCGCGGTTGCCGGGGCCCATGGCAAAACCACTACCACCTCCATGATTTATACCGTATTGGAGTGTAGTGGTGCCCAACCGACTTACATCGTAGGCGGGGAGCTGCAAGATAGCGATTTGAATGCTCATTTGGGGCAAGGGGAATATTTCGTGGTTGAAGCTGACGAAAGTGATGCTTCATTCTTAGCCTTGCATCCGTATATAGCAATCGTAACCAATGTAGAAAACGATCATCTTGATTTTTACCAATCGTTTGACCGGATCAAGCTGGCTTTTCAGGAATTCCTCCAGCAAACTGACAGCCAGGGCTTTGTGTTGCTGAATGGGGCAGATCCCTGCCTGCAAGAGATCAGTCATTCAGCCCCGGGGCGGGTACTTTTTTACGGAGAAGACAGCCGTTTTGATTACTATCTGCAGGATTGGCAGGTACAGGGGATGGGTTCCGTCTTTGAGGTTTTCCGAACCGGACAGCATCTTGGCAGCATTCGTCTTGCCGTACCGGGACGGCATAATGCCTGGAACGCACTGGCAGCTGTAGCCGTTGCTACTGAACTGGGTTATCAGTTCGAAACCATTGCTGCCAGCCTGGCCAACTTCCATGGCGCCAAACGTCGTTTTCAAATTATGGGTCAGATTGGCAACAATGTAGTGGTTGATGATTATGCTCACCACCCTACGGAGATTCAGGCTACCCTCAAGGCTGCCCGTGATCTGGATTTCGAACGATTGTTGGTCATATTTCAGCCCCATCGTTACAGTCGCACCCAGCTTCTGGCCGAGCAATTTGCAGTTTCTTTCGCGCAGGCCGATCTGGTTATCATTACCGATATTTATTCCGCCGGCGAAAAACCCCTTGAGGGAGTTGACAGTCAATTGATCTGCCGGCTTGCCACCCAGGCCGGCGCCAACATAAAATATATCCGAACCCAGGAAGAAATTGAGAGTTTCATTCGTCAAGAAGTAAAAAACCACGATCTTATTATGACCATGGGCGCGGGTGATATTTGGAAACTGGGAGTAAAGCTGGTCGATGAAAAATACTAGCTCAGGTCAGGGCGCTTTAACCAGTGGAGGTGTTAATTTGGAAGAGCACTTATTGGTCACCGGGGGCAAGGCCTTAAAAGGCCAGGTTAGTATCAGTGGCTCAAAAAATGCCATCTTGCCGATTATGGCAGCCAGCCTTTTAGCGGACGGGGATATCATTCTCAACGAAGTACCTGACCTGGAAGATATTAATGTAATGGCCGAAGCCCTTAAAATATTGGGCGCGAAAGTCAAACGGGAAGAGAAAACCCTGATTATAGACGGGCGCGGAGTCAACAACTGCGAACTTCCTGAAAGTGTTTCCAGACGCATGCGGGCTTCCAATCTTGTTATGGGTGCTTTGCTAGGGCGTCTGCATGAAGCCAGGGTAGCCTATCCGGGAGGATGTGCGATTGGTTCCCGGCCCATGGATCTGCATATTAAGGGATTTAAAGGTCTGGGTTATGAAATAAGTGAAGGCTGTGGCTTCCTGCATGGCAAACTACAACATGCCCAGGGCCGAGAAATCATGCTGGATGTGCCCAGTGTAGGTGCTACCGAGAACATCATGATGGCGGCGGTTATGACTCCAGGATATACAGTGATCCGCAATGCCGCCCGTGAGCCCGAAATCGTTGATTTGCAGAATTTTATCAATCGGATGGGGGCCCGGATCAAAGGGGCCGGGTTGGATACCATCAGGATCGAAGGGGTAGAAAAACTGGGCGGGGTTGAACATACAGTGATCCCTGACCGGATTGAAGCCGGAACCTTTATGGTTGCTGCCGCCATCAGCCACGGTGACGTATGGGTTGAGAACGTAGTCGTAGAACACTTGCAGCCGGTCATTTCAAAACTGACCGAGGTGGGCGTGGAAATACTCCCTTGGGCAGGTGGTCTACGCTTGATCGGCAATAAAAACTATCGGCCTACGGATATTAAAACTATGCCCTATCCAGGCTTTCCAACTGACATGCAAGCCCAGATGATGAGCCTTTTAGCCACCGTTCCCGGGACCAGCGTGATGGTCGAAACAATTTTTGAGAATCGCTTTATGCATGTGCAGGAATTGCGCCGTATGGGGGCAGACATCAAAATTGAAGGACGAGTCGCGATTATTAAAGGCGGCCAATATGAAGGCGCCACGGTTGAAAGCACCGATTTACGGGCCGGTGCAGCCCTTATTCTGGCTGGACTGGCGGCTCATGGCGAAACCAGAATATCAAAACTGGAGCACATTGATCGTGGCTATGAAAATATCCATGAAAAATTTAAATTACTTGGTGCAGATGTAACAAGAATCAGAAATAATTAATCAGAAAGCCGCTATAATATGCCTGGCCCGCCCCCAAAGCTTGCCCAAAGCAGGATAAGGAGCGGGTTTTTATATGCAAGAAATTCTGGTTTTTAGTGTACATGATAGATAGAGCTATAAAATTGGCGATTAAAAGAATAATTGCTTGCAACAAGTTGAAATCGTGATTATCCTTAATTTGTATACTATATTGTAGTTGTGAAATTTGATATAATTGCTCTTAATGAAATGGGAAAAAACGGAGTAAATCGATATGGCCAATAAAGCTGGGAAAATATCATTGCTGCTCCTGCTGATCATCGTATGTATTTATCTTTTCATCCACAGTTCTATTTTTAATATTAACAAAGTATATGTCAGCGGCCATAAGAAAGTAACCAGTAATGAGGTGAAGGCCCTTGCAGGGATTACTCCCGGCGAAAATTTGTTTAAGATCAATCGAGACCTGATTGAAAAGTCGATTGAAATTCATCCTGTGGTCAAAAGTGCACAATTGATCAGGCATTTGCCTCATACCGTTGAAATCATAATTGAGGAACGGGCCAATTGGGCCGTTGTCCCTTATGAAGACATTTTCTTATTGGTTGACGATGAAGGTTATTGCCTGGATAAACTGAACAAGCTGCCGGAGGGCAACATACCTATTGTGACTATGGAAAAAATGCCCGCTCGGGTCAATCTTGGACAAACTGTTAATCAAGAAGCCATAAAAATGATCAAAGCCGTTTGGAAATCGATTGATACCCATAATCGCGAAAATATATCGCAATTCCATTATATAAACGACCAAAAGTCATTATTGATTTATACGCTGGAAGGGACGGAAGTGCGCTACGGCAAGCTGGAGCGGTTGGAAGAAAAAGCCGCCAACTTTAACGAAGCCTTAAAAATTGAAGACCGTTTACAAAAGGAAGGCCAAGACCAGCTTGATTACGTGGATTTAAGATTTTCGGGTCAGCCAGTCGTTAAAACCAGATCATAGAGAGGTGATAGTAATGCGCAGCAAAACAGGACAAGTATCGATTATGCTGGTTTGTCTGGTGTTGGGGATCATGCTGGCAGTTCAATTTAGAAACACCCAGAATACGGATGTCAATCTTCGTGGGGCCAGAACAGATGAAGTATATGTGCGGCTCATGGAAATAACCGAAGAAAGAGATGCGCTGGCCAAAGAAGTATTATCCTTGCGGGAAAAAATGGTCAACGTCAGCAATGACAACAATGCCAACCGTGAACTTATGGAGGAAATGCAGAAAGCCAATATGGCGGCAGGGTTACTGCCGGTGCATGGCCAGGGAATCATTGTAACTTTAAATGACAGTGCCAGATCTGTACAGATAGGAGAGGATCCCAACGCGTTACTGGTACATGATGTAGATATCCTTAATGTGGTCAGCGAACTGAAGGCTTCCGGAGCAGAAGCGATATCTGTCAACGAGGAACGTATTATTGCCATGTCCGAAGTACGCTGTGCCGGAACGACGATTTTGGTGAATACCAATAAGATTGCCCCTCCCTTTATCATTAAAGCGATCGGAGATCCCCAAATGCTGGAAAGCGGTCTGGCCATTAAGGGCGGCGTGGCCCAAAAACTCAAAGATTATGGACTGCAAGTACAGATACAGAAGTTGGATGATATAGAAATACCAGCTTATTCTGGTGTCATGAAAATGAAATACAGTCAGTTGAAAAAAATGAACTGATTGGTGTCGCTGTCTTG
>CAZACF010000058.1:0-245 GCA_964483565.1 uncultured Syntrophomonas sp. | reverse complement strand
CACTTCCACCGAGACAGCGCCAGTACCCCCTTCCTATGCAAAATTAATGGCAAAGGCGGCTTGAATTATGTGGCTGTTAACCCTGTTTTGTCTGTTTATTGGTTTGTTTATCGGTTTTCAAATCCCCATATTATTGCCGGCAGTTTTTGTTAAATATATGTCGATCGGGGTTCTGGCAGCACTCGATTCAGTCTTTGGCGGCATCCGGGCCTATATGGAAGATACTTTTGACAGCACCATCTTCA
>CAZACF010000057.1:1274-12167 GCA_964483565.1 uncultured Syntrophomonas sp. | reverse complement strand
ATTTCTTTTTCACGGGCTTCTTTTTCTCTGTCCCGGCTGATCTCTTCACTGGGTTGCGCCCGGTAACCCAGTTTCTCAACCATTTGCAGCATGTCGCTGACCTTGATTTTGCTTTTGTCATAATCAACCACAGCTTTTTCTGTGCCTAAGTTAACCGCTGCATGGGTTACACCCTCCGCCGAGGCCAGCTTTTTTTCAATTCTGGCTGCACAAGCCGCGCAGGACATGCCGTACAGATTTAAAACCACCCGGCTTTCCTCGGGGGCAGATTCCTCTATCACGTCATAACCCAGTTGACGTATTTTATCGGTCATTTGCCGGGGATTAATCAAGTTGTCATCAAACCCCACGGTGGCTTTTTCCAAAGCCAAATTAACGTTGACCTGTTTGACACCATCCATTTTGGCCAGACCTTTTTCTATACGGGCAGCACAAGCCGCGCAGGACATGCCGGTTATTTTGATAGACTGCTTTCGCTCCATTCGATCACTTCCCTGATACTATTATTATATATTTTGTCCTGCAATACTACTGACAAGCCCGGTTAGTAAAACCGATTTGCCATAAACTTTTGTTATTGCAGGCAGACTACGGCTGTTAATCTCTAATCAAGAGTTGAGGAGGCATTATGATGATAGGTAATGATATTTCATCTATAAGGCAAAGCAGTTTTTATTGTTGCTGCGAATTGCTTATAATAAGATAAATTGCATATTATATGAGATATTATTATCCTTTCCGTGATCAAATATTTTTTTAAGAAGGTTAGCATGTGCATGAATTTTCTCGAACGGAACTCCTGATAGGTAAAGAAGCCTTGGCCAAACTGGCATCCAGTCATGTGGCCGTTTTCGGTATCGGTGGAGTCGGCAGTTATGCGGTGGAAGGGTTAGCCAGATCGGGCGTTGGCAAGCTGACGCTGGTGGATCACGATGTGGTAGATCTGAGCAACATTAACCGCCAGATTCATGCCACCCATAAAACCGTCTCCCGCCCTAAAGTTGAGGTCATGCGGGAGCGCATTCTGGACATTAACCCCCGGGCGGAGGTTGAGATCAAGCAGTGTTTTTATTTGCCGGGGCAGAGCGAAGATCTGATTCATGATGATTATGATTATATTATTGATGCGGTTGATACCGTAACCGCTAAAATCGATCTGATCGTTCAGGCACAGGCAAGGGGCATTCCCATCATCAGCAGTATGGGTACCGGCAACAAACTGAATCCCGGCCGTTTTGAGATCGACGATATTTATAATACATCGGTTTGCCCCTTGGCCAAGGTGATGCGCAAGGAACTACGCCAAAGAGGAGTCGAATCATTGAAGGTGCTGTATTCCCGGGAAGAACCGGTCAAGCCCCGAACGAACGGGGAAAGAATGGTTGATGCTGTTCCCGGTCGACGCCAGGTTCCTGGCAGTATAGCCTTTGTTCCTTCCGTAGCCGGGCTTATGTTGGCAGGGGAAGTGGTCAGGGATCTGATTGTATAAATATATTCGAAGAATAGCTGCAGAGCATAATAGCTTTCAGATATTATTCATTATTTTGGCGGTCAGAATACCAGCGCGACAAGGCTTAGAAAGATAAGGAAGGACGTGTTTTCTCAATGAAAAAGATAGCTGCAAGTTTGACTGATTTGATCGGCAACACACCTTTACTGGAGTTGGTAAATTACAATCAAAAGAATCATTTACATGCTTCGATCATTGCCAAGTTGGAGTATTTTAACCCGGCGGGGAGTGTCAAAGACCGGATTGCGCTGGCCATGATAATGGATGCAGAAGAGAAAGGATTGCTGAAAAAAGACTCGGTAATTATTGAACCAACCAGCGGCAATACCGGAATTGGTTTGGCTTTTGTGGCTGTAACGAGGGGATATAGAATCATTTTAACCATGCCCGATACCATGAGTATAGAACGGCGTACATTGTTAAAAGCCCTGGGTGCGGAGTTGGTTCTGACTCCGGGTGCCGAAGGGATGCAGGGGGCTATCAAGAAAGCCGAAGAGCTGGTTACTGAGATAGCGGATGCCTATATGCCACAACAGTTTGTAAATCCAGCTAACCCAGCCATTCATCGACAGACTACAGCCCAGGAAATATGGCGGGATACGGATGGCGAGGTCGATATTTTTGTAGCCGGAGTCGGCAGCGGAGGAACGATCACCGGGGTCGGGGAAGCATTGAAAGAAAAAAATCCGGATATCAAAATCATTGCGGTAGAACCTTTTGATTCACCGGTTCTTTCAGGGGGTAAGCCAGGAGCGCATAAGATTCAGGGAATAGGTGCCGGTTTTGTCCCGGATATTATCAATGTCAAGGTTATTGATGAAATCTTTCCGGTCAAGAATGAACAGGCATTTCATACCGCCCGATTCCTGGCCGGTACGGAAGGGCTTTTGGTTGGTATATCCTCAGGGGCAGCTTTGTTTGCCGCAACTGAGGTCTCCAAGCGCTCGGAGAATAAAGGCAAGAATATTGTTGTGCTTTTACCCGACAGCGGAGAAAGATATTTTTCCACGCCGCTCTTTCAGGAACAGGAACTATAAAACGCTGCTTTACCTGAGAAAAGCCCTCTTGACAGTAGTGCAAGGATTGCATACGATCAAGGTTGATGAGAACCGAAATAGTAGCTGATAAATGATTCGGTTTCATTAAATGGGCAGTATAATGCTGAAAAAGTGGGGTTTGATAATGGAAGCAGATATAAACGAAAAACTGGGCCAGCTTATCTATAATCTGGGTTCCATGAGTAGTTTAGCGATAGGCTTTTCCGGTGGGGTAGACAGTAGTTTGTTGCTCAAAGTTGCCCAGGGAGTTTTGGGCAGAAATGTTCTGGCGGTCATCGTTGATACCCCGACCATGCCACGACGGGAATTGCATGATGCGCTGCATTTTGTGAAGGAAATGAAAGTCAGCTATCAGGTGATTGAAGCTGACAATTTATCGATTGCAGGCTTCACTGACAATCCGGCCAACCGTTGCTATTTGTGTAAACGGGACCTGTTTGGGCGGATCAAACAAGTTGCCATAGAAAATAATTATGAATGGAGCGCCGATGGCTCCAATCTTGATGATTTGGGCGATGATCGTCCCGGCATGAAGGCGTTGCAGGAATTGGGCGTGATCAGCCCCCTGATGGAGGCGGATATGACCAAGGCTGATATACGCCAACTGGCCAGGAGGATGCAGTTTGCCTACGGGCAGACCATTAGCCTGGAAAAGTTGCGCCAGGTGGAAGAGGCGGAGAATTTTTTAAGTGCTCGGGGATTTCGACAAATCAGAGTAAGAAGCTATGACGATGATGCCCGTATTGAAGTATTTCCAGAAGAAAGAGTAAAATTTGCTGACCCGCAGGTGATGGATGCGATCAACCATAAATTAAAGCAATTGGGGTTCGTCCATGTCAGCCTTGATCTGGGGGGTTATCGCTCCGGCCCGGAGAAGATATAAATCAAGAAGACTAAAATAAAATCCCTCCATCAAGAGGGATTTTTGTTTCGCGTTATTTGATATTACCAATCAGCTATCATATATCCAAATCTGCATCTGCTTCCTGTCCGGGCTGCCCCTTGAAGACCAGATCAGGTGCTTTGAGACTGACTTTGGTGCCGGCCGGAACCGATCGGGTTAAAAAGACGTTACTGCCGATGACGACTCCTTTGCCGATTACCGTTTCACCCCCCAGGATGGAAGTCCCGGAATAAACGGTAACATCATCTTCGATGGTGGGATGACGTTTTACCCCGCGCAGATTCTGGCCTTCGCGGGTGGACAGTGCGCCCAGCGTGACCCCTTGATAAATTTTTACATTATTGCCGATGATGGTCGTCTCACCGATAACCACACCGGTGCCGTGATCAATAAAAAAATATTTGCCGATGGTTGCTCCGGGATGAATATCAATGCCGGTCACACTATGAGCGTATTCAGTCATAATCCTGGGAATGAGCGGGACCGATAGCAGCTGTAATTCATGCGCCATGCGGTAGACACTGACCCCGAAAACACCTGGATAGGAAAATATCACTTCATCTTTGCTGGTCGCCGCCGGATCACCGTCAAAGGCAGCTTGGATATCAAGCTCAATACTGCTTCTCATTTCAGGGATTTTGCTTAAAAACTGATAAATGATCTGATCGGCTTTTGCATCGACATCATCTAAAGAATGATTTTTGGCAATGGCTTGATGGGTAAGCGCCAATACGATTTGTTCATGCAGTATCCTGTGTAGGTTGATCAGTAAATCGCCAATATGATATTCAATGGTTGTGCTGATCAGTTGCCTCTGTCCGAAGTACTCAGGGAACAGTAATTCACGCAGCATAAAGATAACCTTGACGATTACTTCCCGCTTGGGCTGGGAGACAGATTCCATGGAAACGACCGCTTCATTCTTCCGATAGCTGGCTACGATTTCATTGACTAATTTGCTGGTTTGCTGCTGGTTAAGTTTGCTCATAATTATCTCCCTCGTAAATCATATACTCATACATAAAACATTATAAAACATTTCCGTAAAGTATAACTGAAAAGCAACTGATTTACTGCCTGAAACAAAAGCTGTTATTGGTTAAAGTAGGGTATCATTTCATTTAAAACCTCCGGATCGACCGGAGTAGTTGCGCAGTGATCCATATAAATGGGTCACTGCAAGCACCTCCTTTAATATTATTTTATTGTGATCAGACATCTAAATTAATTGCTACAGGTTTGGACATTTTATGAGATTCGTCAACCAGATCCTCTAATGAATAAGAATCTAAAATTTCTGCAACTGAATCACGGACTTTGGCCCATATAAGACGCGTGACACAATGATCGGCGCGCTTACAATCATCTGGATTCACTTCATTTACACAATCGACCGGAGCTAGGGGGCCCTCCAGAACCCGGATAATATCGCCCACAGAAATATCCCGGGCAGCTTTGCCCAACACGTAGCCTCCCTGGGAACCACGTATGCTTTTAACCAGTCCGGCTTTTTTTAAAGGGATCAGCAACTGTTCCAGATAACGCTCGGATATATCCTGCCTTTGGGCAATCGTATGACTGGCGATGGGACCTTCTTCTTTATTCTGTGCCAAATCCAGCATTGCTCGTAAACCATATCTTCCCTTGGTAGACAACTTCATCAAAATCACTCCTTTTTCCATGCCATCAGATATACTGAAATGAATTTCAGGAAATTAGCTCGCCAGCGAGCCATCTGCTGACAACTAGGAAGCGTAATCAATCATTTTTTCCAGGGCCTTGGCCGCCGGAATACGAATGTTCTCCGGTACGGATATGATCGTTGTCAGATTTTCCAGAGAGTATAGGATCTTATCCAGGGTTATGCTCTTCATATTGGGACAAATCATTTCCTCGGAAGCCAGGATCAATTTTTTATCAGGATTTTTCTGTTGAATGGGATGCAAAATTCCACACTCCGTGGCAATAATAAAACTGTCATGATCGGAATTGCTGATATAGCTTATTATTCCGGCAGTACTACCCACATAATCCGCCAGTTTTACGACTTCAGGCTTGCATTCGGGATGAACCAGGACTTCAGCTTGCGGATGTTGTTCTTTGAGTTTTAATATACCAGCTTTATTTAAAGCGTTATGAATGGGGCAGTATGAATCATAGAAATTAACGATACGGCCTAATTTATTGGAAACATTTATGGCTAAATTCTGATCGGGAATAAAATAAATGCGCGCATTTTCCGGCAGCTTTTCAAGAATCTTGGCTGCGTTGGAAGAAGTGCAGCAAATATCAGTGACCGCTTTGATTTCAGCCGGGGTATTGACATAACTTAGGATGATACTGTGGGGATATTTGGATTTGAATTCCAGAACATCATCTGCTTTAATGCTGTTGGCCATTGGACAGGTGGCCATGGGCTCCGGTGATAATACGGTTTTACCGGGACAAAGAATGGCGGCTGATTCCGCCATAAAGTCAACGCCGGCGACCAATATTGTGTCCAGCGGAGAGTTCTGGGCAGCGACTGCCATTGCATACGAATCGCCTACAAAATCGGCAATATCCTGAATTTCAGCCCGCTGATAGTAATGAGCGATGATGTATACGGATTTTTCTTGTTTAAGTCGGATTATTTTATCTATCAGGATCTTATCTTGATTGTTCATAGCACTTACCTCTCCTTTGGTAGTTATAAAATTACTTTTTCGGGATGACTGTATATATTCAGCTGATCGCCTCGTGCAAAACCTACTACTGCAATCTCCAATTTTGCCTTATATGCGGTTACCTCGTATTTGGTAAAATATTTGCTGCAGACATCGCTATCTACCTGCCTTTTTCCAGTATCTCCACTCGATCGCCAACTTTGACCCAGCCTGAACTAACAACTTTTGTAAAAATGCCTTCAATTGGCATAACACAACTGCCCACCTGTTTTTTAATGGCACAGCCCTGGTTGTGACATTCCTTGCCGATCTGGGTAACTTCCAACACGGCTTCACCGACTTTTAGTTGGGTTTGTAAGGGGAGGGTCGCTACATCCAGGCCTCCAACCGTAATGTTTTCAGCAAAGACACCGTATTCCAGTCCGATTGCCCCCATAGATTTCATTTTGTCAAAGCTGGAGAGGGAGAGAAGGCTTACTTGGCGATGCCAATCACCGCTATGGGCATCCGTTTCCAGACCAAAGTTCTCTTTGATAAAAGATTCGTTGACATTGTGTTTTATTACCCCGCGTTTTTCTGAAACATTGACAGAGAGTACCTGTCCAATTGTCTGTTCCATATTTAGACTCCTTAAATAAGTTTTTATTTAAAATACTTAAAACCTATAGAAATTATAGAGTATAAGAACAAGGATTTCAATCCTGTATGTGCTTGCAATATAAACTTAAAAAAAAGGAAGCCTTTCGGCTTCCTGGTATAATTTGCATGGGTTATACAAAAAATGCTTCTTCGGGAATTTCCAAAGCACTGTTGTCGCCATTTTTAAAGACTTGGTTGGCAGTTTCGATTTCAGGAACGATGTTAACGATATAGAAACGGGCTGAGGCAATTTTACCAGCGTAGAAGGCATAATCAAAATGCTCCTGGCCTAGTTCGTCAATCTTCTTTTGCGCCAGTATGGCCTGATCCAGGATCAGTTTGCCGCCCAGCAGTTTGGCCGTAGCATGCAGGATACGGGTGGAGAACAAAGGCATCATTCTGACTTTGCCTTCGCCCATATAACCACCCAGCGTGGCCAGGATTTCTTTATAGCTGCGCAGAGCTTCATCCATGATGGCAAATTCCTTTTCAAAACCGGCTGCGCTACGATTGTCATTCAGGAAATCTTCAATTTGTTTTAACCATAGACCAAACACTTGGCCTTTGGCCATGGTAAACTTACGACCCACCAGATCTAAGGCCTGGATGTAGTTGGTGCCTTCCCAGATTGGATAAATTCGGCAGTCACGATAAAGCTCGGCGATTGGGTATTCTTCTGAAAAGCCGTAGCCACCATAGCACTGCATGGCGTTGGAAATACATTCGATGGCCATGTCGCTGCAATAAGCTTTGATCAGGGGGATGTTGACGCTAACCAGGGCGTCGGATTGTTTGGCCAGTTCTTTGTCGGAACTGTTGTAAGCGATATCCAGCAGATAGAAATTGTACAGGATCATGGCGCGGAAAACTTCCACATGTGCCTTCTGGAAAAGCAGCATACGGCGAATATCTTCGTGTTCAATGATGGATACCCGGTCGCCTTTGGGGTTGGTGAAGGGCCTGCCCTGGATACGCTCTTTGCAATATGCAACCGCATTATGGTAAGCCACCGCTGACAAGGAGAGAGCACCGTGACCGGTCATCAGACGTTCTTCATTCATGACCCGGAACATTTGCATCATACCCTTGCCAACCCCGTCTTCTCCAGGAGGATCTCCAACCAGCCAGCCTTTGCATTGACCGTTTTCACCAAAATTAAGCACACAGGTAACGTTGCCTTTGATGCCCATCTTGTGTTCGATACCGCTTACGCTTACATCATTGTGGTCAAGGATGGTTCCGTCCATTTCACTGAAATACTGGGGGATGACAAACAAGGATAGTCCTTTGGTTCCAGGTGCTGCCCCTTCAATTCTGGCCAGTACCAGATGAACGGTATTGTCACAAATACCGTTTTCTGCATGGCTGATAAAGCATTTGGTACCTTTGATCATGTAAACGCCCGGTTCGTCAGTGGGATAAGCTTTGGTGGTCTGATCGCCAACATCTGATCCGGCTGATGGTTCGGTCAGGCACATGGTGGCAGTCCATTCGCCACTGAACAGTCTGCCCGCATACATCTTAATCAAATATTCGCTGGCGAATTCTTCGAGGACTTCGCCGCCGGCAGCAGGCCCAGCTAAAATAGTGCCGATATGGGGGTTGGCACCAATCATAAATTCCATCATCGCCCACATCACGCTCAAGGGCACGGCGGAAGGATCATTTCTGTCTTTGTTGCTGCTGCAGAAGCCGTTCTGCTGAATAAAATGATAAGCTGTTTTACAGGATTCAGTCATACGAGCTTGACCATCCACGTAAATACCGCCGATTTTGTCTGCATCTTCATTGGTAGGGGCTACAACTTCTTTAGCCCCTTTTAAGGCATTGTCGAGAATAAAATCAATATCATCGACGCTATAGCCTCCTTTAAACCGGTCTGTTTCCAAGACCTTGGTTAAATCGAGCCATTCCTTTAAAATAAATTTGTGGTCACGGGTGGTGTTGATAAAGTTTGAAGACATTTATTACCCTCCTTATTTTATTATGTTTTTCTTACGGGTATTCTTAACTTAATTGCTGTATCTTATGAACTGCTGCGAATCAATAGTATATAAAGAAAATATCTTGAATTATAATTGTTGTTAATAAATATTACCTTAACAGAGCAATTAATTCAATGCGAAATTAGTCATAATAAAAGATAAAAAGAAGTTAGCCGTTAGTTGTGTAGCGGGGTTTTCTCGCATAAAAAAGCCAGCTTGCAGCTGGCTTGATTGAGAAGCTTACGAATAATCTCCTTCGGCGTAAGGATATTTTTTATCCCATGAACGAGAAAAACTTGGAAACTTGACTAATAAAGCTTGATATATGACGGCCTGGTATTCGTCTCCCAAGGGACTGAACACGTCACTTAGATTGGCATAATGGTCACTATCATAAAGATTGGCGGCGGCTTTTAACAACGCTCTGTCAGCAGCATCACCGTTTAAGTTTTGTGATAGTGCATCAAAATCAATCGCAGTAGGAAGAAAATATTTTTCAATAATGGCGTATGGACCCTCAGCATTTCCCAAGGTACCGATCGCCGCTAGAATATAAGCAATGGGAGTAATTTCCGAATAACTTTTGCCGGCTTTTTTAATCAAACGCAGATAATTGCCCTTATGAAATTTGTTAATAAAGTAGACTGGTTTCTTCACCGGATAAATCCTCCTTTGTACAAAATTTCCGACGGTATATAATTATGCTAGCATATTTTTATCATTATTTATATATGGAACTGGCTGAAAACTTATATTTTTCAATATATTTAAAACTTATTATCAATTATTGACGGTAAAATTATACTCAATTGACTGATTTCCGGACAATTAACATAGTTATATAAAGAAAGAAGGATGAAAAATGACTGATGCCAACCAACTCCAACCAAATAGCGAAGAGATTCTGAATATCAAGCTAGGTATAGCCCCCCGTTGTTATAATTTTATGCAGGGCCGTTTGGTGGACTTCAGCCAAGAGCGTTTGACGATTGCTTTCCCGGTTCTGGAAAGTTATCTAAATCCGGCTGGCAGCATGCAAGGGGGCTTTATCACGGCAGCTTTTGATAATGTATTTGGGCCGTTATGCCAGGCTGTGACCGGGAGCAAGTCGACCACTACGGTTGACCTATATACCAATTATCATCGTCCGATCTTTGTCGGTGATGAACTTACTATAATTGCCTCCCTCATAGTCAAAGGCAAGACCAAGATCCACATGACAGCGGAGGCTTATAATAGGGAGAATAAAATAATCGCTACCGCCATTAGCAATTATGTTTATTTAAAACCAAACCATAGTGATGAATAATTCGGGAATGAGAAAGAACATGATTCTTAATAAATTGAAAACCCAATTGATTTCTCAAAAAATGCTAAGGGCGTCTTTGTGAACTATAACCAATAGTTATTTTTAATATAATAATCATCGTGTTATAATTTTGGTTGTCAACAAGCATCATGGGCAAAAGATTTGCTCATAATAAAAGATCCGGATCGGGTTGCTTGCACAGCACTGTTGATCAATGGGATTTAAAGCGACGCTAATAAGCTGGCTGTCTCTTGCCAGTGCCCGTGGATACAAATTTCAAGGTACAAGGGACCATGTCTGATCGATTGTAACCAATCGTCCGGTCAATCATACAATATTTTAGATATCCTAATTTAGGGTTTGGAGTTGAGATCTGGAAAGGAGAATGTCCGGTGTCGGCTATTTATTTGGATAATGCGGCTACAACCTATCCAAAACCAGACAGTGTTTATCTGGCCATGGAACATTTTCATCGCCAGATGGGCGGCAATCCTGGCCGGGGCAGCAATCAGCAGTCGCTCCAGGCCGGCTCGGTCGTCTTGGAGACCAGGGAAGCCCTGGCTCGTTTGTTTAATATAAAAGACTGCCTTAACATTGCTTTTACTGCTAATATAACTGAATCCTTGAATATTGGCTTAAAAGGTGTACTGCGTCCCGGTGATCATATCATTACAACCAGCATGGAACACAATGCGGTAGCCCGCCCGCTTTTTGCTTTGCGCCAGCAGGGAATAGAATGGACACCGGTGGAGTGTGCTGCCGATGGCAGTCTTGATCCGCAAGATATACGCCGGGCCATCCAACCAAATACCCGTATGATAT
>CAZACF010000057.1:0-1264 GCA_964483565.1 uncultured Syntrophomonas sp. | reverse complement strand
TTACATGCCTCCAATCTAACCGGTACCATATTGCCGATCAGGGAAATCGGCAGTATCGCCAGATCAGCAGGGATCATTTATATGCTTGACAGTGCTCAAAGCGCAGGTGTATTGCCCATCGATGTAAATATCGATAATATTGACATCCTTGCCTTTACCGGTCATAAAGGATTATTTGGTCCACAAGGGATCGGCGGTATCTATATTCATCCGGTGATTAAGATAAAGCCGCTTATAGAAGGCGGAACCGGGTCTTTTTCCGAATATCTTGAGCAGCCGGATTTTATGCCCGATGTTTTGGAGAGCGGGACGCTTAATACACCGGGTATTGCTGGTTTGGGGGCTGGTGTCACCTTTATAGAGGAGCAGGGAATGAATAACATTTGTCAGCATGAACAAAGACTCCTCACCCAACTCATCGACGGTTTACGGCAAATCAAAGGGCTCAAATTGTATGGACCGGCTGACCCCCGGCGACAAACCGCTGTACTGTCGTTTAATATCGAAGGAATAGACTGTGGCGAATTGAGCAGCCGGCTGGATTATGAATTTGGGATTATAACCAGATCGGGCATGCATTGTGCACCTTTAGCCCATCAAACCGTAGGTAGTTTTACCAGTGGCAGTTGTCGCCTGAGCCCGGGCTATTTTAACACCCGGGAGGAGATTGTGGCTGTTTTGCAGGCCATTGATAAAATAGCTATGCAAAAGTAATTGTTTTTATATGGGCATAAAACGCGTCTACTATCAATAAATGAAAAATCAACAGAGCGCACAAAAAGGCTAGAAGCAAGGCTTGTGAAAGCAGCTATTCATCTTTTTATTGCTCGGAGAGCTTTGTATTACAAAGCTTTTTTTTTACAATAAGAGTTGTGGTAATATTGAGAATATAATGAAAATATACTTAATCGTTCCAGGAATTATTTTTATAATCGAGAAACAGATTGGGACAAGAAAGCAAAGGAGGTTTTGTAATGGAAATTAAGGGAGCAGTAGCGTTGGTAACAGGAGGGGCGTCCGGATTGGGGGCAGCAGCAGTTGAAATGTTGATTGAAAAAGGTGCCAGAGTCGTAATTGCTGACATCAATGAAGAAAAAGGACGAGAGTTTGCTGCCCAGTTTGGAGATAACGCCATATTCATTAAAGATAACATAATGATTACTGCGGAAAATGAAGCTGCTGTGGCTGCCGTTCTTGAAAGATTCGGAAAAATAGAGATTTTACTGAATGCTGCCGGTGTTGCCAGTGCCTCCAAAATAATTGG
>CAZACF010000056.1:0-12240 GCA_964483565.1 uncultured Syntrophomonas sp. | reverse complement strand
GACGACGCTGGCCAAAATCAAGTTTTGGCAGGAAAAAGGCTGTTCATACCAGCAAATTGCAGAATTAAGCAAACAGAAGGATTTCGTGATCCGCAAAATGCAGGAAAAAAGCAGCCGATTTTCGGCTCAGGATATCCAGATGTTGTTCGGGAAACTGCTGGATGTGGATATCAGCATGAAAAGCCAGAGCAAGGATGCGCGCTTGTTAATGGAGATACTGATCGCGGATTTCTGCCTAAAATAGTGCTGTTGCGTAAAGCCAATACTTTGCCAGAAAAAAACGAAAACCTGTCGGTGGACAGGTTTTTTTCGATATTAATTGCCAGCCATACTGTTGAACTTTTTGGCTAAAGCTGATTTCTTGCGGGCAGCGGTGTTTTTGTGCAGAACACCTTTGGTAACGTTTTTATCAATCAGAGAGGTTACTTTGATCAAATTGTCTCTGGCTGCGTCAACATTATCCCCAGTCAATGAAGCCTCATAATTCTTAATACTGGTTTTCAGCTTGCTCTTCTGGGCTTTGTTTCTGAGTCGGTTATCTTCTGCTATACGGGCTCTTTTAGCAGGTGTTTTACTTTTGGCCACCATTTCACCTCCTTGGATATGTAAAGCTAACAGAACTACTATATCACTATGCTTTTTAAATTGCAATAAAAAGAATAGGGATAGCATTTTTGCCCTGAGGAAAACTATAACAGCAAAAGATTGCATAATCAAGAGCAAGCGATGGTGGGAAAACGAGCGGTTCTAAGCCTGGCCTGACTGCCATAGAATAAACAGAAAAGCGCTATGAGGTGGACAGGAATGAGGCAAAAACATTTAAAAGCCTTTTTTAAAGGGATTATACTGATTCAGCTTTTTTTGTTGTCTGTGGCAGCGGGACTTACGGTGAATTTTACTGCCGGCATCCCCAGTCTGGCGCAAAGACTGCGGATGATAAATATTAGCGTCCCTTTTTCCGGGGTTGTCATCAGTCAACACCAGGCTGAACTTATGTTCAGGGAAACATATTTACCGATCATGGGTGATCCAAGATTGTCCTATTGGGGACCAGGACAAATGCAGGGGGCCAGTTTGGCTGAAAACATGATCGATTCACATATTCAGGTACTGGCTTACGCCCAATCTGAACATCGAGCGGTGGCCGAAACGAATTCCCCCCGGGATGTTTCTTCCAGCGATGATTTACCCCAGGCAGAGGAACCGGAAGTAAAAGCTGATCGTTTGTTTCAAGGTAAAAAAGTATATCTTTACTGTACCCATAGTGCGGAAAGCTACATACCCGGCAGCGGCAAGGCACGTATGGATGGCAAGCTTGGTTTGATAAACAAGGTGGCGGAAAATTTGCAAAAGAACATCAAGGCTCAGGGGCTGCCCGCCGAGTTTATCAGCACGATGCATGATTATCCCAAATATGACGAGAGTTATGCCAATTCACGCAATACGGTAAAGCAGATATTGCAGACCGATCAGGAGGTGCTGGCGTTGTTTGATGTGCACCGTGACAGTTTGCCGGGTGCAACTAAAGCTGCCACCATCGATGCGGCCGGGCGTAAAAGTGCCCGGATTTTAATCATTGTGGGAACGGATGAGCGCAAGCCCCATCCTGATTGGAAGAAAAACCTGGCTTTTGCAGAAGCGCTACATGCCCAGGGGGAAAAGATGTACCCCGGTTTGATTAAAGGAGTCACAACCAAAGCTGGAACGTACAATCAAGAATTTCATCCCCATGCCTTGCTTTTGGAATTCGGCAGCGATTATAATACTTTGGGGGAAGCCGATTATGCAGCTGAACTGTTTGCCGAGGTGCTAATCCAGGTTTTGAAGGAGGAAACTCAGCCTCAATGAGCAAAATGAAAAAATCTCTGCTGATTATTATCGTGTTGGGCCTGGTCATTGCCGGCCTGAATATCAGCAGTCAGGGGATCAGCAGTCTTACCGCCGAACAGCGCAAACCGGTGCTGGGTTTGCAGATCGAAAATCAACAGGTCAATTTCTTTGCGCTGGGGGAAGAATACCATCTGACGCGCGAGGAGGTCAGTAAGACAGGTCAGGCGATACTGCAGGAAGCCAGACAAAATTACGGTTCATGCGTCGATTATGCGAAAAAGATCTGGAGGATATTCAACGTTCTGTGGGTGCCAGGCACCTAACTTTCTAACTTTTGCATATGTTTTGCAGGGATATCATTTTTACCCCATTCAATACCATAAAAACCAACAAAGACATCAGGGAAACTAAAATACCAGCTCTTTATCTCATAGGTACACCACCTCTCAGTTTAATTTAATAACTTGACCATTTGGTCACAGAAAAGGTTGATAAAAATTATTTCATTTTTTATCAACCTTATTTGACCACAGCCAGCACCGTTTCATAAAAGGTTTCAATATTCCTAAACCTTTTAACGAAAGGTAGTTCACGAGGGTATAATTATTAAATTGTATCAAACATTGCGTTATTATAGAATGTTAGAATGTTAGGTGCCTGGCACGTTAATAGGGGGGTGGATAGATTGACACAGGCTGGCCGAACGATCGCCCGGGCGGCCCTATTTATGATGATTATGACCGCTGTGTCAAGGATTTTGGGATTTGTTCGAGAAGCGGTCATGATGACCCTGTTTGGCCAGAATTATCTGACCGATGCCTACCGGGCAGCTTTTTCCATTCCCGATTTTATCTATCTGCTGTTGGTGGGAGGCGCGCTCAGTGCCGCTCTTATTCCGGTATTTACTACTTACATCAGCACCGGCCGGGAAGCAGAGGCCTGGGAATCGGTTAGTGTGGTTTTTAATTATATTGTCTTGCTGCTGCTGATTTTGATTGCCCTGGCCTATTTCTTTACCGCTCCTTTAATTAGATTGTTGGCCCCAGGTCTTCCTCCAGCTTATGCCGCCCTGGCCATCAGCCTGACCCACATTATGTTTATCCAGACTTTTTTTATGGCCCTGAGCGGTATTGCCCAAGGAATTTTGAATTCTTACAACCGCTTCGCTGCTCCTGCCCTGGGCAGCGTCTTATATAATTTTTTCATTATTATATTAGGGGTAGCCTTGTTTAGGCAGCTTGGTATCCATGCCTTTGCGGTGGGGGTTGTGATCGGTGCGATGGTTAACTTTGCTGTTCAGATTCCGGCCTTGCGCCAGGTTGGGGTTCATTATCATTTTCGTTTTGATTATAAGAATCCCGGCTTTGTCAAGATTATGATTTTAATGGTTCCGGTTTTGTTAGGTTTGAGTGTTGCCCAACTGAACCTGTTTGTTACCCAAAACCTGGCCTCATCGGTGGGAGCCGGTATGATGAGCGCCTTGAATCTGGCCCAAAAAATCATGAACCTACCGGTGGGTATTTTCGGTGCGGCCATCGCTACAGCCATTTTTCCCACGCTGACTGCGTTGACTGCCCGGGGTGACATGACTGGTTTCCGCCGCAGCAGTTCACTGGGCTTGCGGGCCATATTTTTGGTTACGATTCCATCTGCGTTTGGTCTGGCGGCGATAGGTGAACCGTTGATCAAGCTCTTGTTCCAGCAGGGTCAGTTTACGGCAGCCATGGCGCATACCACTTCTCAGGTTTTATTGTACTTTTGTGTTGGATTGGCCGCTTATGCGGGAATAATGGTTTTAAACCGAAGTTTTTACGCGCTCAAGGATACCCTGACCCCGCTTCTGGCAGCAGCAGCGACCATCGCCCTGAATGTTATACTCTCCCTGCAGCTGGCTGATCTGATGGGAGTACGGGGGTTGGCCCTGGCGATTTCCCTGGCCGGTATTTTTAATCTGCTGGTCCTGTGGGCTGCCTTGCGCATCAAATCAGGGCCCCTGGGAGGAAGACTGATGATGCGCAGCCTGATCATTTCTGTCCTGGGGTCGACCGCCATGTATTTTGTGGTAAACTATAGTATCAAACTGATGCTGCCATGGTTGCCCTGGGCTGACAAAATCAATCAGCTGTTCAGCGTGACCGCCGGAGTATCTTTGGGGATCGTATTTTATGGACTGATTGTCTATTATATTAAAATGGAAGAGTCGGAGCTGATCCTGGGATTGGTGAGGAGAAAAATACCCTGGTTGGGCGCCAATATAAGATAAAGGTGGATACGGATGAGTTTGGGTAGAGTTATGGTGGCCATGAGCGGCGGAGTTGACAGTTCGGTAGCCGCCATGCTGCTTTTACAAAACGGTTATGATGTGGTAGGGGCAACCATGGAACTGTTGGACGCCCAACCGGCAGATCATCCCGAGCGTCGCTCTGGTGCGTCGGCAGTGGAAGATGCCCGCCGAGTGGCAACCCAGTTGGGGATTGCCCATTACGTATTCAATTACCAGGAACGCTTTGAAAAGCAAGTAATCACCTATTTCTGCGCTGAATACTTACGGGGCCGGACCCCCAATCCTTGTGTCAGGTGCAACCGGTTGATAAAATTTGGAGATCTGCTGGGACAAGCGCAGTCAATGGGGCTGGAATATTTGGCGACCGGGCACTATGCCCGTATAAAATACGATCAGCAACGGCAACGCTATATTTTATATCGCGGACTTGACCCGCGCAAGGATCAGAGTTATTTCCTCTATTTGCTGAATCAGGAGCAACTGGCCCACAGCCTTTTTCCCCTGGGCGAATACAGCAAATCAGAAATCAGAGCCATGGCGGAGGCTGGGCAATTGGCAGTGGCGGAAAAAGCCGAGAGCCAGGAAATATGCTTTGTAACTGACGATGATTATGCCCGCCTGGTGAAAGAGCGTCATCCGCACAGTTGTCGACCGGGTCCGATTCTTAATCTGCAGGGAGAAGTGCTGGGACAGCATCAAGGCATCGTTCACTATACCATCGGGCAGCGGCGCGGGCTGCGCCTGGCCCAGGGTTATCCGGTTTATGTGGTGGCCCTTGACCTGCAGCGCAATGCTGTGGTTGTAGGCAGCAATGAGCAAGTATTATCTCAGGGTTGCAGTGTGGTGGAATTGAATTGGATCGCGTTCGATGAACTGACCCAGCCGCTGGAAGTCGAGGCGCAGATCCGCTATAAGGCCAAACCGGTACGGGCCATGCTGAGTCCTGGCCAGGAAGGCCGGGTGGAGGTGGAATTCAAGCAAGCAGTCAGAGCGGTGACGCCTGGCCAGGCAATCGTTTTTTACCAGCAGGATATGGTTGTTGGCGGAGGCACCATTGTCTGAAAAAGTTGCCATGCAGGAATAACAAAGGATAAGATTGAAGCACAGGGTGTTTTTACGTTATAATTTATGACAATTGTTCATTACAATTGACGGAAAGTTGGCTGTCCAATCAGGAGCGGCCTGGAGGGGTTAGATTGCAGGATAGAATTAGAAATTTTAGCATTATTGCTCATATAGATCATGGAAAATCCACTTTGGCAGATCGTTTGATGCATTTCACCGGTGCTCTTTCGGATCGGGAAATGCGCGAGCAATTCCTGGACAAGATGGATCTGGAAAGAGAAAAGGGGATTACCATCAAGCTACAGCCGGTGCGGCTTACATACCAAGCCCGCGATGGCCAAACCTATATATTAAATCTCATCGATACTCCCGGTCATGTTGACTTTACCTATGAAGTATCCCGCAGTTTGGCAGCTTGCGAAGGAGCGTTGCTGGTTGTGGATGCTTCCCAGGGGATTGAAGCCCAGACGCTGGCCAACGTTTATATGGCCATGGATCTTAATTTGGAAATTATCGGGGTGGTCAACAAAATTGATCTGCCCGGAGCAGAGCCGGATGTGGTCAAACAGGAAATGGAAAACGTCCTGGGCATAGACAAGAATGAAATTATACCCATTTCCGCCAAATTAGGAACCGGGATCGAAGACGTGCTGGAATCGATCATTGCCAGAATACCGGCCCCGCAAGGTGATGAAATGGCTCCGCTGCAGGCGTTGATCTTTGATTCCTATTTTGATGCCTACAAAGGAGCGATTTCCTACATCAGGCTGACTAGCGGAAAATTGCGCAAAGGCGATATGATTCGTATGATGTCCTCCGGCAAGGAGTATGAAGTCATTGAAATTGGAGTCATCTCTCCTTACATGACCCAGGTCGAAGTTCTGCAGGCCGGCGAAGTAGGGTATATGGCGGCGGCCATCAAGAATGTAGCCGATACCAAAGTGGGAGATACCATAACCAACGCTGAAAGACCTGCCGCCAAGCCTTTGGCTGGCTACCAGGAAGTCAAACCGGTCGTATTCTGCGGACTTTATCCGCTGGAGAACAGTGAATTTGACAAGTTGAGAGACGCCTTGGAAAAACTGAAATTAAATGATGCTTCGCTGCTTTATGAACCGGAATCATCCGATGCGCTGGGCTTTGGCTTTCGCTGTGGTTTTTTGGGGCTGCTGCACATGGAAATCATCAGAGAAAGACTGGAACGGGAATATGATCTCACCCTGCTGGCTACTGCGCCCAGTGTAATCTATCGTATACTGCTGACCGACGGCAGTGAAATCTATGTGCAAAATCCATCCCGCTGGCCTGAAGCGCAGCGCATTGATCAGGTAATGGAGCCATATGTCAAGGCCTCGATTATGGTACCCAATGAATTTGTAGGTTCGATCATGGAGCTGTGTCAGGAAAAACGAGGCAGTTTTATCAACATAGAATATATCACCCCTCATCGAGTGCTGATCAGCTATAATCTGCCCCTGGCAGAAATTCTGTTTGATTTCTTTGACGGACTCAAATCAAGGACCAAGGGATATGCTTCTCTGGATTACGAGTTGAAAGGCTATCAGCAGTCAGACCTGGTTAAGATGGATATCATGTTGAACGGGGAAGCAGTCGATGCGCTCAGCACCATTGCCCATAAAGAAAAGGCTTATTATCGAGGTCGGGCCCTGGTAGAGAAATTGCGCAAAATTATCCCGCGGCAAATGTATGAAGTGGCCATCCAGGCTTCCATCGGCAACCGGATTATTGCCCGCGAGTCGGTCAAGGCCATGCGCAAGGACGTGCTGGCCAAATGCTACGGCGGCGACATCACCCGCAAAAAGAAATTGCTGGAGAAACAAAAAGAAGGCAAGAAACGCATGAAACAAATCGGGCGGGTGGAAGTGCCGCGAGATGCTTTCATGTCCGTCATGGATATTGAAAGTGATAAATAGCAGCTCAGCCGGAATTTATATTCATGTGCCTTTTTGCCAAAAAAAGTGCAGCTACTGTGATTTTTATTCCCTGCCCTTGCGGGAACAGGCCAGTCTGGAGCAATATACCCGGAATTTGCTGCAAGCAATCGAGCAACAAGCCGGTTCATGGGAAAAACACCTTTTTAGTACCGTCTATATTGGGGGAGGGACCCCCAGTCTGCTCCAACCGGAACAGGTTCACCGCATTCTCCAGAGCCTCTCGCAAAATTTTTCCCTTCAGCCTTTGGCGGAGATTTCCCTGGAAGCCAATCCCGCCACACTTGACCGCATGCGTTTGCAGGAACTGAAAAGTGCCGGCATTAATCGTATTTCTCTGGGCGTACAAAGTTTTTGTGATCAGGAACTAAAAATCCTGGGACGGATTCACACTGCCCGGCAAGCCCGGCAGGCGGTGGAGGACATCATGGCGGCCGGTTTTGATAATTTCAATTTGGATTTGATTTACGGTATTCCCGGTCAGAATCTGGCCGACTGGCGATATAATTTACAAAGGGCAGTTGATTGTCAGCCCACGCATATCTCCACCTATCTTCTGCAACTCGATGCTTCCGTTCCACTGGCTGGACAAATCAGGGCAGGGAGATATACTGATCTTTCAGAAGATCTGCAAGCTGATATGTATGATGCAGCTTTGGATTACCTGATCGAGGCAGGCTTTCACCATTATGAAATCTCCAATTTTGCCCGGCCGGGGGCTGAGTGCAATCATAATCTGATATATTGGCAAGCTGGCGAGTATTTAGGCCTGGGGCCGGGGGCAGTCAGCTTCCGCGAGGGCAGGCGCTGGCGAAATCGGGAAATTACCATCGATCTGGATGGCAAAACGGGCCCTGACCAAATTGCAGTGGAGATACTGGAGACCATGGATAACCACGAACGCTTTGTTGATGCGGTCATATTAGGTTTGCGCATGACGGAAGGTATCTCCAGACAACATTTCATGGAACGCTTCGGTATAGATTTCGTGCAGGAGTATCATTCTATTATAGAAAAGTATATCCAGGATGGTATATTAATCCCTGACCAGGATCGCCTATACTTGAGCCGCCGAGGTTATTTTCTTTCCAATCAGTTATTGGCAGAACTTTTGTAAAAACCTGATTTTGAAGCCATCGGGAAGTTGTCATCTGAAACGATACATCTTGACAAAGATTGGGACTGGTGATATTTTTGAATAAACACCAATTAGCACTCAATGGATGTGAGTGCTAACAGAGTGGGTGGTGAAAAAATATGAATTTGGATGAGAGAAAAAAGCTGATTCTGGAATCAATCATTAAAGATTATGTGGAGACGGCCGAACCGGTCGGCTCGCGGGCCGTGGTGAGAAAACACGGGCTTGGTATAAGTGCTGCTACGGTTCGCAACGAAATGGCCGATCTTGAGGAAATGGGCTATTTGGAACAGCCCCATACTTCCGCGGGGCGAATTCCTTCTGAAAAGGGTTTCCGCTACTATGTGGACTGGATGATGGAAAAAGAGAGCCTCAATGATGAGGAAATGGAAGTATTGCAAAAGCTATTGAACGAGAACCTGCGTGATTGGGGCGACGTCATTCAGGGAATTGGTAGTTTTCTGGCCCAGGTCAGTAATTATACTTCTTTTATTATTGTTCCTTCCATTAAATTCACCCAGTTTGAGTACATGCATCTGATTCCGATCCAGGATGGTCAGGCTTTGGTGCTGGTGGTTACGGATATTGGTCTATTATTGCATCGCAAGATCGATATTCCCAAGGGGGTAACAGCCAGCGAACTGCAGTCAGTGGCCGAGGTTTTTAACCGGGTCTTCAGAGGGAAAAAATTATCAGAAATGAAGCGCAGCCAGCTGCAGATTTTGCGTGAAGATCTGAAAAAACGCCGTCGGGTGATCGATAAAGCGTTGGATGCCATTGATAATCTGTTGGAGAATTCCAGCGAGGAAAAGGTACTCATCAGTGGTGCCCTGAATATACTTAATGAACCGGAATTCAAGGATTTATACAAATTGAAGCGTATCCTTACCATCCTCGAGGAGGATGATTTGTTGCGGGATATTTTACCGAATACCATTAGCCAAGACGTTGGTTACCGGATTGGCAAGGAAAACCAATCCGAAGATATACGGGAAATGAGTTTGGTATTCACCGGCTACCAGACCAGTGGCGATATGGGGAAAATGGGCCTGATCGGACCGATTAGGATGGAATACTGGAAAGCTGCCGGAACCCTTGATTCCGTGCGCACGATTATTGAAGATTTATTAAAAAAACGCATTTAGCAGGAGATTGCCATGAAAGAAAACCAACTGGTGAACGGGGAAGTGGATCAGAAATTCCAGACCCTGTTGAGCAACGCCAATGCAGCCCGCATCATATCCCAGGCCATTGAAGGGACCATTGGACCCAAAGGATTGGATATTATGCTGGTCGACAAGTTTGGCGACGTGGTCATCAGCAATGATGGGGCTACCATACTCAAACTGATGGAAGTCAGCCATCCGGCTGCCCGTATGATTATCAATGCGGCCCAGGCCCAGCAGGATGAGGTGGGGGATGGCACTACCACCGCAACTTTACTGGCGGGGGCCATGATTTCCAGCGGGGCCGAACAGGTACTCAAAGGGGTGCCGGTAACCAAAGTCATTCAGGGTATCACTCTCGGTACCGAGCATTGTCTGGAGGTTATTGAATCCCAGAGTGCCAGGATTTTATCGCTGGAAGATGAGAAGCTGCTGGATGTTGCTCTGATTGCCGGGCGCGGCGATATGGAAATTGCCCGGCTGGTGATTGCAGGTGCCAAAATTGTAGGAACTGACAAAATGTTTGCACCTGAATATAAATTCTGTGAAACCGTCGTAGCTCGGGAAGCGGTGGCCAGCAAGGTGTTTACCGGAGTGCTGATCAACCGCGAGCCACTAAACCAGGAAATGCCGACTTCTTTGGAAAAGGTCAAAATCCTGCTGCTCAATGATGCCCTGGCTCCCGAGGAGGTTGACAGCGAGGCCCGGAGTACAGAAAACGGGTTTCAATATTATCTGCGCAATCAGGAGCAATATCAGGACAATTTGTTAAAGATTGCTGCCCTGGGCGTCAAACTGGTATTGACTGACCGCAGCATTGACGATACCGCTGAACAAATCTTCAGCGATGCAGGGATTATTGCCATACAGAGGGTTTCGCGTCTGGAAATGGAGAAGATCGCCAGGAGCAGTGGAGCCCGTAAAATAAAGCGCAGCGCTCTGAACAATGAAGCAGAACAATTGCAGAAATATCTCGGTTTTGCGGAGAAAGTGGAAGTTGACCAGAAGGCCGGTCATACCCTGTTATACCAGGGTGGTGGTGAAAGTATGGCTACCATTTTAATCGGCGCGGCTACGGAGGAACTGGTCGAGGAGAGGGAGCGGATTGCTCGAGATGCTGCGGCCGCTGTGCAGGCAGCACTCATGAAAGGAGTCGTTCCCGGGGGCGGGGCGATTGAAATCTGGGCTGCCCAACATTTGAATGAACTGGCCTGGGAGCTGAAAGGGATGGCTTCCTATGGTGTTCTGTGTGTAAAGGAAGCATTGCTCAAACCATTCCATTGTATCGCCCAGAATGCAGGTTATAATCCTTTGGAGAAAATGGAAGAAGTGGTAGCTGCCCAGATGAAGAGCGATTCGGCTTCGGTGGGGATTGACTGTGACAGCGGCGAACTGATTGATATTATGGAGTCCGGAATCGTTGATCCGACTTGGGTGAAGATGTATGCCATCAAGACGGCTGCCGATGTAACTGTGGCAATTCTAAAGATTAATACCATCATTAAGATGACGGCAACAGATGCAGTAAAAATACCGGAGATGGAATAGGGGTGATGAAATGAAACATAATAATTCGTATGAAGAGCCGGAGAATATGTCCGGGGAAGAAATGATCGACGCCAATGAAGGATTTGAGCAGGGGGAGCCCGTTGGCGAAAAAAGTGAAATTGAAATGCTACGAGAACAATTGCAAAGCAAAAGCGAAGAAGCCCAAAAATACTATGACCAATATCTAAGAAGTATGGCCGAGGCCGAGAATATAAGGAAACGCAGCCAGCGCGACAAGGAAGAATATTTGAAATTTGCGCAGTTGTCGATGATTAAAAAACTGCTGCCGATTATTGATGACATGAACCGGGGTCTGGAAGCCGCCAGCATTGCCCAGGATTTTGCGGGATTGAAAAAAGGGATGGAGATTACGACCCGCAGTCTGAATGATCTGCTCCGCCAGGAGGGGGTGCAGGCGATCGATTGTGTAGGCCAACCTTTTGATCCCCAGTACCATGAACCCCTGATGGTGGTTAGCAGTGATGAATATCCGGAGAATACGGTCATAGAGGAATTAAACAAAGGGTATATCATGCATGACCGGTTGATCAGGCCCAGTTTGGTCAAAGTCAGCGGTAAATAGACAGATTGCAGCCAACTTTTTGGAGAAGGTTGTTATCATAAAACGGAAATAGCGCAAGCGGTTTCCTTTAATCCAGCAAAAAACTATATAAATTTGTGGAGGTGTCCTGGAAAATGGGAAGAGTTGTTGGAATTGACCTGGGAACAACCAATTCAGTAATAGCCATTATGGAAGGCGGCGAGGCCGTTGTTATAGCCAATGCGGAGGGCGAAAGAACTACTCCGTCAGTGGTTGCGTTTTCCAAGACCGGTGAACGGCTGGTGGGTCGCGTTGCCAAGAGACAGGCGATCACCAATCCTGATCGGACAGTTGCATCAATCAAGAGAAAAATGGGGACTGATTACAAAGTCAGTATAGAGGGCAAGACCTATTCCCCCCAGGAAATCTCAGCCATGGTCCTGCAAAAGCTGAAGACCGACGCTGAAGCTTATCTGGGCGAGAAAATTACCCAGGCAGTCATTACCGTGCCGGCTTATTTTACTGATTCACAGCGTCAGGCCACCAAAGACGCCGGCAAGATCGCCGGCATGGAAGTATTGCGGATCATCAATGAACCGACCGCAGCAGCCCTGGCCTATGGGCTTGACAAGGAAGAAAACCAGACCATTATGGTATTCGACCTGGGGGGCGGAACCTTTGACGTATCCATCCTGGATATCGGTGACGGGACGTTT
>CAZACF010000055.1:0-12325 GCA_964483565.1 uncultured Syntrophomonas sp. | reverse complement strand
GCTTCCTGGGGCTTTTCTTTTGCTGTGTCAGGCACATACAGCCCACTTTTGGTTTTTTCTTCTTTTACTTCAGCAATTTTGACGACTACGCGGTCTCCCAATGGTTGAATCTTCACAGGGTATACCTCCTCATAAATTTGTTGTTAGCACTCGTTAATTGCGAGTGCTAATATTATTTAATAATAATAGGCAGGATATGTCAAGTACGCAAATGGAAAAAACTTAAGCTAACCTACCTAATATCAACACTTATTAAGTTTGTACCGGTCATTGTTTTTTTATACATTGATGCTATCCTTTTTAAGTGTTATCCCTGCCCACACTCTGCCGCTGAACCGATCAAAATATCGAGACCATGATCCAAAGCCGGCATTATCGCCTCCAGGGATTCACGTACGCCTTTTACACTACCGGGCAAGTTGATAATAAGCGTATTGCCCCGGATGCCGGCCACTGCACGCGAAAGCATGGATTTGGGAGTATTTTGCAGACCATAGTAACGGATGGCCTCGGGGATGCCCGGAACCAGCTTCTCTATTACCCGCAGGGTCGCTTCCGGCGTAACATCCCGTTTGGAAAATCCTGTTCCTCCTGAGGTGAACAACAGATCCAGTTTTAGATTGTCACAAGCCAGAATCATTTTTTCCTTGATCAGTTCTTCATCGTCGGGGATGATTTCATAATAGACAAATTGGTAGTCAGCGACAGATAATATTCTTTTTATCTCCGCACCACTGAGGTCTTCACGTTCTCCTTGCGAACCCTTGTCGCTCATGATTAAAATTCCGGTTTTATACATGTGTCAGTACCTCTACGTTATCACCTTTTTTAATATGACCTCCGGTTATAACCCGGCAGAACAACCCTTCATAAGGGAGCAAAGTTACTCCCAGTGTTCTGGTCACAACGCTGGGGTGATCTTCCTTGCCGATCTGGCTTACTTCCAGAATTGTCTCAGCTCCTATTTTGAGCCTTCCTCCCACTCCAACGGCAGGGAGATCCAAACCTTCGATCAATAAATTCTCCGCAAATTGGCCGGGTCCGATTTGCATATTTTTTTCTTGATTTACTTTCTCCACACTTTCCCAGGCCAGACAGGTCACCTGGCGGCCCCAGTCGCCGGCATGACCGTCATTTTCTATCCCAAAATCTTTTATAAGCTGTGCTTCTGCAACTTCATGCTTCAACTGACCGCGCTCAGCTGCTATACAAATCGAATACAAACGGCCCTGTATCAATTGTCATCCTCCTTGCCAAAAACATTTATTGCTGGGCTGCTAATCAAGTGTCCGCTTTTTCCGCCTGACTTTTCCAGCAGCCTGATGTCGGAAATCACCATCCAGCGATCCACTGCTTTGCACATGTCGTAAATCGTCAAGGCTGCCGTGGAGACGGCTGTGAGAGCTTCCATCTCAACTCCGGTCTTACCAGTCGTTTTTACCTGTGAAGTAATGGTTATGCTGGCCCTGGTATCATCCAAGTGAAAATCAATATCCACCCCGCTCAGAAAAAGGGGGTGACACATAGGAATAATATGGGCAGTCTGCTTGGCTCCCATGATTCCGGCTACTTGGGCAACTGCCAACACGTCCCCTTTTTTCATAGCCCCCTCGCGGATCATGGCCAGGGTATCCGGCTGCATACAAACAACTGCCTGCGCCCGCGCCAAACGAACTGTATCCTCTTTACCACTGACATCAACCATGCGGGCGTAACCCTTCTCATTGATGTGGCTTAAGCTCATCCCGTTATCCTCCAATTTGATACATCTTGCGGCTGTTGTCTTCTCCCCAGCCGCTCTGCATATGGTGTCGCTGAGGTTTGGAGCGGAGCGTCTTCATGAACAATTGTCTGAGCTCTTGATCATCCGAGCTGCGTTTGAGGGCATCGCGCAAATCGGTTTCCCCCTGTTCATACAAACACGCCCGCAGTTTTCCGTCGGCCGTCATTCTGAGGCGATTGCAGCGTGCACAAAAATGGTTGCTCATGGGAGAAATAAATCCTATCGAACCATGTCCGCCTTGTATGGTATAATAGCTGGCTGGCCCACTGCCAGGAATTTTTTGCGTTTCATCCAAAATATATTCCTGTTCAATCCGCTGTTTAATTTCCTGACTGCTCATGAGTCGGTCCTGACGCCAAAACAACAGATCGCCGATGGGCATGAACTCAATAAACCTTATATGCAGGGGATATTGGCGAGCTAGTCCAACAAAATCCATAATTTCATCATCATTGAAGCCTTTAATCAGCACAGTGTTTATTTTTATGGGATGCAATCCTAATTCCAAAGCTTTTTCAATGCCTTGAAGCACCTTGGGCAGAACACCTGACCGGGTGATAAACCGAAACTTTTCAGCCACCAAAGAATCTAAACTAAAGTTTACCCGATTTAAGCCAGCCGCTTTCAGCTCATCGCCCAGGGAGTCAAACAAAACACCGTTGGTGGTAATGGCAATATCATCGATCCCTTTGAACTCATGAATATAGTGAACTAATTGGCTGATATTTCGGCGTACCAAAGGTTCCCCCCCGGTCAATCTGACCTTGCGGATGCCGATGGAAGTACCCACCCTGACAACACGAGCAATTTCTTCCAAAGAAAGAATTTCCCCATGCCCAACATGGTTAATCCCGGTTTCCGGCATACAATACTGACAGCGCAGATTACAGCGATCTGTTACCGAAATACGCAAATAATTGATTTCTCTTCCTTGCTCGTCCTGCATCTCGTCCCTCCCTCCACCATAAATAGTGGTGGGCATATTCATCATAATTTAGAAACAGCCCAATTCACATGCATTGATTTTAATGCCGGCTTCATCACAGGCTTTTCCAACTTGCCTGTATTCCAGTTGGTATTCTTCAGCCAGCTTGCGCGCATCAGCACAGTTAATTCTATCATCTTTAGACAACTTTTTAATTTTTTCTATTATTTCATTGGTATCCATTATATATTTCCTCCCTTAATACACTGCTGCTCGTCGCATGGTGTGAAGCAATTTTTTCCGCTCATCAACAAAAATGGACGTGCAGGCTGGTTCATGCCTCATTATATACCAATTTAGACTGCCGCAACAATGCATATAATAATGGAATCTCTTTATGAAATACGATTATTGGTATAGATTATGGTAATATGGTTATGATAGCTCCGAATTCTTTTATGCGTATTACTCTTGGTACATCATATTTGGGAGGTGAAATATATGACAACTGCTCAATGGATTATTGTGGCCGTGGTATGTGGATCCATCGAAATTTTCACCCTGGGCTTGTGGTTTCTGTGGCTGGCTTTGGCAGCCTTGCTGGTGGCTGTTGGGGTTCGACTGGAATGGCTGACGACATTGCAGTGGCAGTTGCTGTTGTTTGCATTCTTTACCTTGATCTTTATAGTTTTTACTCGACCGCTGGCTTTAAAATTATTTAAAACCAAAGACACCGTAAGTAATGTCAAGGCTTTGGTCGGGCAACACGGAATCAGCACCACGGCACTAAAACCGTTGCAATACGGGCAGGTAAAAGTAAATGGAGAAATCTGGACGGCCATCTCGGACTTTGAAATCGAAGTTGGCAGCAGAATAGAAGTGACTGATATCGATGGCGTTAAGTTAATTGTTCGAAAGGCTGTACTGGAATAAGTGTATAGCATCACCCGAAACAGATAGTAGAAAGGGGTAGTAACATGGAGTATTTAACTAATTTTGTCTTGGTTTTGTTTGTAATCATTATTGCTGTTTCCGCCATAAAAATAATTCGGCAGGCTACCGTAGGCATCGTCGAAAGACTGGGCAAATATCATAAAACAGCTGAACAGGGGATTAATGTGATCATTCCCTTTATTGATCGTTTTCGTGCCATTGTCGACATGCGCGAACAGGTGGTCAGTTTTGCCCCTCAACCGGTCATCACCAAAGATAATGTAACCATGATGATTGATACCATCATCTATTACCAGGTAACGGACCCTTTCCGTTATACCTACGAAATCGCCAATCCGATCATGGCCATCGACAATCTGTCGGCCACCACCCTGCGTAACATCGTAGGTGATCTGGAACTTGACCAGACTCTGACCTCCAGGGATTTGGTCAACAGCAAACTGCGTACCATTCTGGACGAAGCCACGGATAAATGGGGCATAAAAGTCAACCGGGTGGAGTTGAAAAATATTCTCCCCCCCCAGGATATTCAGAATGCCATGGAAAAACAGATGCGGGCTGAACGTGAAAAACGCCAGGCCATCTTATTGGCGGAAGGCCAAAAGACTGCCACTATTCTGGAGGCCGAAGGTGATAAACAATCGGCCATATTAAGAGCGGAAGCTGTCAAAGAGGCTGCCGTTCGTACAGCCGAAGGATCGCGTCAAGCCAAAATACTGGAAGCAGAAGGTGAAGCCCAGGCCATCTTAAATGTGCAAAAAGCCTTCGCGGAAAGCCTGACCATGATCAAGGAGGCCGGAGCGGACGATAAAGTACTGGCTATCAAATCGCTTGAAGCCATCAAGCAATTGGGTGAAGGGCAGGCCACCAAATTAATTATCCCTGCTGATCTGGCTGGTTTGGGCGGTGCATTTGCCGCATTAAAAGAAGTAGTAGTTGATAAGCCGGAAGGATCGCAATAAAAGCCGGAAAGCAATCAGCCGGGCAAGCTTACATCAGCCTGCCCGGCTTTTTTATGTCCAAACACCTTTAAAAGTATTCCCAATCAACTACCAGTTCGGATTTATCGGTTACGATCCAATGCACGGGAACATCCCGATCATGAGGGAAGGTTGACTCAACCACCTGGAATTCGTAACAAATTCCACATTTAAAAGCATTGGGACGCAATGTTGGCAGAAAGCGATCATAATAGCCCCGCCCGTATCCAGCCCGGTAACCGCCCGGATCAAACGCCAGTCCCGGTACCAGTACCACATCGATCTCAGACGCAGGGAATTCTTGGCCCAGAGGCTCACGAACACCAAAAGAACTGACCTGAATATCCTGCCATCCCCGCCATTGGACGGGTTTAATTTGATCTCCCTCCACCCTTGGCAAGAGGATGGTTTTTCCTGATTGCAACATTTGTTGATAAAATGATTCCAGGTCAACTTCATTTTTCATGGCGGCATAGCCCATTATGGTACGGGCTTTTTGCACCGGCAGCAAATCATTGAGCCGCATGGCAATGGTCAGGCTGGCTTGACGGATTTGTGCTGCTTCAAGTAAGCTGCGTTTGTTTTTCATTTCGCTGCGCAGATCTGTTTTGGAACCTTGCAGATTAATATGCATTGGATTGTCCCTCTCCTAATTTATTTTTTTGCTTTTGTGATCTGTTTCTTCTTGTACATATGCAACAGCAGCGCGATTAAGAAAATAGCTATACTAATGAGTTGGCTCATCGTAAAAGGTCCGAAGTTGATCAAACTTTCGCGCATGAATTCAATCAGAAAACGATAGATTGAATAGCCCAGGAAATAAAATACAAAGACTTCTCCTGCATATTTACGGCGCGGATAATACCACAGCAGCAAACCGAATAAAAGCAAGTTTAGAAATGAACTGAACAATTGGGTAGGATAGCGGGTAAAACTGTCCACATAAGAAAACACCACCCCACAGGTAGAACTGGTAATTTCACCATAACAACAGCCATTCAGAAAACATCCAATCCTGACGATGGCGTAGCCCAGCGCCACAAAAGGAGCAAACATATCCAATATGTTCCATAAAGGATATTTTTTGCGGCGTAGATACCAGATAAACAGCGGGACATCTAATATGACCGCTCCATACCAGACCAGTCCGTTAATTCCGTTCTTCAAAGAAAGAACCGCCAGCGGGTTGCTCAGCAGTTCCTGCCATTGATAAGCCACAATATACAGCAGACGTGATCCCAATATTCCTGCCAGCACCAGGATGATGATCAGATCCATTACCGAATCAGTATCATAGCCCTCACGTCTATACATTTTTGTCAGTCCAATAATTGCAACAATAACTGCTATGGCTAACATAAATCCCCAGGAATATATTTTAATACTGCCATATTCTAGTAATACCGGATGCATCCCCATCAATCCTTTCCTCGGCAATTATCCACAAGTCTTTTTTCCTAAAAATCGCCGCTTGTATTTTGAGCGATCTTTTTCAAAGGTCAGAAATCAAGAAATAACAGTTATCAACAAAGTTATGCACATTATCCACAGGCTAAATCATAAGGAATTCTGGCCTGGGTGTGCATTAATGTTGAGGGGCGCAAAATTACCCTCAATGAAGTCAAAATAGGCTTTTCCCGCAATCATGGCGGCATTGTCAGTACATAAACCAAGCGAAGGATAAAACAGTTGTAATCCTTCCTGCTGTGATTTAATTGTCATTAATTGTCGAAGCAATTGATTGGCTGCAACTCCTCCAGCAATAAGAATTGAGGATGCTTTAAAACTTTTGGCGGCACGAATAGTCTTTTCCACCAAAACTTCGACAAGCGCAGTCTGAAACTCAGCTGCCATATCTTCGGCCCGTGCTTCTCCCCTTCTAACTTGTTTCATCCATAGATTCATAGCGGCTGTCTTTAACCCACTGAAGCTGAATTCATAATCATCCCGATCCAGGAATACCCTGGGCAGGCTGTAAATCCCCGCTGTGCCCTGCTGCGCCGCTCTTTGAATGGCCGGCCCGCCCGGATAACCCAGGCCCAGGAAACGAGCCACCTTGTCAAATGCTTCCCCGGCAGCATCATCGCGGGTCTCTCCCAGCAGACTGCTTTTATCGGGCCCCTCCATAAGCAACAGACTGGTATGTCCGCCGGATACAACCAAACAAACCGCCGGAAAACTGATCTCGTGATGCTCGATAAAATTCGCCCAGATATGTCCCTGCAGATGATCGACCGCAATCAAAGGTTTGCCCAATCCATAAGCAAACGCTTTGGCATAGGACAACCCCACCAGCAAAGCGCCGATCAATCCAGGCCGGTTGGTCACAGCTACCCCATCAATCTCATCGTATTTCAGACCGGCTTCCCGGAAAGCTGTTGCCACGACCGGAGCAATGTTTTCAATATGCTTGCGGGAGGCCACCTCGGGGACCACTCCGCCAAATTGCTGATGGATGCTGATCTGCGAATTGATTACGTTGGATATAACTTCCCGGCCGTTTTTTACGATGGCAGCAGCCGTTTCATCACAAGAACTCTCAATACCAAGGATAAATGCATCTTTCATCTTTCTCACCAACTTTATTAGAATAAATACCGAGTCATGACCAGCGCGTCTTCTCCATTATCCGTGTAATAAGCTTTTCTTTCCCCGGTCTTTACATAACCAAGCTTATCATACATGGCCAGGGCAACTTGGTTGCTGGGTCTGACTTCCAGCAGGATCCGGGTAGCATGTTTGGTGCGGGCGATTTTTCCAGTTCCCCCATCAAATCGCTGCCCACTCCCTGCCCGCGATATTTAACCGCCACGGCCACATTGGTGATATGGGCTTCCTCAAAAACCACCCAAATCCCCCCATAAGCAGCGATTTCTCCGCCGTCATCGCAAACCAGATAATTGGCAAAATCGTTTTTTAATTCTCCCATATAGGATTCTTTCGACCAAGGCAGACTGAATGATTCCTTTTCGATAACCATTACCTTGTCCAGATCGGTTTCGGCCATTCTACGAATCATATATTTGGTATTCAGCAACTATAACTCCCCTTTGCCCAACCTGTACTCTGCTTCCGACAATCGCACATAAACCGGACGCAGGGCAAAAGTATCATCAAAGCTTTTTTGTTTTGCTCTAAGCCAGGCCAAACTTCCCAGCGCCGCAGCTCGAGGCAGCATCAGCGGTCCTGGGGCAACCTGTATATCTTCCTTGAAATATTCGCGAAAATATTCTTCATATGGATAGAAGCCGTCTCCCAGCATGGTTATGCGGCGTTTGCCGATACTCTCTGCCAGTTCCCGTGCCCGTGTGGCTGCTTCCTGGGGCGAACAAGCCAGGTCTGGTGTCAATCGCCGGGGATAGTCCCGGTCGGCTGCATAAAAGGCAGTATATACTTCTTGTTTACGCGCATCAAGCAGCGGACAAACCAGATGATCACTAAAAACGATATTGCTGGCCAGCACGTCCAAGGTTGAAATACCGATCAACGGCTTTCCGCAGGACATGCTCAATCCCTTGGCCGTGGCCAGTCCAATCCGCAATCCGGTAAAAGAACCAGGGCCAATTGTGACCGCAATCGCGCCAAGATCACCCGGAGTGAGTTCAACCTCACGCATCAATCGATCGATGCCTGGCATCAATGTCTCCGAGTGGGTCTTCTTGAAGTTAATAAATTCTTCCCGAATGACTTTTTGATCGTCGAGCAATGCCAGACCAGCCACCGGGGTAGCACTATCTATAGCCAGGATGTACATATTACATCATTCCTTCGAGTTTCTTTTGGTATCTGCCTCCGCGGGCAGTAATTTCCACTTTACGGGCCAGCTCGTAGTCATCATGCAAGAGCGTAATGGCAATCAGCAAGGCTTCCTCAGGCAGTGATCCATCCGCCAGATGAGGCCATTCGATCAGAGAGATGCCTTGTCTTTCCAGATAGTCTTCCAGACCCAAATCAGCTGTATCGCCACTTTCCAAACGATAAAAATCAAAATGATAAAGAGGTGGGTCGGTATCATAGATGTTCATCAGGGTAAAGGTTGGACTGGTCACTCGTCCGTTATATCCCCGGGCGCGAGCGATCCCTCTTACCAGGGTGGTCTTGCCCACTCCCAGTTCGCCGATGAGGTAGACTACATCATCGGCTTCCAGGAGAGCAGCCATACTTTGCCCCAGCGCCATCATTTCCTCTTCATTATTGATGATTCGCTCCATTTTTTCACCTCAAAGAATCTTCTCATTATGTCAACGTTTTATAAACATCCCGGATCAGCTTGAAATCTTCCCAGACAGGACGTTTGTAATTAGGATTTCTCAGTAAAGCAGCCGGATGGTAAGTAGGCATGATCCTGATGCCGTTCTTCTGCAGCCATTTTCCCCGCAACTGACTGATCCGGGCTTTGGGATCAACTACTGTTTGGGTAGCCATAGCTCCCAGACAGACAACAATTTTCGGCTTGATAATTCTAATCTCCGCCTCAAGATAGTTGCGGCACATCTTTACCTCATCCGGGTTGGGCAAACGGTTGCCAGGAGGTCTGCACTTTACGACATTGGTTATATATACTTCTTCTCTTTTAAATTCAGCCGCTGTCAGGATCTGGTTTAACAGATGCCCGGCACGTCCCACAAAGGGGATGCCCTGTTCATCTTCATCGCTGCCCGGTCCTTCCCCCACAAAGATGATTTTTGAATTTGGGTTGCCCGTACTGAACACTACCTGTTGGCAGGTCTCCCGCAAGCGGCATCCCTTACACTCCAAGGCTTTCTTTTTAAGTATTTCCAGATCGTCAAATTCCGGATAGGCTTCTTCGAGCTTTATCCCCGGCAGGAAAGGAATATCCTGAACGGGAGGCGATATTGGTACGGCAATGCTCTCCATCTGCTGGGTTGGCTTTTCATCATCAAACAGTCCTCGCTGTTCAATCATCATTCTTTCCCCTCCTCCGCTATTTTAACCGTATCATTGGTATCTAGCCAGTTTCGACAGCTGGTTTATATTCATGAACATTATATATGATTTGGCTGGTTTTGACGAATAGAGAAAATGAATCGAACCCGGCAATGCACTTGGCATTGCCGAGTCCGATAATAATCACGAGTGATACAAATCTTACCATCACAAGTTGACTGCAGTGAATCCGGAAATATCAATTATTTCAGCAAGCCATAGTTCTTCATTTCCTGTTCCAGTATCGCCCGGCTGGGTTCGCTCATTTCCACCAACGGCATTCGGCAAGCACCGACATTCATGCCCAGTAAGTTCAAAGCTGCTTTAATGGGGATAGGGCTTACTTCAATGAATAAAGCTTTGATTAGATTCAAAGACCGCAATTGGATCTTTCTGGCTCCTTCAACATCACCCTGCAGATATAGGCTCACCATTTGATGGAAATCGGCCGGGATCAGATTGGCAGTCGTTGAGATCACCCCTTTTCCGCCCAGCGACAGCATTGGCACCACCATGCTGTCATCGCCGGAATAAAGGGCAAAATCTTCACCACACATGTTTATAACATCCCCAGCCTGAGCCATATTGCATTCTTTCACGGCGACGATATTATCGATCAGGGAAAGTTCCTTTACCGTTTCTGGATTGAGATTCAAATTGGTTCTGGTCGGCACATTGTAAAGAATGACCGGAATCTGAATACTGTCAGCAATGGCTTTAAAATGAGCATACAATCCCTTTTGAGTCGTCTTGTTGTAATAAGGAGTTACTGATAGTATTGCGTCAGCACCAGCCGACTGCGCTGCCTGTGAGAGTTCCATGCCGTGGCTGGTATAATTGCTGCCGGTACCGGCAATGACCGGCACTCTTTTTTTTACTCTTTCAACCGCAAATTGAATGGCAGCAATATGATCATGGTCGGGAATGGTACTGGCTTCTCCGGTCGTCCCGCAAATAACGATGGCATCCGATTTATTGTCGATTTGAAATTCAATCAATTCCGCCAGCTTCTCGTAATCAATCAGATCATTTTTAAAAGGTGTAATTATAGCCACAGCAGATCCGGCAAATAAAAGCGGTTTACCCATTTCCACCCTTCCTTTCTCGAGAACTAAATTTGCATAGATTATTAATGAAAAATGACTGGTCATTTTCTCAAAATTAACATATCATCAATCTATCATCCAGTAAAATAGATTGATTCGATCATATCAATCTGTTTTATTAATAATTGTGCGGAGGTCGGGATGGAATTACGTCAATTGAGAATATTCACAACGGTAGCTGAAGAAGGGAGTTTTACCCGGGCTGCACAAAGGATGGGATATGCCCAGTCCAACCTGACGACCCAGGTTCGTTTGCTGGAAGAAGAGTTTCATACCAAGCTGTTTGAACGTTTGGGCAAAAGGATTGCCCTGACGGCTGACGGGGATAAACTGCTTCTTCACGCCAAAAGGCTCCTGAAATATGCGGACGAAATTAAAGCTACCTTGACTTCCTCGCCAGAACCCAACGGCATCTTAAACATCGGTATCGCCGAGTCGTTGTGTGTTTTTAAACTGCCGGCTTTGTTAAAGGAGTATAGCCGGCTGTATCCTCAGGTAAAACTGGTCATTCGCCAGGGGACTCCCCTGGATTTCCAAAGATGGCTGCACGATAACACCATCGATGTGGCCTTTTCCCTGGACAGTATCATCAAAGAGGACGATCTGCTGGTGCGCACATTGTGTGAAGAGCCCATGATTATTGTGGCCAATCGCGAACATCCGCGGGCTGCCCAAGATTATTTTGAATTGGCCGATATCCGCACTGAATCATTTATCTTCACAGAACGTGACTGCAGTTATCGCTCGGTGATTGAAAAATATTTAGCCGAATCCAAAATCCAACCTTTGTCCTCCTATGAATTTGACAGTATTGAAGCGATCAAACAATTTGTCCTGAGCGGACTGGGAATCGCCTTACTGCCCTATGCAGCAGTTGAGAGGGAATTGTCCGCCGGCAACATGGTTGACCTGAAACTGAAAGAACCAACCATTGAAATGTATTCTCAAATCGTCTGCCATAAAAACAAATGGCTGTCACCCGCCCTGACAGCCTTGTTTGATCTGGTAAATGTATATTTTGATGGTGAAATAACCTAACAGGGATAGGCCAGTCATCAAAAACATTCCGGCCTGCTCCTGAAGAATATTAGCGAGGTTTTACAATCTTTCAGCCAACCTGAATTTTTATCCGGCTGTTGCAGCATCTGCCACCGAATATCAGCGAAGTATTTTACAGCCTTTCAGCCAGCAGTTCATACAAATCCGTAAAACCGTTGCCGATCCGCCAGAACGATACGCCTGCCAACTCATTTTCCAAAGCCACCTCGAGCTTGGCATTCAAGCTCAGCTTGTTTTCCAGCCAGATCTGATGACTGACACCATTACTGTCAACATACGTGTAGTAAGGACTCATACTGGCTTTATCAAACGATTCGGTCAGTTTGTATTTGCTCTTCAAACTTTGCAAGCGGGAGGCTGTAACGGTGGTGGTATTGACCCCTTCTCCCCAGTCATAACCGTAGGTAGGCAGTCCCAGCAAGATTTTTTCAGCTGGAATAATGGTTTTTAGGTAAGATACCACCTCCTGTACCCACCATAAAGGGGCAACCGGTCCGGCCGCACTGGTCTTGTAGCTGTAATCATAGGCCATGATAACAACCCGATCGGCAATCTCCCCGATGGCGGAATA
>CAZACF010000054.1:0-12363 GCA_964483565.1 uncultured Syntrophomonas sp. | reverse complement strand
ACCCAAATGGGGATGAAACTGGGTGATTATCTGATCACTGAAGCAGGCTTTGGAGCTGATCTGGGGGCGGAAAAGTTCCTTGATCTCAAATGCCGTTTCGCTGGTCTGAAACCGGATGCGCTGGTCCTGGTAGCAACCATTCGAGCGCTAAAAAACCATGGCGGAGTCAAGAAGGACAAGTTGTCAGAGGTAAACATGACAGCTCTGGCCAAAGGAGTCAGCAATCTGGAAAAACAGCTGGAGAATCTTAATTATTTCGGGCCTCCGGTAGTGGTGGCCCTGAATGAATTCCCTGGCGATACACCGGAAGAGATCGAGTTTGTCAGAGATAAATGTAAAGCTTTGGGTGCAGAAATGGCAGTTTCCCGGGTTTGGGCCGAAGGCGGCGCGGGCGGCGAGGAATTGGCCCGCAAAGTCATGACGGCAGCGGAAACACCCAGTGATTTCAGATTTTTGTATGACCTGGACTTGCCGGTCAAGACCAAGATCGAAACCATTTGCCAGCAGATTTATGGGGCAGATGGTGTCCATTACAGCAAGGAAGCGGACAACATGATCAAGCGTTTTGAAGAGCTTGGTTACGGCAATCTTCCCATTTGTATGGCCAAGACTCAATACTCCTTGAGTGATGACGCCAATGCGCTGGGTCGTCCCAGCGGGTTTACCGTCACCGTCAGGGAAGTGAGACTGGCGGCCGGGGCCGGCTTCATTGTAGCCCTGGCTGGGGCTATCATGACCATGCCGGGTCTGGGCAAGACTCCGGCTGCAGAAAAAATTGACATTCTGCCCAGCGGGGAGATCGTTGGCTTGTTCTAAATCTACTTAACACATCAGGCGGTTACGTAGATTGTCGAAGCAATTGCCGGCCGGTTCTCCAATTGGCCGATCAAAAATTAAACCAAGACCGATGGCAGAAAAATGTCCATCGGTCTTGGTGCTTCATGATATCAGCTCGGGGGTTATTTTAAAATCAGGGAGAACAATTCTGCCCGGGTTTGCGGACGTGTTTCGAAAATACCTCGTACGGCTGAGGTAACCGTAATGGAACCGGGTTTCTTTATCCCCCGCATGGTCATGCACATATGCTCGGCCTGAATTACTACCCCGACCCCCATTGGATTGAGGGCTTCGTAGATACAATCCGCGATTTGGGAAGTAAGCCTTTCCTGCAATTGGGGACGGCGGGCATATGCTTCAGCCACCCGGGCCAGTTTGCTGATCCCGACGACCTTGCCTCCTTTGGGGATATAGGCGATATGGGCAACGCCATAGAAGGGCAGGAAGTGGTGCTCGCACATGGAATAGATGGGAATATCCTTGACCAATACCAGCTCGTCATGGTATTCGGTAAAAGATACATCCAGAAAATCACGCGGGTCGGCATTCATTCCCCAAAAGAGCTCTTCATACATACGGGCTACCCGGGCAGGCGTGTTTTTTACGCCTTCTCTTTCTGGATCTTCTCCGATCGCCAGCAGGATCTGTCTTACCGCGCTGGCAATGCTTTCTTTGTCAATAGATTGGATTTTATCCATTGGTTATCCTCCAGGCAATAAGTTTTCGATCTATTGTTTATAATAACAGAAATCATACCAATCAAGTCTTTTTCTGCGCAAACACTATAAATATTTTATTGATCCCAGGAAAAGAGCTGTTATATGATTCGGTCCACCAGGTATAACAGCCAGGTTTTAAACGCTATTCATGGGGAGCGACCACCGCTGCTTGGCTGTTTTAAGGTTTTCCTCAATCAAGACTCCTCGCAACCCGGTTTGAGTAAGAAAATCATTATAGGCTCGGAAAACAATTTTTGTTGTTCTGGCCGGTCAGCCAGACCATAAAGGGATTAACAGCATCCCTGAAGAATGCTAGAATAAATGGACATACGACGCCAAGGAATCGGGACGGAACTGCTTGATGATTAAGGAAGGTAACACGAATTGAGATTAGCCAAGTATCTGGCTCAGGCTGGCATCGCCTCCCGTCGCCAGGCCGAGCAGATAATCAAGAAGGGCGAAGTCAAGGTCAACGGCCAAGCGGTCACCGCTATGGGCATCCAGGTGGAGCCCGGATTAGATTTGATCGAATACCGCGGCCAAATCGTGGGTGCAAGTGTGACTCGCATGCGCTATGTGTTGCTGTACAAACCGCCCGGGTTTATCTGCAGTATCAAAGATCCGCAAGGTCGGCCTACGGTGCTGGATTTGTTACAAGATATTGAAGAGCGCATTTATCCGGTCGGCAGACTGGATTTTGATACATCCGGTCTGTTACTCTTAAGCAATGATGGGGAGTTTGCCAATCTGATCATGCACCCTCGCTATAAAATTACCAAAACCTACGAAGCTCTAGTCCGGGGCTGGGTTAGTCCGTCGGAACTGGACCAAATGCGCCAGGGTATGCGGTTGGATGATGGCATGACCGCACCAGCCCAGGTAAAGCTGCTTCAGGATGGAAGCGATAGTGTGCTGGAAATAAAGATCCATGAAGGCCGCAAGCGTCAGGTCAAAAGGATGTGCACCGCCATCGGTCATCCCGTAATTCATCTCAAAAGAACCGGGTTGGCTTTTCTTTCCCTGCAGGGTCTGGAGGAAGGGAATTACAGGTTCTTGACCGATCAGGAAGTAATGAATCTTAAGAATTGTGCCGGGAGCATGGACGAGGAATAAAATAAGGAGATGAGGCAGATGGCTTTCAAGATCAGGCTTAGGTTTGACTATCCGGGCATTAAGAAAACTGGCAAAATTTTCGGCAGAAAAAGCATTGAGCAGATGGCTGAAGAAATCAGACAACATAAAGTTGCTTTGCTCAGGAATGTTCCCAGTAAAGGAATCACGATAGAAGACATTGATATGAGTAGTGAAGTATACGCTGTTTATGATGATGTTAGTCGCAAGGAAATTGCTTATGCACCGGTATTTGTCACCATCTCCGCTGATAACGTTGAAGATGTCCTGAAATTTTCCATGAAAGAAGAATTTCGTACCGTAACCATTCTGGAACCCGCCGAAGTGAATCTGTCCAAGGCAGAAGTAGAACGCATTTTATATAAAGCCAATGAGGAACTGCGCGATCACAAAGAATACTTGTTGAAAAGGATCAATAACCTGGGTTGAATCTTGTTTTCCGGCCCGTTACATTATTTTCACGGTTAAAAAGCTATAGCAGATAACCGGAAGGTTTTTATCAGACGGTTATTTCCTGTGGTTCACTTTATTATTGATTTTAAAATAATCCTCAGGTAGTATTACTCAATAAGAATTTCACACAGGAAGAGGATTAATTTGGCGACTGTAACAATATTTGTGGGCGGATTCGGCAGCGGCAAATCAGAATTGGCGATTAACTATGCCCTGGAAAGCAGTCTTTTTGCGGATAACATCATATTGGCTGACCTTGATTTGAACCATCCTTATTCTGCTTACAGGGATGTGCGAGATAGGCTGGAGGCCCGTGGAATAAGGGTGCTGGCCCCGGTTGGGGGACAATCCCGGGGGGATATGCTTGGTCTCCACCCGGAAATCATTGAGGCTTTACAGAGCAATGATGAGATTATCATTGATGTGGCCGGCGATGAAGTGGGTTCTATGGTATTGAGCTACTTGAGCCATTATATAAAGGACAGCGATTATAATTTTTACTTGGTGCTTAATCCTTACCGGGCTTTGGCTCATAGCTTGGAAGGAGTCATGGAATTGAGATTATTTCTGGAAAGCGCATCCCACTTGACCCTTACCGGCCTGATCAGCAATCCCAACGTAATGGATGAAACCAGTCCGGAAATGATTAGGAACGGTCACCAGATTGTTATGCAATATGCCTGGGCCATGAGGCTGCCGGTAAGTTGGCTTTCCGCCGAAGAAAAGTTTTATACTGACCTGATTCATGAATACGGCAGGGATTTGCAGCCTATAACACGCTATTTAAAACCCGAATGGTTTCAGTAAAGCGTAAGATTGAACAAAGAAATTTTTAACTCTGGCCCAGGGCAAGTCTCCAATATGTAAGTGATAGAAAGTGAACAACAAAATGAACGAAGCGGAATTATACATGTTGTTAAGCAGGCTTCAGCAAGGTGAACTGGAGCTGGAAGAAGTATATAACAAGCTCAAAAGACTTCCCTATGAGGAGCTGGGCTTTGCCAAACTGGATCATCATCGCGGCTTGCGGGACAATTTCCCGGAGGTGATCTACTGCCCCGGAAAAAGCCTGGAGCAAATTGAACTGATATTTTGTCGCCTGGCCGAGCAATCTGGCCATGTTTTAGCTACCCGGGCGGATAAAACTGCCTTTCAACGGCTACGGGAAAAAATCCCTCAGGTTGAGTATGATGAAGTCGCCCAACTCCTTTATCTGCGTAGCCATGAACTACCTTGTCCGGGCCAGATCGCAGTCATCAGCGCCGGAACATCTGATCTGCCGGTGGCGGAAGAGGCGGCTTTGACGCTTGAAATAATGGGAGTTAAGGTTGAGCGTATCTATGATGCGGGAGTAGCCGGAATCCACCGGCTCTTTGACAAACTGGATATCATCAACGCCAGCCAGGCAGTGATCGCAGTAGCAGGGATGGAAGGGGCTTTGCCCAGTGTGGTAGGCGGACTGACATCCCGCCCGGTCATCGCGGTACCCACCAGCATTGGTTACGGTGCCAGTTTTAAGGGCTTGGCTCCCTTGCTGGCCATGTTGAATAGTTGTGCCAGCGGGGTGGCGGTGGTAAATATCGACAACGGTTTTGGGGCTGCCACCATGGCTTTGGCCATTCTAAAATCTCGGGACTGACCAGACAACCGTAAATTTATGAAACATGGATAAATGGCCATCTGCAGACATATGATAGAAAAAATGCTTGAGGAGATGGTCAAATTGCTGCGTAAGGCAGAAAAGTATCTGATGCGTCTGGTAGTCTTGTGTCTGGTGGCGGTGGTGGTCGCTCAGGGGCTGATGACCGATGATACCACCCGTTTTTATATGAGCTGGAGTGAAAGGATGGAAGGGCAAAATCTGCCTGCACCGGTAGTTGCCAATCATGATCTATATGTAACCACCATTGAAGAGGATTTCTCATCACCGCAGGTCTTGCTGACCATCAAACTAAACCAGAATCAGCCGGCCCCGGGCGCTAAAATATTAATCAACGGTCAAAGCCGTTATAATTTTTCCCGACCCCAGGTGACTCTTCGGTTAAATGCCGGCGATACGATAGAAATTGACACTCGCGATTGTCACTTACCCCTGGAATTTGTCATTGATGCGGCTTCAAAAAACTTAGCTTATCCCAATCCGGGGCAGGCCTTCAGCGGCAACCAGAGTATAGTCATGATCGGTAAAATTATAGTAAAATAGAAAAAAACAGTAGGGTGGTAGGTAGGATGGAAATTGGCAGTAAGTTGGTTGCTACCGCAGCCATTAAAATGGCTTTGACCCATTCCCGGCCGGAGGAAGGGATCCTGAAGAAATCACTCCAGGAGGAATTTTCGATCCGCGCAGTGGCGGTAGATTATGGCGGAGAATTCATCACTTCGGCTGCCAAAATTGTGGAAAGGGCAGTGGTGGCAGCCAAAAGGGAAGGGGTCATCAAGGACAGCCATGCAGATGAAGGAGCAGTGGCTGGTGCGGCTCGGGAAGCGCTGGCGCAGATCATGCCCAAAGCCCTGGGATTGAATGTAGGAGGCAAGATCGGGATTGCCCGCCATGGTGACCATATCAGCGTGGCCATCTTTTTTGGCATCGGTCTTCTCCATCTGGACGAAGTCGCGATTGGCCTCGGTCATCGTGCGGTGGCCTGATAATTGCTAAGGAAGGTGATTTCAATGCCGGTGAGAGGGATCAGAGGAGCGACCACCATTACCTCCGACCGACAGGAAGAAGTACTCGCTGCGACCAGCGAATTGCTGGAACAGATGCAGCGAGTCAATAACTTTTCGGTGCAGGATATCGCTGCGGTTCTTTTTAGCGTGACCGATGATATCCATTCCATTTTTCCTGCTCGAGCAGCCCGTCATATGGGCTGGGATCAGGTGGCGCTGATGTGCTTTCAAGAAATCGAGATCGAAGGGGCGCTGCCGTTTTGCATCAGAGTCCTGATCTTATGGAATACCGATCTTGCGCAGGAGCAGATCAAGCATGTGTATCTGCACGGAGCCGAGATTCTCAGACCGGATTTAAAACCGGATTAATCATTCCCCCATGACTTTTATAATCACCCGCTTGCGGCGTCGTCCGTCGAACTCAGCGTAATAGATTTCCTGCCAGGGCCCCAGATCCAAATCACCGCCAGTAACTGGCACAATGACCTGGTGATGAACCAGGATACTTTTAAGATGGGCATCCCCGTTGTCTTCACCGGTACGATGGTGCAGATAATCCTTTCCCAGCGGGGCAATGCTTTCCAGCATTTCATCCAGATCCTGAATGATTCCGTTTTCCTGATCATTGACATATACCCCGGCGCTGATATGCATGGCACTGACCAGAATCATGCCCTCCTGAATGCCGCTCTTCTGACAGGCTTCTCTTACCCGCTGGGTAATGCAAAGGTATTGACGGCGCTTTTCCGTATTAAACCACAAGTATTCGGTATGAAATTTCATCCTCAACACTCCTTCCGGCTGATTTTATGATACAACTCCGGCCGGCGATGCTGCAACAAAGGCAGTTCGGCACGAACCTTGGATAGTTTTTCCAGATCAATCCGGGCATATATAATTTCCTCTCCTGTGCCTGCTTCGGCCAGGATGGTTCCCCATGGATCAACCATCAGCGAATGGCCCCAGGCTTGGTAGCTGGCAGTCGGATTTCGAGCCGGGGAAGCGGCGGCCAGAAAGACCTGATTGTCCAGGGCGCGGGTGCGCATCAGGATTTCCCAATGAGCGGGGCCGGTGGTAAGGTTAAAGGCGGCGGGCACAATGATGAGGCTGCTTCCATCAAGAGCGGCCTGGCGAGCCAGTTCGGGAAACCTTATGTCGTAGCAGATGATTACGCTAAAGGAAAACCCGTCATAAGTAAAGGTTTGCAGATCTTCTCCCGGAGTAAAAACGTCTGATTCTTTAAAAAAAATTTGCTCAGGGATATGGATATCAAAAAGATGCAATTTGCGATGACAGCCTAGCATAGTTCCATCCGGGGCAAAAATACAACTGCTGTTATAAATATTTCCATTTTCCGCAAGTTCCGGGATCGAGCCGCCCACCAGCAAAATCTGCAGCTCCTGGGCCAGAGCGGAGAGAATTTTGGTAGTGGGCCCAGGCACCGGCTCGGCATAAGCGGGGAGCAGGTCGGTTTGATAAGGAGCATTGAAGATTTCCGGCAGTATCACCAGTCTGGCCTTGAGGGCAGCCGATTTGATCATCTGCCTCGCTTTTTCCAGGTTGGCTTCTTTATCCTGGCCAGTCATCATCTGACAAATGGCGGTATCAATCGTCCCGTCCATTTCCATCTCCCTTCCGGGCTGGCGTTTTACCATGCCCAATCAATTTTTACAAAAAGTTCTTTATTCATATCAATTTCCAGTTTCGCACATGCTATACTTAATTATAAATTAAATTGAGGGTAAATTTATCCTGCTTTTATTGTCGTTTACGGAGGGAAATAAATGTCGAGCTTTAAACTGGCTGCCCGGCAACATAGCCAGCAAGATACCATCGTTACCATCCCAGGCCCTGGCCAAGCTGTCTTTATCGGTGCCGGATACTGCACTGTCATAGCTGGTCCCTGTGCGGTGGAGAATCAGCCGGATTATCTTGAAATCGCCCAAATTTTGAAATCGATCGGGGTACAAATATTGCGGGCCGGACTTTTTAAACCTAGAACCTCACCCTATTCGTTCAGAGGTTTGGGCGGAGAAGGGTTGGGAATTGTAGAGGAGGCCCGTCGGATTACCGGACTGGCAGTGTTGACAGAAATTATGGACGTGAGGGATGTTGAAGCTCTATACCCCAGCATTGATGTTTTTCAGGTGGGCAGCCGCAACATGCAAAATTTCTCCTTGCTGGAGGAACTGGGCAAGACCGACAAGCCGGTTTTGCTGAAGCGCGGTTTGGCTGCTACCATTGAGGAGTGGTTGCTGGCGGCCGAGTATTTGCTGGACCACGGCAACCAAAAAATCATTCTCTGCGAACGGGGCATCAGAACCTTTGAACCCCTCGCACGCAATACCGTTGATATCGGCGCAGTCCCCCTGATCAAGCACTTGTCGCATTTACCCATCCTGGTGGATCCCAGCCATGCCACCGGCCGGGTGGAAATGGTCGGACCGGTTGCCAAAGCAGCGGTTGCTGCCGGGGCGGACGGCATACTGGTAGAGGTACATCAGCATCCTGAAGCAGCGTTGTCAGATGGAAGGCAATCACTTATGCCCGACCAGTTCCGCAGCTTGTATGGGCAAATAAAAGATCTGGCCAAGCTTGAAAAAAAAGTCATGCAATAACCTTTTGCTGAAGATATAAATAAGTAGTTACAAAAACAAGGCGCATAAAATGATGAAACAGGCCATCGCAGAGACCGTAATGGAAGCGTTGCAGGGAAGGGGAGCATAAATCTTGCGTATCCTACGATGCTTGAGAAGTTGCGGCAGGAACCCCGAGGTTGGCATTTAAATAAACTAAACCCGGCTGTACAGCCGGGTTATCTTGTTGACCACAGTTTTATTTAAAATAATTTATTCGCATGGCATCGCGGACTTCCTGCATGGTCTCCTCAGCTGTTAAACGAGCCTGGTTGGTTCCTTCCTGTAATATGTCCTCCACCAGTTGGGGATGATTCTCATACTTAATGCGGCGTTCCCGCATCGGTTCGAGCAATTGGTTGATACAACCGGAAAGATTTTTCTTGCATTGAACACATCCGATTTGTCCATTCCGGCAGGCTTGCTCAATGTCTTCCACTTCTGAGCCGTTGAATACCTTGTGATAGGCAAATACCATGCAAATTTCCGGATGGCCCGGATCAGTTTTGCGAATCCGGGCGGGGTCGGTTACCGCATCTTTTACCTTGCTTTCCACTTCGCTGGCACTGTCGCTTAAATAAATGGCATTGTTTAGACTTTTGCTCATTTTGGCCTTGCCGTCCAGTCCTATCAACCGTGGGACTTCTCCGATCAAAGCATCCGGTTCCACCAGCACCGGTTGATACAAATCATTAAAACGACGTACAATTTTACGAGTCAATTCGATATGGGGGATTTGATCCTCTCCCACCGGAACCAGATGAGCCTTGAATATACTGATGTCGGCTGCCTGGCTGACCGGATAACCCAGAAATCCGTAGGTCATATCGCTGAAGCCATGCTGCTGGGCTTCGGTTTTGACGGTGGGGTTGTGACGCAGCACGTTAACCGAAGTAAACATGGAATAGTACATGGTTAGTTCATGGATCTGGGGAATCATGCTTTGAATGAAAATCGTTGATATTTCAGGATCAAGGCCGGCTGCCAGGTAATCTTCAGCGATTTGAAAAATGTCCCGACGCAAATTTTCAGGGTTTTCGAAATTGGTCGTCAGTGCCTGTACGTCAGCAATGATAATAAAGCTCTCATATTGGTGTTGTAGTTTTACCCGATTGGCAAGACTGCCCACATAATGCCCCAGATGTAGTTTGCCGGTGGGTCGGTCACCGGTAAGAATACGTTTTTTAATGGTTATCATCCTCTCCGTTTACTATAAAAAGCATGCTTCAGTTAAAGGAATAATCCGTACTGCCAACCTGATTGATAAAAGGTTCAATTGCCCGCAAAGGCTCCCTTTTTCGGTAACAAGAATTCCGTCAATGCGCCTGGCCCCCAAAACTTCGTAGTCCATTCAGCAGTGCATAAGCTCCAAATTTCCACCAACACCAGTTCTTTTCAGCTCCGGAGATGCTTGCTCATTTCTTTCATGGCCGCTATCTTATTACTATTTCACTTAGCATATAAAATATCATCAATAGTAATTAATTTCAAGCGCATGGCTGTATGGGTATAATTAACATATATATAAATTAAGTGAATTATGAATTGCAAATCGAAATATTCTGTAATATGATTAATGTGTGTATTTTTAAAATATTTAAAATACATTGTCATAATATACTTGTAGTTTAGATTTCAATCGTTGGTTCGGTTCCCCGGTGGTTTATCAATCAATTGAAGATCCCGGTCTATTTGCAAAACTAAATAAAGGAGGTAAAAAATTGTTGGATTTGAACAGCTATTTAGGTTTTAGTTTTCGGGTGGTCATGAAGAAGATTGATCGGACTTTGAGTCAACAGTTGGAGCCATATGGAGTGAGTATACCACAGTCATTTATTCTTTACAGCCTTCTGGAAGAAGATGGCTCAACCTTGAAAGAAATTGGCAGTAAAACATTGATCGACAGTTCTTCAATGACTGTACTGGTTGATAAACTTGAGAAAGATGAACTGGTGGTCAGAAAACTTGATTCTCAGGATCGTCGTGCGATTAGAGTTTTTATTACTGAAAAAGGACGAGACATAGCCGAAAAGGCGAGCAAGATCGGGATTGCTTTCAACTCCCGACTATATGATCTGTTGGGGGAAGGGAATCAAAAAGAATTCACGCACGGAATCAACAACATCATCAATGGTTTGGACGGTTAGTATAAGTTTTCAAACAAGGCAGTGCTCAATAGGCGCTGCTTTTTTTTTGACTAAGAAAAAGATTTACCTTTCTGTTTACGTCGGAATACAATGAATAAACCATGAATGAAAATTGGCTTCAACAATATTGACAAGCAACCTTAATATCGCTAAAATCCTACATGTATGTTTAGCGTTAAATGAAGGGGGTTTGGGAACAAACCGAACAACTAAAAAAGGGGGGCGAAATTATTGCAAGCTTTGGGGCGTCATGTTCTGGCTGAATTTTATGGATGTCGGTTCGAAATGTTAAATGACATCAATAAAGTCCAGAATATCATGATTAATGCGGCTTTGGAGGCTGGCGCTGAGGTTAGGGAAGTGGCATTTCACAAATTCAGTCCACAAGGTGTGAGCGGAGTGGTTGTTATTTCGGAGTCCCATCTGGCGATCCATACCTGGCCGGAGTTGGGATATGCAGCCGTTGATGTGTTCACCTGCGGAGAGCGGGTAAATCCCTGGGACGCTTGTAGTTTCATGGCGGAAAAATTCGGAACCAAAGATGTTCAGGCTTCCGAGATTAAAAGGGGATTTGTACCTGAGCAGGAAGAACGCTTGGTGGTAAATATTTAGGAGGGATACTATTTTAGTAGACCGATGCAGAGGAAAAAATTATAATTACGTTTAACAAGACCTTACTTGACCAGTACAAGTGAGGCCTTGTTTTTTTCTTTGGGAGATTATTATAATCAACACGGAGAAAAAATTAATATGCAGAACTCCTCATATCCTGTAGAATGATAGACAGCGGGTTTAGGAATGATAATAGATATCATATGAAAGGGAGCAAACGGATGAATTTCACTTTTGCCAAGGTTCTGACGGATGAACTCGAGTTAGTCGAGACCATATATCAGGAAGGACTTCAAATTTGGTGGGATGATCTGGCTTCATTACGGGAATGTCTGCAGGATGACAAAAGTTTGCATTTGATGCCGGCAGTGGTGGTTATGGCCTATAAATATATTGATGCAGATCATAAATTAACCATCGATATGGCAAGTCTTTTTAAAACGCTGTATTTTGCCAACCTTATCCATCATCAGGTCGGAGATGAAAAGGAAGGTCAGGACCATAATCAGGCGCTGCAATTTACCATTTTGATCGGTGATTATATTTTTGGCCGGATTCTCAAACTACTTTTAAAAATTGGGGCTGTTCAGGTTCTGGACAACCTGGCCATGATGATCTGCCGAATCAATGAAGGGCTGGTCATGCAATACAAATTAGGAGCCGACCGGTTGGAAGTAATTAAAAGAGGCAACGCTGCTATTTATGAAACCGCTTTTGTGACGGCCGCACGTTTGAAGGGCCTGGCTCCTGAAGCAATTGAGCTCTACGGACGATTGGGTTTTCAAATTGGCATGGCTATGGAAATGCTGATTGCCGGGATTCATGAAGGATTACAGCCTCATATTGAGGAAAGTCTTGACTTGCTGAAGCAGTTTAACGATTTATACGGATTCCATGACAACGGTCTGCCTGATTTGCTGCAGGATATGGCAAGTGAAAATGACCATGCCGGTATGATGTCTGTCGGTTGCCAGTGATCGATTTGTTTGTTTAGGAGGAATATAATGGCTTATAAAGATCTGCACGAGTTTATTGCTTTGCTGGAAACCCAGGGAGAGTTGGTGAGAATTAAGACACAAGTTGATCCAACGCTTGAAATTACGGAAATAACCGACCGGGTCAGCAAAGCCTTCGGCCCGGCTTTATTATTTGAAAATGTCA
>CAZACF010000053.1:12157-12387 GCA_964483565.1 uncultured Syntrophomonas sp. | reverse complement strand
GTCATGCTTCACCTGCTCACTTTACCGGGACTGCCAATCACCCACCGGGGTAAGCCAGTCCTCTCCTCTTGATTATAGCCTAAATCCCCCCGCCAAGCATCGCGGCCACAGAAAAAGTCACCTACAGGAGGATTTTACAAAATTTTAAAGACAGGAACAAAGCAGATTCGGTTCAGGGAGATTCATTTTCGTTTCACTCCCCGGGCCGCGTTTGCCTGCCTTGTCCTGCC
>CAZACF010000053.1:11864-12147 GCA_964483565.1 uncultured Syntrophomonas sp. | reverse complement strand
TTTGCTATCCTCAACCGGGATGTAGCATTCTTCTTTCATTTCAAAACGCCCAAGCGGGATTCCAACCATATATGCGACTGTTCCAGTCTCCCACGTTGCCGTCTCTTTCGATGCTGTCCGTAACCATCCTCACCGGGCGGAGGTGGTACGGGCGGCACTAATGGTTAGCCTGGCCCTGCCCCCATCATTTAATAGTTGACTGCCGTTGGGGCGGTCTCAATGCGGTTGGTTTTGCGCCAAATATTCATTTTTTCCGCCTCTTGCACCAGCTCGTCTCTGAAGT
>CAZACF010000053.1:606-11854 GCA_964483565.1 uncultured Syntrophomonas sp. | reverse complement strand
ATTCGGTCACCAGCATATGGGTGGCGGTGCGGGGGGAAGTCACGATCGCTCCCGGGGTCAGGATAGGCCTGATGCGCGAGCTGACCTTTCCTTTGATCTCAATCGTAGAGGGCAGGCAAATAAAGCTCTGGCCATTTTTGGATTTATAGGCCCCTTCCACAAAGTCCAATTGTCCGCCGGTGCCGCTGATGTGCCGGGTTCCCACTGTTTCCGAGCAGACCTGCCCGAACAGATCCACTTCGATGCAGGCGTTGATAGAGACGAAATCATCGATCTGGGCAATGACCTTGGGGTCATTGGTATAATCGACTGAATAGGAGGCCAGACCGGGATTGTCGTCTACATAATCGTACAGCTCCTGACTGCCCATGACGAAGGAGTAGACTTGTTTGTAGCGATCAATGTTTTTGCAGGCTCCGGTGATCTTGCCGGCCTTGAACATTTCCAGATAGGCATCCACATACATTTCCGTATGGACGCCCAGATCCTTTAAGTCAGAAGCGGCCACCATCTTCCCCACGGCGTTAGGCGTCCCGCCAATTCCCAGCTGGATGCAGTTGCCGTTATACAATCTGCCAATAATGTGCCGGGCGATCTCAGCTTCAGCCGGGCTGGGCTCGGAGGAACCCAGGGTTACGATGGGCTGATTTTTACTTTCCATGATATAGTCTACCTAGCTGATATGGACATTCTCCTGGTTGCCGCCCAGGCAGCGGGGCATGTTTTGGTTGACTTCCAGGATGGTGATACGGGCGGTTTCCATGGCGGCCCAGCCGTTGACGGCGCTGCCGCCAAAGTTGAAATAGCCGTGCTTGTCCATGGCGGTAACCTGCATCACGAAAACATCGTCGGGAACACAATCCTTGCGAGTCATCATGGGATTTTCATGGAATTTCATGGGGATATAAAACAAATTTTTGCCGATAAACTTTTTGTCCTGGCCTGATACGTGCCAGCTGTTCCAGAGGAAGTGAGTCCCTTGCGGGTCAGCCTCGGCGGTAAAGTGCTGATAAGCACCAATGTCACAACGGATTTTCACGTCGGTCAGTTCATCCACCCGGCGGGCCAATGCTTCGTCAAAATCGCGGGCACAATTGATGCCGAACCCGTATTCCACCCAATCGCCGGATTTGACTAGTTTGGCCGCTTCATCTGCGGTGATTAGTTTTTTCTGATATTCTTGCTGCCAGTTCATGATTCATTCCTCCTTTATCCAATATCGTGAATAAGCGATGGTTTAATTACTTCGTATACCCTAAAATAATGCAAATTCCATGCCAACCATTGCATGGCTGATCTGGAGATTAATCCTGAACCAGCTATTATTAGACAAGGTTATTTACAGGATCGGCCAGAGGTGCGCTTCGGGCAGGTAGCAAGAGGTCCTCTATTAGCGCAATCAACACAGATTTTATGGCAACATATGCTTGCTTCCGATTCAAAAATGAAGCGTTTCGAAACAATAATGTCCTCGTGCATCAGAGGCTATGCACGGGCATTAAACCACAGTGAAACGGCTGTATTTCAGTCAGCAGCCGCAATATCAAGCATTCTTTTTATTTCCTGCTGAACCAGGCGATCTCATCGTTGATATTCATTTCCAACTCTCCTGTCACGTTCAGGTGATACAGATGTGACATAGCCTCACCGGTGGCGAACAGCTTCTGCCCCCAGGGGAAGTCCTCCCATTTTTTAAAGGACAAATCCCAGCGCATGCGGCTGGCCACCTGGGTGGTGTTCAGGGTTTGGCTGCCAATGATGTCCAGGATGTTATCCAACCTGTCGCGGTGGTGTTTTCTCAATTCCTCGATCCGCCCCTGACAGTCGGTGATGATATAGCGGTGTCCGGGCAGGATCGTATCGATTTCCAGCTGGGCGATCTTGTCCAGGCTCTGCAGATATTGCCCCAGTACATCGGTATCGAAGCTCCAGGCGGTAATGTTGGGGGTAATTTTGCCCAGGATGTGATCACCGGAGAGGAGGAGCTTTTTGTCCCGATCATAAAGGCACATGTGTCCGGGTGTATGTCCGGGGGTGGCAACACATTGGAAGCGGTAATCCCCCACGGTGATCTCATAGCCTTCTTTCACCATGTTTAAACGCTCATAAACTTCTGAGGCAAATCGATAACCGGGATGTTTGGTGAAATCATTCTCCAACCCGCTGGCTACCAGGCCGCTGACGATTAAGAATTCGTTGAACATGCTCCAGTGGAAACTGCCCCGGCTTTCCGCCACTACATGGCCGTCGGCTTCACTCATCCACACCATGGTTTGGGGGGTGGCCAGATGGTTGACCAGCCCGGAATGGTCGGAATGCAAATGGGTGATGAACAGATCGGTATTCTCCATTTTAATACCCAGTTCCTGCAGTCCCCGATCCATGGCCTGACGCGATACTTCGGTGTTAAAGCCGGTGTCCACCAGCAGATTTCTTTTTTCACCGCGGATCAAATAGGCGTTGGTTGCTTTCAGGGGATTGTTGGGCAAGGGGATTTCGATCCGGCAGATGCCCGGTAATACTTGATCAATCATGATTCTTCTCCTTTATTCATGCTTGATTCCACTGCAATAACCCAGACTATATCTGAAATGCCGATATCGGCCAATATTTAGAGGCGACTAAGGTCCTCTCTATGCTATTCAAAGGAGACTTTAGTCTCCTCTACGGTTCTCTCTACGGTATTTGCAGTGGAATTAAACTTATGCTTATTATATTTCATAAATGTTGTTGAACGAGGGGGCGATGTATAGATTGCCCCGGTTAAACTAAGATTACTACTGATCGACTGGTTTCGTCCAATGGTTTATCTGTTATAATAAATCAAATATCATATCTTTTCTGCAAGGATTAGGTTTTTAACATGTTGCGATTTTTCGAAATTTTATTCAGCCGGATGGTTCTGTTTGGCCTGGCCATTCTTGCCCAGCTGTTTGCGCTGGTACTGGTAATATGGAAATTCAGCAGCTTCTTTGTGTTTTTTTACGCCATCTGTGCGGTAGCCAGTTTGGTGGCGGTATTGGTCATTTTAAACGGCAAGAGCAATCCTGTCTATAAACTGGCCTGGATCGTTCCCATTCTGGTCTTTCCCATCTTCGGCGGCTTGTTTTACCTGATGTTTGGCGGAAGCAAATCCAGCCGCAGAAATAAACGCAAGATGTTTATTATCGGCCAGAAAATGAGTGACACCCTCAGCCAGGACCGCCTGGTCATGAGCCAGCTGAGCCTCTATGACCCCAAGGCAGCCAACCAGGCCCGCTACATATACCATTACTCCGCCTGCCCGGTCTATGACCGGACGGTGGCTGAATACCTGACCCCCGGAGAAAAGAAATTCACCCGCCTGCTGGAGGAACTGGAAAAGGCGCAGCGTTATATTTTCCTGGAGTACTTTATTATCGAAGAAGGTATCATGTGGGATGCGATCCTGGCAATTCTGATTGAGAAAGCACGACAGGGCTTGGATGTCAGGGTCATTTATGACGATGTGGGATGCTTGCTGAAACTGCCCTACGGCTATGATCAGAAGCTGGAACGGCTGGGCATCAAATGCAGCATCTTCAATCCTTTCAAGCCGGTTCTGTCGGTGCGCCTGAACAATCGCGACCATCGCAAAATTGCCGTCATCGACGGTCATACTGCGTTTACCGGCGGGATCAACCTGGCCGATGAGTATATCAATGCTTTTGAGCGGTTTGGCCACTGGAAAGATGCCTCGGTGATGATCAAAGGTGACGCGGTATGGAATTTTGTCATCATGTTCCTGTCATTGTGGGAATTCCTGCGGGAGCACAATGAAGATTACGAGCCTTTCCGACCCTGGCCGGAATACACCGGCAATTTTACCTCCGACGGTTATGTCCAACCCTTTACCGACAGTCCTTTCGATGATGAAGCACTGGGGGAATCGGTCTACCTGAATCTGATCAATCAGGCGGAACAGTATGTTTATATCAACACCCCCTACCTTATCCTGGACAATGAAATGCAGACCGCACTACAGTTGGCAGCCAAACGCGGGGTGGATATCCGCATCGTCACCCCGCATATTGCCGATAAATGGTACGTGCATGCGGTCACCCGCTCCACCTATGATAACCTGGTGGAATGCGGGATCAAAATCTATGAATATACCCCCGGCTTCATCCACTCCAAAACCTTAGTGGTGGATGATATTTTCGCGGTGGTGGGAACCATCAATCTGGATTACCGCAGTTTATTCCTCCATTTTGAGTGCGGGGTATGGTTTTACAAAAGCAATTGTGTTTTTGAAGTCAAGGAAGATTTCCTGCAAACCTTACAGGCCTGTCAGCTGATTACCTGGGAAGACTGCCGCCAGGTAAAATGGTACAGCCGCTTAATTCGCTCGATCCTCAGAGTGTTTGCCCCGCTGATGTAAGCAAGCCGCTTGTAACCAGTCAGCGCTGTCAGTAAAGCTGCTGTACGAGAGCGGTAAATAATATAAAAAGCGGATTGTAAGTTGGAAGGATGCAATTGATCCTTCCGTTTTTTTGTGTCTTGATATTTAGGTTAACCACTGCATCGCCGATGCTAATCATACAAGGTATATTTCTTCCCGCATAACAAATAATAAGGGCAACAATGATGAGTGAGGATGGTTTTTATGTATCATAAAGAACCCACTTTTTTTGACAGCAGCAATTCCTATTGGATTGCCACCGCCGGCGATGACCGTTACCCCACCCTGGAAGAAAACGTGACAGTTGATGTAGCCATCGTGGGGGGAGGAATCGTCGGCATTACCGCCGCCTGGCTCTTAAAAAAGGCCGGTCGCAGCGTAGCGGTTATCGAAGCCGACCGAATTCTGCACGGCACCACCGGTCATACCACCGCCAAAATTACCTCCCAGCATGCTCTGATCTACGCCAAACTGAAAAAAGAAATGGGCGAGGAGTTGGCCCGCCAGTATGCCGAGGCCAATGAGAGCGCTATTCATCTGGTGGCCAGTCTGGTCGAGGAAAACCAGATCGACTGTGATTTTTCCTGGCAGCCGGCCTATATTTACACCCGTGCGCCCAAATATATTCGGGAAATTGAAGAAGAGACCCGGGCTGCGGCCAGCCTGGGCATCAAAGCTGAATATCTGGAAAAAATACCTTTGCCGTTTGCCGTGGAGGCGGCTCTGCGCTTTGACGGGCAGGCCCAGTTTCACCCCCTGAAATTCCTGCAGGCCCTGGCGCAAAAGATTCCCGGCGGGGGCAGTCATATCTTTGAATCCACCGAGGCCATCAATATCGAAAAAGATCCTGCTCTGGTTCTTAGCCGGGCCGGTCATAAAGTAAAAGCCGACAAGATTATCATCGCCACCCATTATCCTTTCTTCGACGGCGGAGGCCTTTATTTCAGCCGCATTTATACCGACCGCAGCTATGCTCTGGCGGTCAAGATCCAGGAGGAATTCCCGTCCGGCATGTACATCAATGCGGAAGATCCCAACCGTTCCCTGCGCAAGGTCAGTGATCCCGGCGGAGATCTGGTACTGGTAGTCGGAGAAAAACATAAAACCGGTGACGGGCAGTACCTGACCCAGCATTATGAAAACCTGCTGGACTTCGCCCATGCGACTTTTAGCGTAGAAGAAGTGAAATACCGCTGGTCCACCCAGGATTGCATGACCATGGACGGAATTCCCTACGTGGGCAACCTTTCCCCCCGCAACCCTGACCTCTATCTGGCTACCGGGTTCGGCAAATGGGGAATGTCCAACGGCATCGCCTCGGCCATGATCCTGAGCGATCTGATCATCAAGGGCGACCATCCCTGGGCACCGGTTTATAATCCGGCCCGCTTTCATCTCAACGCCATTAAAAACTTTGCCGTCCAGAATCTGGATGTAGCCCGCGAACTGATCAGCGGCAAAAGGGAAAAGAATCCGCCCGAGGTCAAAATCAGCCGGGGCGAGGCCGCTGTCATTGAAAAGGACGGGCAGCGCTGCGGGGTGTACCGGGATGAAGAGGATCAGCTCCATTTTGTGGATACCACCTGTACCCATCTGGGCTGTGAACTGAAGTGGAACGATGCCGAAAGAACCTGGGACTGTCCCTGCCACGGCTCACGTTTCAGCTATACCGGAGAAAATATCGAGGGGCCGGCCTTCAACCAGCTATGTCCGCCGGGCCAATGCGAAAATCATGTGGAGGCCCGGGTTTTTAAATAGGCACCATTTAAAAGGTGTTTTGTCACCTTGAGGAGCCGAAAGCGAAGAAGCCACACTAATTGTGAGCTTGGAGCAGAGATAGACCCCGAAGGGGGGTCTCATCAATCATGCAGCATGCCTGTGCGGCCAAGAGATCAGCCGACGCTCAGGCGCGCTGCGCTTATTGCTTTCGGCACTGGATGCCAGATGCATCGTCGCTTCACTTTTTTCAGAATGACCTGTATGATTGACTTTTTCAGTGGGCTTTTGCTGTTAGCCCGCTTTTTTATGCGCGATTTGTTTTACCCGGCCGGGCGAAAAAAGGTTTCATAGCGATCCATGGCCCGGGTATGCTCAACCAGGGTTTTTACCAGCAGTCCGGTAATGATCCCGGTGGGCACCGAGAACAGCAGCATAAAGGGCAGGTAATAGATGATACCGGCAAATTGCAGAATCAAAGCGGCCATAGCCAGCTGCCCCAGGTTGTGGGCGGCCGCTCCCGCCACGCTGACCGCAGTGATGGCGGATCCCCGACTGATATAGACCAGCAGGGCCATTACCATGGTGGACCCGATCGCCCCGGAAAAACTCATCAAAAAACCCACCCCGAACAAAGTCCCGCTCAGCAGCGAACCCAGAATGGTGCGCAGCACGGTAATTTGCATAGCCGTCTTGAAATCGAAAATCAGCAAGGCCAGCAGGGTGATGATGTTGGCCAATCCCAGTTTGACGCCCGGGATGGGGATGGGATTGGGCAGCAGGCTTTCCAGAAAATGCAGCACTGAGGCTTGCGCGACCAGCATGGCGATGATGGCCAGTTTTTTGGTGGGTGTCAACCTCTTCCCCTCTCCTCCGGCAAATATATTGGCAGGCTGCTCTGATTTGTTGCCAAATCTTCCTCAAAGCTATTATATAATAAACAAGACGGGATTGTCTTATTTGAAGGAGACTTGTATGACCGGGCTCAAACTGGGCCAGTATGTGCACGGCAATTCGTTGCTGCACCGCCTGGATCCCCGCACTAAAATCATAGGCTGCGCCCTCATGGTGGTGGCCATCATCATCAATTACCGCTGGTATTATCTGCTCTTTTTGGCCTTGCTGATGGCGGCGGCAATCCGCAGCTCGGGTATGAACACCCGCTTTGTGCTGGGCAGTTTGCGCAGTATCCGCTCCTTACTGCTGGTTACTTTTGTATTTATGGCGGTGCTGACTCCCGGCCAACCGGTCTGGGCGCTGGGCATACTGCAGGTTAGCCGGGAAGGGCTGGGCATGGGGGCGGTTAATTTGCTGCGTTTGATTATCCTCTATCTTGGTTCCATGGTTTTACTGATGACCACCTCCCCGCTGCAGCTGGCCGCCGGGATTGATTGGCTGCTGTTGCCGCTCAGCCGGCTGAAGCTCCCGGTCCATCAATTTTCCACTATTCTCAGCATTTCCTTTCGTTTTATTCCCACCCTGATCGATCAGGCGGTTTTGATTCAGGACGCCCAGCGCTCGCGCGGAGCACAGTTTGCTTCTCCCCGCCTGGGGATACGTTTGAAGAGTTATCTGGCCATCTTGGTGCCGCTCTTTGAAGCTTCCCTGCTGCGGGCGGAGGAACTGGGAGAGGCCATGGACAGCCGCTGCTTTACCGGCCATCCCAACCAATTGCGCCTGGATCGTCTGCATTTTCAGACGGCGGATTGGTGTGTCTTGATTTTTATGCTGGGATTGCTGGCCGCCGGGATTGTTGTCCCGGTTGGGCTGTGATGAAGGGGGCCTTTTGATGCTTAATGCGGGAATTGTGATGCAAAATGTCAGCAAAATCTACCGCAGCCATAACGGTGACAAATGTGCCCTGGAGGGCATCAACCTGTCGATCCGGCCGGGCGAATATGTGGGTCTGATGGGCATGAACGGCTCGGGCAAATCGACCCTGGCCCGACTTTGCAACGGGCTGCTGCTGCCGACCACCGGCCAGGTTCTGGTGGACGGTCTGGACACCAGCCGGGCGGAAAATCTGCCCCGGATCCGCCAGCGGGTGGGGATGGTTTTTCAGAATCCTGACAATCAGCTGATCTGCCCGGTGGTGGAGGAAGAGATCGCCTTCGGGCTGGAGAATCTGGGTCTGCCCCTGCCGGAAATCAAGGAGCGTACCGCCTGGGCCCTGGAGATCATGGGGCTGACCGGGCTGAAGCAGCACGCTCCCCATTTATTGTCGGGAGGACAAAAGCAAAAGGTGGCGCTGGCCTCAGTGCTGGCCATGACCCCCGCCTATCTGGTGTTGGATGAACCGGCGGCCATGCTGGACCCGGTGAGCCGGCGGGAACTGCTGCAGCATCTGCGGGAGATCAACCGCCGGGAAGGCATGACCATTGTGCTGTGCAGCCATGCAGCCGAGGATTTTATGGATGCTGACCGATTGCTGGTGATGGACAGTGGCTCGATTTATTGGCAGGCAACGCCCGCGGGAATTTTCTCAGCAGAAGCGCAACTGGCCGCCATCGGTCTGCCCCAGCCGGAATTTTACCGGCTCAGACAGCTACTGGCGGAGGCGGGCTGCCCGGTGGATAAAATAAATAATCTTACAGATTTGGTGGATTTCCTATGTCAGCCATGATTGAAGTAAAGCAACTGCATTACACCTATTTGCCCGGTACACCCTACGAACACCAGGCCTTGAAAAACATTTCCTTCACGGTAGATAAAGGGGATTTCGTGGGCATCTTTGGCCCCAACGGTTCCGGCAAATCAACCCTGGCCCGGCAATTCAACGGACTGCTCAGCCCCGATCGCGGGCAGGTTCTGGTGTGCGGCCAGGATACAAGCGATAAAAAGGTGCGCGCCGCGCTGTGGAAAAAAGTCGGGCTGGTTTTTCAGTTTCCGGAGCAGCAGATCTTTCAGACCAGCGTTTATAACGAGGTCGCCTATGGCCCGCGTAACCTGGGCTTGGGCGAGGAAATCGTCCGTGAGCGGGTGTGGCAGGCTTTGTCGATGGTGGGATTGGCAGCGCCAGAAACAGCTGACCTGACACCCTTTAGTCTGAGCGGAGGCATGAAAAGAAGAATTGCCATCGCCGGTCTGCTGGCCTTGCAGCCGGAAATCCTGATTTTGGACGAGCCCATGGCGGGACTCGATCCCCTCGGACGGCGGATGATTACAGATATTATCGGCCAGCGTCGGGATCGCCAGGCTACCACCTTAATGATCTCCCATGACTTGCAAGAAATTCTTGGGCTGGCTGATAAAGTTGTCATATTGGATGAAGGTGAACTGATTTTCTGCGGGAAAACTGAAGATTTGCTGGAGCGCCCTGACATTTTGCCGCGCTATCATCTGCAATTGCCGGTGTATTTGCAGGTTATCCAGGCTTTGCGGGAAAGGAAACTGCCGGTCAAAACAAACATCGGCTCCCTCGAGGAAGCCGCTGCCGAAATCATCAAACTGCTCTCTTAGTCTTCGATCTTGACCACTGCCCGGTTGGGCAGACAGACCGCCACCTCTCCCGGATGTTCCAGCCAGCCGGTATGGACGCAAATCTTGTCGGGGCAATCGGCTTGTTGGAAGCGGATGCGGCCCGGTTCCACCTCCACGATCTCATGATAGGGGCCGGGCAAGATGATCTGGCGGGGCGCTTTTACCTGCTGCAGATCGATGCGTTCGACCAGCTGCCCGTCCTGGGTGATCACCGCTATGGTAGGATCGCCCGCTTTGACCTGCTGATAATAGTGTATTCCTCCCGCCGCCAGCACGATGAGAATGATAATGACCGCCAGCAGCACCCCTTCTTTTTTCTGCATACAACCAAACTCCTGTCATTATCCACCGTAGCCATTCTGACTGTCGTTATACTCTCTGATTTACCGGGCCAAGCCGGTTAACGATGCTGGCGGCGACGCTGCAGCAATTCTTCGGTTTCCCGGTTGATTTCCCGCAGATAAAAATTCTTATCCAGCGCCAAGGTATTGAAGAATAATTTCTGCAGGTCTTCGGCCAGCTCAATTTTTCGCTTAGAAAAGGCCGGTTCATAATGCAGAATAAAGGTGAATAGCCGGGCCACATCCGTCTCGATCCGGCCAAGGCGGCATTCCTCGAAATCAACCCCGTAAACCTGCCCGGTGCGGGCTTGATAAAGGAAGTTGCGCAGGTGAACATCCCCCAGGATGTATGGTTGACCGGTTTTATCCCGCATGATCCGGTAAAACATAATCATCCAGGCACAAACCTGGGCGATCATATTCCGTGCTTGCTCCGGTTGCGCGGTTTCGATCAGATCCACCAGCGGTTGGGCGTCAATATATGCATAAACGATCTGCTGCTGCGGCTCATTGACGGATAGACGGCGGGTAATGGCAAGACAGGTGTCCTGCAGCAGGGAGCCGATCTCTTTTTCCATCTGAAATCGCTGGGGGTCAGTAAACTGTTTGACCACCACCATCTGCTCTCCGGACTGCTCCCGGTAAATATGGTTCTTTTTACTGGGCAGCGGCTGACGCTCAGGCATGATGAGTATCCTCTCCAATCCAGTCGGCCTGTTCTTCCCAGGCATCAACGGTATGCTCGATTAAATCCGTTAATCTAGCCACTTCGGTCAAGCCGTTGATCACCGGCAGGCCCTGGTATTCCTTTAACCGCTCCGCAATCCTGCCGGTCACGGCGATCACCTTGTCCCAGCGGCGTTCATCAATTTCTTTTTCATCTATAGCGGCGATCAACCCCGGCCCTTGAAAATCATAAACCCCCTCCAGAATCACAAAATCCTGGTCATAAAAGCGTAAAATCTCCGGCAGGCTCATTCGCGATGGAAACATGATATCCGTTTCATGCAGTCCCCGGGCAGTCACCAGCTCAGCACCGGCCATTTTGTGGCGGTAGGTGTTGGTCCCCTCCCGATCCAGGGCAAATCCGGCAAAGTGGATGTCCTTGACCGACCCAACCCGATAGCCTCTGCTCCGCAGTTCGGTAATGACCGCTTCGGCCACGGTGGTCTTGCCGGATTTGGAAACGCCTACAATGGAAAAGACTTTCACGTTTTTTTCCTTCCTTCCAGGAAGCAAGGGGACGTTCTTTTTGCTTCCAAAATAAAGCCTGGAACCATGGGGTCAGTAA
>CAZACF010000053.1:0-585 GCA_964483565.1 uncultured Syntrophomonas sp. | reverse complement strand
GCTGCGGCTCGGATAGGCTCTGAAGCCGCGCATTTCTATCGACATGGCGATGTCTTTGGATCTTAGCAAAGCGCCGGCCACCACCGGCTGAAACAGACTGGCGGTGACCTCCAGCTTGTGACGCAGGGAGAGTTTCTTGATCTCAATCCCTCGTAACTGCACGGCGATCATGGCATCGCGGAATTCCTCCCCAAAGACCGGCACAAAGCGGATGCCCATAGAGGCCATAAAAGCGATCTCATAGGGCAGTTTCCATTGTATCAGACCCTGCATGATCTCGCGATGGTTGGAAGTCGACAAAATCCCGGCGGAAACGATAATAATCAGCATCCGCAATAAAAATTCGGCCCCCTTGAGCAGTCCTCCGGCGGTGACCAGTTTGACACTGCCAACCGCCAGCAAAGTCTGGCCGGCGGGGGCAAAAATGCTCTGCATCAAGGCGATGACCACCACCATGTACAGCAGCAGCCGCACCCTCTTTATGATGCCCCAAGGGCTTGCTCCGAATATGGCCAGCAGTATAAAGGAAACCAGGCACAAGCCGCCCAGGAAGGCCCAGTTGCTTATGATCACCGCTGCCGACGT
>CAZACF010000052.1:0-12415 GCA_964483565.1 uncultured Syntrophomonas sp. | reverse complement strand
ACAAAGACATCAGGGAAACTAAAATACGAGCTCTTTTCTTCATGGATATACCACCTCTCAGTTTAATTTGATAACTAGACCATTTGGTCACAGAAAAGGTTGACAAAAATTTTTTTAATTTTTTGTCAACCTTTTTGTATGCTCATTAGTCTAGTTGTTAGATATCAATTAGTGGTAACAGCATGAGATGAAGGAGGTGGTGCCTATGTGGGTGGTTAGTTGAATTATATAAGGATCAGAATAGTTAGTTAATTAAAGGAGGCGTTAAGATGAAACGTAGTCTAATAGTTTTTGCTATGGTATGTATGTTTCTATTTTCAGTTGTTTTAAACGTGTATGCAGCAGAAGATATAAAAAATATTCCTAGTGATGAAAATGTAATGTCGCAGCCAACAGTTGAACAACCAATGACTGAAAAGCAATGGGAAGCTAGAAAAAGAATTATTGACGAAAACATAATCAAACTTGGTGCAGACCAGGAAAAGCTCGATGCTTGGCTAGCTGCAAATGGTATTTTTAAAGTTCAATCTGAAAAACATGAGCCAATTGAAACACTTAGTACTGGAGCGCAAGTAACTTTAACAGTTGATGCTTACAATGATACAATTGGACATAAGTATTGTATAAAAGGATGGTGGAGATGGAGTGGTACATTAGATGATTTATGTGGGCCAATAGATGGTGTAACATTATCAATGTACTATGGAAATGGTTATAGAGCTTCAGGAACTTGGTTGTCAAATCCAGCAGGAATTGCAGTTTATGATCAGTACGGAAACTATTATTCATCAGCAGGGTGGGTAAGCAGTATAAACGCTGCAGATATTGTATATAGCTTCCAGGATTCAATTCAAGGTTCGTACTATGTTGGATATGAAGGACAAGCATGGGGTTGGATGTCTAGTCCCCCCAGTCAATCTCCTATCTATGTAAAAATGGATTTTGAACATACTTATAGATCAGGTAGCGTTAGCAATGTTACTGTAAGCTGGAGCCAAGGAAACAGAGCTCCAGAAATTTCTATGACATTTGGTACCCAGCCTTCATACTGGAAAAAAGCTAACCAAATAACAGTATATTCTCCTTGGCCAACTGGGCCTTAATTTTATTGCAGAGGCGGGATACTATTGAAGAAAAAAATAATCATAATTACAATGATTTTGCTAACCGTTTCCTCTATAGGATTCAACGTGATAAATAATCAAAAAGATGTTTCGATCAAACGAATAAAAAGTTCTATAGAACACGAAACAAAAGGTATCAAAAATTTGATTATTTATAGAATTGAGGAATTTAGAGGTGGACGACTTGTATTATATAGCTATGATCTTGGAGATGACCATTATATTTCCTGCCGGCATCTTGAAAAGAACTATATTTTGGGAGGTGGTGGCGGCCCGGTAAAGGTTGATAAAAGACAGCCTTTTTCAATTACAAGTTTCGGTGTTGATCCGGATAAATATGTTATTTCTTATGGGGAAATATATAATAAAGATATAGCTTCAATTGAGATAGTATATAGTAATGGTGAGAAAAAAATAGTTAAAAATCAAAATCAAGCTTTTTTAGCTACTACCAATAAGTCTATAAATGTATTAAAAACAGTCACGGCATATGATAGCAGCGGTAAGGTTATACATCATTTGCCATAGACTGGGAAATATCATGATAATGGGGTTTTCTGGGCTGCAATCCTGATTTACCACAATGTGGGATTTCCTTCTGCTGTTCTGCAATTGTCAAAACAGCGTTTCGGTAAATCCAGTGAAAAAACCCCACCATGTGACAAGGGGACGGGGTTGTTGACACAGTTGAGATTGGGCGTGTCAACAACCCCGTCCCCTTGTCACATATATGGTTTAAACCGGGACAGAGAATCAAACTGCGTGTGGATGTGCACTAGCCACAATTTGAGTTGTTATTATTTCACACAGTCTGACGTCCCGCGGTAACACGGAGAAGCGGATGTATTGATACCAGCTTATGTGTTTTTTGTTACAGAAAGAACGTCCCGGTGTAACAGGGCTTCAATGATTCCGTCATGCAAAGCCTGGGCTGCTTTTATGCGAAATGCTTCGGTGTTTAGTTTTTCCCGGTCAGACTTGTTGCTTATAAAAGCAATCTGAGGTGCAACGGCCGGCATGGTAACCTCATTGAGCATTATAATTCTCATGGCCTGGGTGCCCAGGTCAGCCGTTCCCAACTGCTGAACCAGCTGGGCCTGCATGATTTGGGCAAAACGTTGGCCGGCAAGGGTGGATTCAGTATTCTGATGGTTTGCTTCATCGCCAGGAGCTTTCGTTCCAGCCTCCGGGATCAATTTGTAATATGTCGTGGTACCATTTTGAGAAGACTTTAAAATATTATTATCACCGGTGGCAAGTGCAACCACTTCCTGGTAAGGGATTGGCTTAACCTGGTCGGGTAATAGGCTTGAAATTTTTAAAGGGTTTTCTATATCCAGCGGCATTAAAAGACGTATCAATATCAAGATCCATAGCATATGCACAAATCTGGCCGAAAAACGGTTTGGAAAAAGCTTTTTCATAGTTAGTAAAAGGATCACCATGAGACTGGCTATTATGGAAGAATACAAAACATGAGCAAACCAGAGCTCAAGATTCATCTATGTCCCCCCTATCACAATATTAATGATTGCTTATTTGCTCTTTTTTTCTTCCAAAAGCTTTTGCAAACGGGCAATTTCTGCGTCAGACAAGTGCTCTTCCTCTAAAAAGTTGGCAAACAGCATGGCTGCGGCACCATCATAAACCCTTTCCAGAAAACTCTTGCTTTCAGCGCTTACACATTCCTTTTCCGCGACCAAAGGAAAGTAGGTATAACTGCGCCCCGTTTTTTCGTAGCCTATGGCTCCCTTTTTCAGCAGCCGGTTAATAAAGGTTTTGATGGTTTGGTCGGTCCAGTTCATCCGTTCAGATAAAGCGGCAATTATTTCTTCAGATTTAACCGGATGGTTTTTCCAGATATATTTCATAATCTCCCATTCTGCATCAGATATTTTGGGGATGCTCAAATTTTTTTGCCTCCTCTCGGTTTTGTTTACATATGTAAATCATATAATAAGTTTACGCATGTAAACGATAGCAGTCAAGTCTTTTTCTATCCTTTTTCCTCTTTTGGCATCGCTTGCTAATAAAAAAGAGGTTGTGGCATACCGCTGGTTGTGTGCCACGACCTCTTTTTTTGATTTGCTTCAGTTGGATTCTCCTGCTATGACATCTGGTGTGGTAATATTTCTTCACCCTAGCAGCATTACTTTGGAAAAATCAAGCAAATCTTTCAGATGATTGTCAATGATTTGCTTTAAAATCTCCAAATCCATTTTCTGATAATCATGTACCGCAATGTTTCTAAACCCGACCATGGCTTTTAAATTTTTGGCCAGTTCTTCATCCAGGATCCCATGCTCAACCAGCAAGGTAAACACTTCCTGACTCGTATTGGGGACCCCCCAGCCCTGCTCCGCAACCCGGTGCATGGCTAATGATATGGTCGCTTCGCAAGCTCTTTGCAAGTTTAAGATAATGGAATCCTGCCTGGTAATATTCAAAAGATTTTCAGGCTTTCCTTCATACTCTTCGTGAATACGCTGAATGCATTTTTCAATAATCTGGGACTTATTTATAATCACATCATCCTGCATAGACAGTCCCCCTCTCTTTGATCCTGGCTAATATCGGTGCCCTTTCTTCATTCAGACGGGCATATTTTTTTAAAACAAGGATGAAAAACTCCTGGCGTCGAATCGGTTCCCGGTCAAAAATGACTGTCCCCTTGCCAACGATCTGGGCCTGTAAAACGGTCGAGGTGGTATTTAAATCAATCAACTGTACCTCTCGCCCCAATAAATCTGCTAATTGTTGCGACAGCATAAACAATTGATAAGCGCCTGTTTCCCGGTCACTTAAAAAAGCAATGTCAAAATCACTGTCCTGGCGCAACTGCCCCGCCGCAGCAGATCCAAACAGCATGATTAAGAAGGGGTCCAAGGCCTGCACCAAAAAGGTCTTCATTACGTTTATTTGTTCTTCTTCAGGATACATCAGCAATTCCCATCCAGTTCCATCATTGTTTATCATTTATTCATTGTTTATCATTTATTACAAGTATAATACAGGCGGCATAAAAATAAACCTCCTGACTTATCCTGGCTCATGGCTCATACAGGCAAAATGACTTTCCCTTGTCTGGTACATGCTCTGCATTTCGCTGATCAACCAGGCCTACCGAACCAGCCAGCCATAATCCTGCCTGCAATCAACAATGTAGTCAATGTATACCGTCTGATCCTAGATTTAATATGAAATGAGATACCATTTCTCAACAAACATCTTGTGGTATTAGCGTAACCTTGAAATGCAAAAAAGAGAGACTGTCCCCTTAACAGCCAAACCATAGCCCTTCTTAAGATAAGTTTCAAGCGCTCTGTCTATCGCCAGCCAAATTTAGTTACCTGCCTGATATCTTACGCTATAATGGAAGCAGATGTAAAACCTCGGGAAGGAGATGTTTGAGGAATGACCCGTGCCAATCGTTTTACCGGAAAACCTGACAGAATAATGTTGTTGCTGCTCATCGTTGTTACGCTGGCGTTGCTATGCCTGTCCGGCTGCGGCAGCAAAAGCGCGCCGGAGGGTCAAGCGCAGAGTATCAGAGATTATGGCACCCAGGCAGACTCAGCCGCCCCCATGATCGAAAAGCAAGATGCTGACTCTACCGGTGGAATCACCCCTTTGGATCGCAAGGTGGTGCAAAATGCCGAGATCAGCCTGCAGGTACAGGATGTCACGGCAGCGGCGAATCAGATCACGGAGCTTAACCAAACCAATGGAGGCTACACCGTCAACAGCCATATATATCGCAATGGCGAGCAGATCTCCGCGGATCTTACCCTGAAAACTCCCGAGCAGAAGCTCACCCGTTTCATCGCAGATATTGCTAAATTCGGGGAAGTCATCGACAAACGTGTTTCCGCCGAAGATGTCACCGAGGAATATTACGACGCCGAAGCCCGGTTAAAAGTGATGCGGGCCAAAGAAGAACGACTCCTCGGTTTGCTGGACAAGGCCGGCAACGTAACGGATATTATCAGTATCGAAAAAGAACTGGGGCAAACCCGCAGCGAAATAGAAGTGTTAACCGGCCGGCTGAAATACCTGTCCAATGCGGTAGACTACAGCACAGTTCATATAACCCTTGTCCAGGCAGTCCCCGGCGCCATCAAAACGCCGCAGGGAACCATGGGCAAAGCAGTGCAAGGGCTGATCACCAGCCTCAACAATATGATCCATTTTGGCAGCAATTTAGTAGTAACCCTGTTCGTACTGCTGCCCTGGCTGTTGCTGATCCTCCTATTGGGTCTGGTATTCCGGTATTTCTATCGCCGAAAGAAAAAATAACCGGGGTGATACCGGAGAAGCGGATTTATTGAATGGGAGGATGATAAATAGTTAATGATTGGTAATTGGGGACATTTGAGGTTAACGGTGACAGGGGGCACGCCCCCTATTTGTCACTCGAGATCATCGGATAATAAATATGGTACGTCCCCACTGTCACCTTCTGTTTGCATCTATTGAACGATTTTAAAACCGGCATGGATTACACTCCATAATTGGCTATATGGCGCCATTAAAACTATAAGATCAAGCATCATCCAGATATGCAAAGCATCGAGCAGGAAATGCGTCAATTTTTAAACAAATGATAGTTTACTCCGTAGTCAAATGTATCTATGCCTTCCTTACGCTTCAGCCATCCAACGACTGCATAAGTTAATGGAGTTGCAACGATTTCATAGGTGACTTTGAATAAATATTGGAAAAACATCATCTGCAAAAGCACTGCGGTTGGGAGAGTTCCCCAGAATGACAGGGTAATAAAAATCGCTGTATCCAATCCCTCCCCCACCAGGGTTGAGCCTATGGTTCTCAGCCATAAGAAACGGCCCTCGGTAAACATTTTCAGCTTGGATAAAATAATCGCATTGCAAAACTCGCCGGCCACATATGCCAGCAGTGAAGCCATCACGATACGCGGAGCCATACCCAACACCAGCGCAAAAGCGTCGCCGCCAGCGAAAAAGCCGGGAGACGGAATTGCCAGAACCAGATAGAATACCCCAACCATCAACAGATTGCAGACAAAACCTGTCCAGATCACCAGCCGGGCCTTTCGAAATCCATATACTTCGGTTAAAACATCACCGATTATATAGGCCAGGGGAAACAGGATCACTGCTCCCGGCAATACGACTCCTGTAATGGTGATAAGTTTTCCGGCAATAATATTGGACAGCAATAAACTGCTGACAAAAAGGCAGGCGATGATAACAAAATAATATGAAATACTACGCTCTTCCTGCATCTAAAGAGTCATCCTCCCCCGTAAAATGTTTTTATCCTGATCCCCACGCGTAAAATTGCGATGATGGGTAAACCCATCCCGGCATCTCGTTATGTATTTCCGGGAATGCAGGTTACCCCTATCAGCAGGCAAAAAGGTGACAAAAAAGGACCGTCCCCACTGTCACCTTCTAGTAAGGCAGATGATTAAGCATCAATATGTAATGGCAGAGGCTGCCGCCCAGCACAAAGATATGGAATATTTCATGGAAGCCGACCGGGCCAAAGGTGATCTGGGGACGTTTGGTGGCATAGATCACGGCGCCGACCGTATATAGGATGCCTCCGGCCAGCAGCCAGGCCAGTCCGGCCAGGCCCACGGTCTGTTTTAACGGTATGACAGCAATCACACACAGCCAGCCCATCAGGACATAAATGGTGGTGGTAAGCCAGCGGGGTGCTGCAAACCATAACAGGGTCAGGGCGATGCCTGCCAACGCTATGATCCATATGGTTATGAGCAGCGCTGTCCCCCAGGCCCCTTTTAAGGCGATCAGGCACATTGGCGTATAGGTTCCGGCGATTAATACGTATATCATGGCATGGTCGATTTTGCGCAGGATCAAATTGGTTTTTTCGGATACATCCAGCGCATGATAGATCGTGCTGGCCGCATACAAGCAGATCAGTGACGCTCCAAACACTGCCATGGCCAACCTGTCCAGGGGCTGGGATCTCTGCTGCAGCAAAATGATCGTTCCGGCTATGGACAGTACGACTCCCAGGAGATGGCTCATCGCACTGACCGGATCTTTTAAACCTTTTTTATTCATCTTGCTTTCTCCTGACGCAAGTGGCGACGGTTCTTGCTTGCGTCCTGGCCTCTCAATTCTTTAATCTTTGATGATCTCTTGCGGATCTTTCACAATTAAAACCATGTTATTTGACCTGGTAAGGACCCGCGAGGAGACACTTCCCAGCACCGCGCCTTTTAATGGCCCATTGCCACGGCTGCCCATCACGATCAGATCATAGTTGTTTTCTCTGGCTTCATTAATGATTGTTCGTGCCGGATCACCCATCAGAATCAGTTCGGTTATTTTGACATCCCCTTCATCGACGTCTTTCCTGATTTCATTGAGAATATTTTGGCACTCACCTTTGACTTCGTTTTCATTGAAATATTTGCGGGCAAACAGTACCCCTTTTCGTGAGTAATAATCAACATCATAGGCGACTTGCAGAATGACTACCTCAGCGTTGGTCAACCTGGCCAGCTCAATGGCTTTCTCATAAGCCATCCTGGAAAAATGCGACCCGTCGACGGGTACGAGAAATTTTTTGTACATATTTATCTCACTCCTCCATAAGCTTCACTCGCTTATCTGATTATAACATTTATCAAAGCACTTTTCGCCAAGCGGAGGGTGACAGTGGGGACGGTCCGAGACCAGCTCTTTGGTCTGCCATAGTACTTGCAATAGGAGCTCTGCAGGAGTTTGTTAACAAATTTTAAATCGATGGCATTATGTATGGTTTTTAGTATACGATTTTCTGGAATATTATCATACAATAATGAGTATAAACTTAATTGCTTGGGACTCGTCCTGAGCATCTTAAAACCCCCTTTGATATGGTGTTTGTGGGCACTTTCATAATATCATGAAGGGGGTTTTTTGGTTCTATTTTAGTTGTATTTTTGTTATTTTCTATAATGTGTTTTTCAGTGGTCTCGAACCGTTCCCGACTTGTGTCTAACTTGCATTATTTTTTAAACAGATTATAGTTTACTCCGTAGTCAAATGTATCTATGCCTTCTTTACGTTTCAACCAGCCAATTACTGCATATATTAAGGGCGTAGCCACGATTTCATAGGTAACTTTGATTACATACTGAAACAGCATCATCTGCAGAAGAACTGCGGTTGGAAGAGTCCCCAGGAATGCCAGGGTGATAAAAATAACCGTGTCAAATCCTTCCCCCACCAAGGTTGAGCCAATTGTTCTGACCCATAGGAAACGTCCTTTGGTCAGCAATTTTAGTTTGGATAAAACCATCGCATTGCAAAACTCACCGGCTAAATATGCTACCAGCGAAGCAATGACGATTCGCGGGGTCATTCCCAACACCAACGCAAAAGCACTGTCACCTGCAAAAAAGCCGGGAGATGGAGTTGCCAGAATCAGATAGAATACCCCGACCATCATAAGATTGCAGATAAAGCCTGTCCAGATAACCAAGCGCGCCTTTTGGAAACCATATATTTCCGTTAAAATATCTCCGATCATGTAAACCAAGGGAAACAAGATCACTGATCCCGGCAATATGAATCCCGCAACGGCAATAAGTTTCCCGGCAATTATATTGGATAATATTAAACTGCTGACAAAAAGACATGCGATTACAACAAAATAATATGAAATACTACGTTCTTCCTGCATCTAATGAGCCATCCTCCCCGCAAAGTGTTTTTATCTTTGCGCAAGCACCGTTCCCACTTGCGCATTTTTTAAAGGTTGACGGCAGACTGTGGCAGCAAATCAAGTAAATTCTGCTGGGCGCGGGTTAGCCTGGGGCCGTTTTTGGCAACTTCCCCGGCAGCGCAATATTTGTCCATCATCATCACTACACATGATTCCCTGTATTTGGGCGGACTTATGGTTACAGGCCACATGTGCTTTAATATGATATCCTTTTCCACCTCGTTCAGGGTGAAAAACCGGGCGGCGTTTTCCAAGGCGATCGCTGGATGGCAAAAGTAATGATTGCCCTGGTCAGGCTTGACCTCATGGGAATTATAAAAGTAAAAATCGTGCAACAGACCGCCCCGGGCAGCCGAACGGCTGTCAAGGCCCATCTTTCTGCAGATCAGGTAGCTTAAATAGGACACATGGAGGCAATGTTGCAAACGGGTAAAATTGCGATGATGGGTAAACTCCTCCAGCGAACGAATCATTTCATGCTGGGCGATATCATTGATGCAATATTTAAAATCGCTTTTAATATCCTGGTCTACTTTAATTTTAAATTTGGCTTCTATTATTTCTATCATTTCTGTATTGTAACGCTGTTGGGACCATTTTGTAAACCGAGGCATGTCTCAGCCATGCATATTGCCGGCTACATTGGCAGGGTAAGGCAAAACCATCTGGCTCATAGTTATGGCAGTGGAGGCCTCTGCTCCCCTCTCCTGCCGGCTTTATAAAAAGGTTCTCTATAATTAATTGCTGGAAATCCGATATAGTAAGTAATGATTTTTTCTACCACGCAAGTTGGGGGGACGGTTCTTGACTTGCTTTCTGTGGATAGAAAGCAAGTCAAGAACCGTCCCCAACTTGCGCGTACTTGCGCGGGTTATCTTTGTTTGGCTATAATTAAATCAGCCATATATCTACTAATTTTTTCCTGCGCGCTCTGTCTGTACACGTAATGTCTTGCATGTCGTGTTGCCCCCTATTCATAATGTTGAATTCTATTATTATGAGGAGATGTAATCTATGAAAAAAATGATTTCAATGCTGCTGGCGCTGAGCCTTATTTTGAGTATCTGCATACTGCCGGCAGCAGCGGCCGGAAATGAAGACTATCTCACCCGCGGCGCGCTGGAGGAAATGCTTCGCACGGCGGCGGATGATTATAACGGAGGGCAGACCAGCGATATTATCCAGGGATATGAAGACGGCTCGCTGCGCTATGATGCAAAGGTGACCCGTATTGAGGCGCTGGTGATGATGCGGCGCGCCTTTGATCCTCTGCCGTCACGGGAATCCAACCGGTTCTGGTCCTGGATCGCGGACGAGGGAGTCGCTTATTCGGACGTGCCGGATTGGGCGGTGCAGGACGTGAATGCGATGATCACAGCCGGTCTGCTGGCTAATCATGACGACGGACAATTGGGCGCGGGGGACTACATCACCCGGACGGAGGCCGATCAGCTTCTGCGCCGGGTATGGATGCTTTTCGGCACCAATCCCAAAGATGATTTTTATATGGCCAGGGAAAAGGGTATGCTGGAACAGGTCGAGATCTATCCCGGGGAAACCGGCGGCGGCGCCTTTTGTGATGTGCAGCAGGACAACCAACAGCGTCTCGACGCTTTGCTCAGCCAAGTCCTGGCCGGCACTTGGCCTGCCGGAAGCGATGAGCAGAAGGTCCAGGACCTTTATTCCCAGGCGCTGGCGGTTTACACCGGCGAATATGCTGACATCGGCCCCATACAGGGTTATCTGAAGGCATTGGACGAGGCGGACAGCCTGACCGCTATCCTGGATGTGCTTTATGCCGTCAATCAGAAAATGGGCTTCCAGGCTTTTATGAATCCGCAAATCAGTGCGGACTGTGCCGACAGCACCAAAAACGTGCTTTGGCTGTCTATGGACTATTCCGATCTGGAGTTGAGCCAGCTCAGTGACAATGAGATCCTCAAGGCTGCCCGAACCTATTACCAGACGCTGCTTCTGCTGAGCGGCGACAGCGCTGAAGAGGCAGCAGCCGGTGCTGACGCTATGATTGCATATAAAAAGGCGCTGGCCGAGATTCAGCTAACGCCCGAGGAAGTCTATGACGTGGATCTGTATTACAATGTGGTGTCCTTTGCAGACGCCGACGCGCGGCTGGCTCACCTTGACCTCGGCGCCTACCTGAAGGCACTGGGATACGCAGTCCCCGACAGCCTGGTCATTGATGACCCAGACGTGTTTACTTACCTGTGCAACTTCCTGGCGGACCAGAACGTCGAGCAACTGCGCTATATATTGAAGCTCTCTATGCTGCAGTCTTGCGGAGCACTGCTGGACAATGCCTATGATCAGGCACTTGAGCAGTACAAGGCGGCACTCTACGGGGAAGCGCAACCCCTGTCGGCAGAAGCCAGAGCGAGAAATTTTGTAACCTCCCTGCTTGAAACCGAGATGGGCAAGTTGTATGTGAAGGCATATTTTTCGCAGGCCGACAAGGATGCGCTGCTGGCCATTGAGCAGGGTTTTGTGAAGGTATACCGGGAACGCATCAAGGCCGTGGATTGGATGAGCCCGGCGACCAAGCAGAAAGCCATCGACAAACTAAACACCATGACCTTCAAAAATGTCTGGCCGGACTACTGGTTCACGGACAAGGAGTCCCGCTATGTCCCGTATTATCAAATCGTCTCCCGAAACGACGGCGGCACACTGTATTCCAACGCTGCGGTCATCAATCGGGCCTGGGCGGATCAGAATCTTGCCCAGCAGGGCCAGCCGGTAGACAATGAAGCCTGGGGCATTTCTCCGCTTGAGGTCAATGCCTGTTATGCTTTTAGCGAGAACTGTGTCTATATTTTGGCGGGCATTCTGTCGGAACCGTTTTATCATTCAGGGGCGGCCCTGGAAAACATGATGGGTTCCATCGGAGCAATCATCGGGCACGAAATAACCCATGCCTTCGATGCCTCGGGCGCCAAATTTGACCTGAACGGAAACGCTGCCGACTGGTGGACAAAAGAGGATTATGAAGCCTTTTCAGACCGCTGCGCGGGGATGAAGGACATGTTCGATCGCTTTGAAGATGCACCGGGGATTCCCACCTCAGGCGAGCAGACCATGAGCGAAAACATTGCCGACCTGGGCGGATTGAGCGCCGGTCTTCAAGTCCTGGAATCCAAGAAGGCCCAACCTGATTACGACCTGTTCTTCACCAGTTATGCCGATACCTGGCGCACTTTGCATAACCGGCAGATGGTTCGCTACCTGAACGTTGCCGATGTGCATGCGCTGGCCTGGCTGCGCACCAACGTACCGCTGATGCAGCTGGGGCAATTTTATGATAATTATGGCATTTCCGAGAATGACGGCATGTATCTCTCGCCTGAAGAACGCATCAGCATCTGGTAAGTCAAGCAGGCAAGGGAACAATCTCTGGTTGACTATTTACTTAACCGCCTGACGGATTACGTATGTTAAAGATGACAAGGGGACGCGTGACAAGGGGACGGGGTTGTTGACACCTTTGAGATGTGAGCGTGTCAACAACCCCGTCCCCTTGTCACGTATGTGAAAGGCGTAATGATCAGTCA
>CAZACF010000051.1:0-12662 GCA_964483565.1 uncultured Syntrophomonas sp. | reverse complement strand
GCTGTTTAGACAGGCAGTACTGAATCAGGTAATTGCAGCCAATGCGGCTAGTATAGACACCAATAGTTACAATAGCGGGATCAATGGTGTCATGAGTATGAAATTATTGAGTTTACCGGAAGCAGGGACCACAATTCAAAAACCTTATGCCATAAAGCTTAGCACAACAGAAAACTTAAACCTTAGTTATGGTATGTTGGCAGGCAGCTTGACCGTTAATGTCAATGGTTCCTCTGTCGATACTGGCAATGCTTTGTATGGTAACATCGCATTTTCCCTAAATCCGGGACTAAATGAAATAATCGTTACGTACACCAATGGGACAACCCAAACCTATAAAATGTGTCTTTTCTATCTTCCCTCCGAAAGCGGCGCATCCCTGCAGCAAACCCTGGCAGCAGCGATTGCTGCTGCCGACAGCCGGGCCATGGATGAAGCAACTTATCAGCAGGAGTCGGCTGGGATAACTTCAGCAAAAAACCTGACTATCAATAACACAGTGATTGATTTGAATAAAAACTTCCACATTCTCTACACCGATAATAATGTTATGAATATGGGAGCTAGTGCCTATACTTCTGCCAAAGTACTCCAGGATTTTGTAGAAATCAAATCTTTTTCCCGGGATTACCAGAACATAAATCTTACCCTTCACAATGGAGTTAATAATCTCGAAGTGCAGTTTGGTGAAGGAGCATCCCTGACGGTATATAAAATTTGTGTTTTCAATATACCGGCCACCGCCGAAGCAGGTTTTCGTGCCAATATCTCCGCAGCCGTAACCGCTGCCCAGCAGAAGAACTTCGATCAAAGCAGCTATAATCTTGAAATTAAAGCCATTATTCAGAGCAATAAATACATAGCCTTGACCAACTTTATCGGCAACATGGATATGAACAGAAAATACCGCATTTTATATACTGAATTACCGCAACTGGTTATACAGTGTTCCAATGCAGAACGGGCTGATATCTCCATGGTGAAAATGTCCAATGCCTCCGGTGTTGATGGAACTGAAACTTATGTAGTAGGAGCTACTACCGGAATTTTTACGGTCCCGCTGGTAGAGGGCAGAAATTTACTGCAGATCAGTTTTACTGAGTTCGGAGTAGTAACAACCTACAAATATGGAGTTTTCCGGGGATCTTCAAAATTCGGCAATAGGACAAAAGGCAATATTATCAATGCGGTTGTGAATGCAGATAATGCCCTGAACAACGATGATCTAACTTTTCAAATCAAATTAACGGATGTTAGTAACACATATTTCTGGAATCTGAATTCAAATTGGTTCAAATGGCTCTAATGGCAGGAGGAATAGCGGTATGAAAAAACGTACTTTAATTGTCTTTATGGTAATGGCACTTATTTTTTCCTTTCCTTGTTGGGCACAAGCAGCAACTGAGTCAGAATACTATCAGCAGGGTGTAGATCAGTTTAACCAGGGCAACTACGAAGAGGCTTTGCATAATTTTGAAGAGGCTGCCGATCTTAATCCGGCTGAGTCTGTATACTATGATTGGCAGGGTTCATGTTTGTATTATCTGGTAGCTTTTGATGAAGCATTACTGGCTTTTAATAAGGCCCTGGCCCTGGAGCCATATCAAACGACCTACGAATACAAAGGAGCATGTCTGGCCGCACTGGGTCGTTCTGAGGAAGCATTGGCCGCCTTTGAACAGAGCATCGCCTTGCATCCTTATCAAAACAACTATTTTTGGAAGGCAGCTATTCTGATCGATCTGCAAAGATTTAGCGAGGCATCCGCAACCTACCTCACGGTTGCTGCATTGAATGATATAAATAATGAGACGAAAGCCCTGGCATACAATAACGCCGCTTATGTTTTCTATTTAAGCCATAACTATGCCGAAGCAATGACAGCGGTAGAAAACGGCCTGGCTTTAAAATCAGATAAGCCCAATCTGTACAAGAATAAGGGACTTATTCTGGAAACACAGGGGAACTATGATGAAGCCCTGACAAACTATGATCAAGCACTGCAAATTGATCCGCAAAATGAAGCTGCCCTCACTGCCCGCAGAAATCTTTTGGCCAGGTTAAACCAAGATGAATTAAATCCATCCGAATATGTTGAATGGGAGGAAATAAAATTATATGTTCCTCTGGACAAGGTATGGATTCTTACTTTCAACCGGCCGGTAGATATTAACACCGCACGGGAAAATATTTATATTGCTGATGAAGGTAACAACCATCTGAACCTAAAGATAGAAGCTGGAGACAATGCTAATCAGATAAGAGTCTGCCTAAGTGATGGACAAAGCTATTTGCCTGCCCAAAGATATACGCTCTGCTTGCCGGCAGAGGTAGCCAGTATCAATGGCGTCAAGATGTTGAATGGAATTCGCATGGAGTTTATAACCAATTAAACTCCCGACCAAAGTATAGTACGAGGCGGTTCACTATCGCTCTGACAATAATGCATGATTTTGCAAAATCCTCAAATAAAAAACGAAGAAAGGGTGAAGAAAATGTGGGAAGACAGATCAAAAAATGAAGAGAATATTCTTTCAGAGGAAGAATTGACGCAGGTAACAGGAGGCATTGAACGTCCTAAACCGCCAACTGCTCCCGGAAGTGGCAGCGGAATGTAGGGGGAACCCATGCGCCTCCAATGTAATAGGGGAGAAGAGGTTTTTAGCGTGAAAACAAGCAGAATTGCTAAGCTATATGTATTTATGATCGGTATTATTATGTTAGCTATTATGCTGGGTTGGAGCAGTCAGGTGCCATCCTAAACCACCAACTGCCCCTGGACGTGGAATGTAGAAAGGAGTCCCAAAGTTGAAAAGTCAAAAAATCGCGTTATTATTTTTATTTATTATTACTTCATTTATGGTCTTTGCCCCTGCCTTTGCTTATGCTGACGGATTTAAATATGAAAATCAAGCAAAGACTTTAAATGATCTGGGGCTCTACCAAGGAATTTCTGAACAAAGATTCGAGCCTGATCTAGGTTCAACTCTCAATCGTGAAACAGGAATAGTAATGCTTATTAGACTCTTTGGATTGGAAATAGAGGCTTCAAACATAACAAATGCTGATGAAATCCTGAGTAAATTCAGTGATGCCGGTGAGATTTCCACGTGGGCTAAAAATGCAGTTGCTTGCGCGGTTCAAAAGGGCTTGGTAGTTGGTTACCCGAATGGGGCTATTGGTGCTAAACAACCACTAAATGGGAAAGCCTACTGCAGTTTGATTTTACGTCAGCTTGGTTACACGCCGGATTACCACCAGGCACCGTCTGAGTTGGCGGCAAAAGGCGGTATTTTACCACAAGAGGCTCAATTATATACAAATAAAAATTTGATCAAAGATGATTTGGTCGGAATCTCTTATGGATGCCTGAAAACAGACGATATCAAAGGGAAGAGTGTGCTCGAAAATCTGGTTGCACTTGGTGTTGTAGATAATACAAGAGTGGTAACAATCATATCAAATTCACCTGATCTGCGTTCTGCTCTAACAATACCATCACCATCTGTACCTCCAATACCAACCATATCTCCATCTAATTCAGGTGGTCATTCTGCAGACAGGCAGAAACCGTCAGCTTCGATTGTTCAAACCCAGGAAAATATTATAGTCGTGCGCTTTAATGAATCGGTTCTTTCTTCAACCAATATTAATGGAGCCAGGAATTTGTCAAACTTTAAACTGTTGGGGATTGATGGCAATTTCGTAGAAAATGCAGCTTCAATAGCAGAATCAATATCTAATCTGGAATTCGAAGTGAGTTTTGATTCACTAATGAAAGAAGATTGCGGTGAATTTACCGTTTGTATCACAGGTATCAGTGACCAATCGGGAAATATTATGGAGGATTACAGACAAAAAATATCAATCATACCTTTTTCTATTAAAATGATTCAATAGATTGTCAGGTAGCCATATCGAAATACATTCTAATCGAACAGAGAGTTTAAACCAATGCGAAATTAGTATCAAAACCTTACTATATTTAACAACATCTTGTTCTAAAAGGGGATGTAAAATTGCAGAACCAACTCTTTCGTAAAGTGTCCCTGGAACGCTTATCGTCCCCGGAACAGCTGGATCAATTGATGACGCTGACGAATCCGCGAGGATGGCTCGGTCTGCTGGGCGTCTTTGCTTTGCTGGGGGCGCTGGTTCTTTGGAGCTTCTTTGGCCTTGTTACAACGAAAATTGATGCCAGCGGGGTCATAATTGAAGGCAATGGACCGGCAACATGGCAGGCAGTTCTTTATTTGCCTTTTCATCAGAGCAAGCAAGTTGTCACAGGCATGCCGGTTCAGATATCTCCGGCAACGCCGGAAGTGAACACAGTCGGCTATATATCAGGACAGGTGGCTTCTGTTTCTCCTTATCCAGTGACAGAGGAAGAGATATTTAGCCGGTTGGGCAATAAAGGAATGGCAAAGCTCTTCTGCGAACAGGGAGTAGTCGTTGAGGTTTGTGTAGCTTTCAATCCTGATGAGAAAGGCCAGCCAACTTTTAAGCATTCACCTGGCATTGAATCAGGGAAACAAATCAAAGCATATGAACTATGTACAGCATCTATTATTACCAGCCAACAAAAACCGATCACATTAATTTTGCCAATGCGCTGATAAATCGGGTTTACTCTAATTCAGGAGCGTATTTTTATGTTTTCACATTTTAATAAAAGATTGAAAACCCCAACGGTTTTGCAAATGGAGGCGGTTGAATGTGGTGCTGCATCACTTGGCATTATACTCGCCTACTATAAGCGGATCGTACCGTTAGAAGAACTGCGCATTCAATGCGGAGTTTCCAGGGATGGCAGTAAAGCCAGCAATATAATGAAAGCTGCACGTAGCTATAATTTAGTGGCTACGGGCTACCGCAAGGAACCGGAGGATCTAAAGCATACTCGTCTGCCAGCAATTATCCATTGGAATTTCAATCACTTTTTGGTTGTGGAGGGGTTTTATAAAGACCGTGTGTATCTTAATGATCCGGCGATGGGACCCAGGGTGGTATCAGCGGAGGAATTTGATCAATCCTTCACCGGGATTGTGTTGACCTTTGAACCGGGGCCGGATTTTGAACCGGGGGGGGGCAAGCGAAGTATCTTTCAGAGCCTAAAAAAACGTTTGCATGGCAGCGAAATGGGGCTGGCTTTTATTGTTTTAATCGGCCTGGCTCTGGTGGTCCCGGGATTGATTATTCCGGCTTTTTCCAGGGTATTTGTGGATAATATCCTGCTTGGGAATATGCAGCATTGGCTGGGGCCGCTCCTGCTTGGCATGGTTTTAACTGCAGTTTTGAGAGGCCTCTTGACCTATTGGCAGCAGGGGTATCTATTAAAATTAGAAATGAAACTGGCACTGAGTACCTCAAGCCAGTTTTTTTGGCATGTACTGCACTTACCGGTAGAGTTTTTTACGCAGCGTTTTGCAGGCGAAATAAGTACCAGGGTACTTCTGAATGATCGAGTAGCTAATCTTCTTTCCGGGCAACTGGCGACGATGATTCTGGATTGTTTTACCGTGGTATTTTTCTTCATTCTTATGCTGCAGTACGATATGATGCTCTCCCTGGTGAGCCTGGGCATCGCTCTGGTGAATATGATCTATCTGAACTATATTGCCAGAAAGCGAAAGGATCAGAACCAGCGCTTGCTTCAGGAACAGGGAAAACTGCTGAGTACCTCGATGGCAGGCTTACAAATGATTGAAACGATTAAGGCAAGCGGTGCGGAAGCAGATTTCTTTTCCCGCTGGGCTGGATACCAGGCGAAAGTGGTAAATTCTGAACAAGAACTGGAGACATCTGATCAGTTCTTATCTGTGGTTCCTTCTTTCCTGATGACATTAAATAATGTGGTTATTTTAGCGGTGGGGGGCCTTCATGTGATGAATGGGAACCTTACCATAGGGGGCCTGGTTGCCTTTCAGACCCTCATGGCTTCGTTCCTTACGCCTATAAACAGCCTGGTTGCCTTCGGCAGCATTTTACAACAAGTAGAGGGAGACATGAATCGGTTGGATGATGTGCTCCGTTATCCAGCGCAAAAAGAACTGGAGGAAGAGCCCACGGAAGAGACTTTGGAGCAAACTGTGAAATTAAACGGATTGGTGGAATTTCGCAATGTCAGTTTCGGCTACAGCCGTTTGGAACCGCCACTCTTGCTTGATTTCAGCTTTACTCTTAAGCCGGGCGATCGAGTGGCCTTAATTGGCGGTTCAGGCAGCGGCAAATCCACCGTCGCCAAACTACTAGCCAACATTTTTGAACCTTGGTCAGGGGAGATCTTGTTCGATGGCAAGAATCGATCGGAGTGGCACCGCTCCGTGATAAACAATTCCCTGGCCATGGTTGATCAAGATATCAGTTTGTTTGAGGGAAGCATCAGGGAAAATCTAACCCTGTGGGATGCAACGGTACCAGAAAGTAATACTATTGAAGCTGCGCAGGATGCAGTGATTCACGATGATATTCTATCCACCAGGAATGGCTATAGCACCTTCCTGGAGGAGAATGGAAGAAATTTCAGCGGCGGACAGAAGCAGCGAATGGAAATTGCCCGAGCCCTGGTCACCAATCCTTCGATTTTGGTACTTGATGAAGCTACCAGCGCATTGGATCCAATTACAGAACAAGCGATTGATGATGCGATTCGGCGCAGGGGCTGTACCTGTCTCATTATTGCTCACCGTTTGAGTACCATACGGGACTGCAACGAAATCATTGTTTTGGATCAGGGACGCATTGTCCAGCGGGGAACACATGAGCAGCTTAAAGATCTGGACGGACCTTATGCCCGCTTGATTGCGGCGAGCTAAAGGTTTTAAGGAAGGGAACACAGAGATGTTAATGGAAAGAACGAGAGTCATTATTGAAGGAAATCAATCAGTCTTCCTGAATGATCCCGATGTTATCTGGCAGATACAAAAGGGACGGGTGGATGTTTATTCAGTACTCATAAAAGATGGACAGCCATCTGGAAAACTCCATCATTTGTTTCAGGCTGATCAGGGTACTCCGCTTTTTGGCATTAAGCCGGAAGAAGAGATATGCCTGCTTTTTAAGGGTGCTCCCGGTACTGAACTGGACAAGATTAGCAAATCGGATCTGCATGAATTAAGCCAGGATGAGATTTATCGCATTCCGGTGGTTTTTCTCCTGGAACAATGGGTGATCACATTATCCGAAGCTATGATTCAGGAACTGCCTCCAAAAACCTACCGTTTCCTTACTGCAGATGATAAGGGGGAAGCAGCACCTGGCGAGTTTCTGCGAGCTGGGGAAGATATTCTCTGGGTAATAACCTCTTCGTCGGGAATGCAATATCTTAAGGACAGGGAAAGCGGGAGTCTAACTGTGGACGCATACTGGCCTCTGGTGCGCAAAGGGTGGTATTCATGCAATGAAGCCTTGGATTACCGGGCAATTAATACAGAAACGCTGATGGATCAGGGGTTGGCCTGGGATTCGCTGGATCGCTTCCATCGTCTGATGATATCTCTGCTAAGCCATTATCGTACTGCATTTAAAGCTCAGGAAAAGGAACGTTATCAAGCGCGGCTGCGCAATGAACAGGAATATTTGGAAGATGCCCTGAGCCATTTGGCCGGGGTGGTTTCAAGCAGAGCCGAAGACCGAAAAGTTCTTGATTCAGGTGATAAGCAGCTCTGGAAGGTATGTCAAAGAGTTGGACAGGAGATCGGTATCCAATTTAAGCCTCCCCGAGAAATGAATCAGGAGATTCATTCCCTTAACCCCTTGGATGATATTTGCCGGGAGTCGCGCATTCGCAACCGCAGAGTGGCTCTGAAAGGAGATTGGTGGAAAAAGGATAACGGACCTTTACTGGCATTTATGGAGGAGGACAATCGTCCGGTATCCCTGATCCCTACAGGCGGTCAGGCTTATCAAATATTTGACCCTAGTCAAAACAGCACTGCTGATATAAATGCAACAAACAGCAGTCTGCTGCAAGGCTTTGCCTATACCTTTTATCGGCCTTTTCCCGACCGCACCCTGGATTTAAAAGCTCTGGCCTCATATGGTTTGGAAAATGTTCCGGAAAAGGATAGGTGGATCGTTTTTGTCATGGCTTTACTGGGAGGTATCTTAAATCTTATGATTCCTATAGCAATGGGGTTGCTAGCCTCCGATATTATTCCCATGGCTGAACATAATCAATTAATATGGATGACGGGTCTTCTGCTTAGTGGAGCTTTTGCCATGCTTTGCTTCCAAATCTTAAGATCCCTTGCTCTTTTGCGTATCAGCGGAAAAATGGATGCATCTGTTCAGGCCGCCCTATGGGATCGGGTATTATCATTGCCGCCCAGTTTCTTTAGGGACTATTCTGCAGGTGACCTGGCCGACCGCGCGCTGGGGATCAGTGCGATCCGGCAGTTGCTGTCAGGAGCAGTGCTGAGTACCCTTTTTTCAGCAGTAGTTTCTTTGTTTAATTTGGTTTTATTATTCTTTTACGATGTTTCCCTGGCTTGGCTGGCAGTTCTGTTGGTTGTTATCATGAGTACAACAATCACATTATTAAGTCGTCGTTTACTTGCTCATCAGCGGGTGATGATCGAAATGCAAGGGAAGATGGCTGGCCTCGTATTACAGCTCATCAATGGTGTTGCAAAATTCAAGGTGGCTGGTGCTGAGGGACGAGCATTTTACCTATGGGCCAAGAAATTCAGTGAGCAACGCAAGCAGGCCATAAAGGTTCGCAGTATGTCTAACCTGATCGTAGTTGTAAATGCCTCCTTTCCTCTACTCATAACCGGGGTCATATTTATGGCGGCGGTATCAGCTGATCAGGTGAAGATTTCATCAGCTAACTTTTTGGCATTTAATATGGCCTTTGCTGCCTTTATTGCTGCGATTATAGCGCTGACCACGATTTTCACGACACTTTTAAATATAATCCCTTTATTTGAACGTTCCAAAGTGATTTTGGAGGCCAGTCCTGAATTTGATAGCGCTAAAGCAGATCCCGGCGAACTTAGCGGTTCTTTGGAAGTGAGCCATGTGGATTTTCGTTACCGGCCCGATGGACCTTTGATTTTGCAAAACATTTCTTTTCGAATCAAAGCCGGGGAATTTGTAGCTTTTGTTGGCGCTTCCGGCAGCGGCAAGTCAACTCTTTTGCGCCTATTGCTTGGATTTGAAAAACCGGCGTCCGGTGCCATTTATTATGACCGGCAGGACTTGGCTGCCGTCGATATACAATCCGTTCGCCGCCAGATGGGCGTGGTTCTGCAAAATGATCAGGTCATGGCGGGGGATCTTTTTACCAATATTATCGGTTCGTACAATTTAACCATGGAGGATGCATGGGAGGCTGCTCGTATGAGCGGACTGGAACAGGATATTCGGCAGCTGCCGATGGGCATGCACACCTTTGTGACAGAAGGGGCTAAGACCCTGTCAGGCGGACAGCGTCAAAGATTGTTAATTGCAAGGGCGATCGTCAAAAAGCCTCGGATTATCTTTTTTGATGAAGCGACCAGCGCGCTTGATAATCGAACCCAGGCGATCGTATCCGAAAGTCTGGAGAACCTGGAAGCTACCCGGGTTGTGATTGCTCATCGCCTGAGTACGATTATAAATGCAGATCGGATCTACGTCATTGATAAAGGCCGCATCGTTCAAAGCGGGGCCTATGATGAACTGATTAACCAGGATGGTCTTTTTGCAGAACTAGCCAGACGCCAAATTGCATAGACAATTGCATCTTGCTGCTGGGTAGTTGAATATCTTTTCTGACCCCCATGTCTTTCTAGGGTTAAAAAAGGATTGAGCGATAAGCTCAATCCTTTAATGTTAATTTGCTTATTTGCCTTCGGTTGCTGCTGCCTCATGGGGTTCAGTGACTTCGCCTTCTTTAGCTTCCTCTCCGATATCAGCTTTGGATGGAGCCAGTACAGTGGCTAGCAATGTCTCCAAATCAGTGAGTATTTCTACTCCTGCCGGCACCTGCAGATCGGCTACCGTAACCTTGTCTCCAATTTCCAGAGCAGCTATATCATAGACCAAGGTTTCCGGAATATCCTGAGGCAGGCAGAAAACCTCGATTTCTTTAGCACCTGCCTGCAGGATACCACCTTTTTTCATAATATCTTCTTCACCAACCAGGGAAATACCTACAGTACTGTTTATTTTCTCATCCAGCTTTACCTTCCAGAAGTCAATATGGGTAATCTGCCCGGTAATAGGATGCCTCTGTATTTCCCGAACGACCACCATGAAGCCACTGCCCTCATCTATTACCAACGAGAATAGCCCCCTGGAGCCATGAACTTGGAAGGTGCGCGTAAGCTCCTTAAGGCTTATAGATATGGCCTGGTTTTCTGCCCCTTTGCCATATACCATTCCGGGAACTATTCCATTCCGCTTTAGCTCATTTAGATAGCCCCTGGTTTTTTGTTCACGCTTTTGGCAGCCTATTTTCTCTGCCTGAGCCATAATTATCACTCCTTAATTAACCTGCTAAATCAGGTTGCATTTGATTGTCAAGTATTTATTATACCAGTTTGCCATCATTATGTCCAAAAACACCAACTTTTTAAAAAAGTCGCGATACTTGCCATATTGATGATAGTCAGGAATAATTCAATTTGCAGTAATTTTTCTGACTACTGCAAGGTTTTCCAGAGTGGATGATGTATGACCTTCACGTTTTGCCTTTGGACATTATACTGCCAAGAGTAGGTAGCGATTAACCTGCCTGCGCTATTAGTATTCAAAAATGGAGTTTAGGGTTATAATATATTATACGTTTAAGATTGGAGTTGAAAAGATGCGCTAACTCTCCTGCCTATTGATATACAGCACAATATGATATGTAATCAGCATGGCTTTATGCTTTGTTTTATTGTGCCTGCGCAGGGAAAGTTGATGCATCTGAAAACTCATAGTTTAACCTTTATGGCCATTCACATGTGCTTTGTGTTTATTGTTAAGAGATGCAGGAATCAGCTTTCCTGCATCTCTTATTATTATCAGCACAGGAGGAAATGCCATATGTCACTTATAAATGTCACTAATCTTACTTTCAGTTATGATGGGGGATTTGAAAACATCTTTGAAAATGTCAGTTTTCAGATTGATACTGATTGGAAGCTTGGTTTTACCGGAAGAAACGGTCGCGGGAAAACCACTTTTCTGAATTTATTGATGGGGGGATTGGATTACAGCGGCAATATATCAGCCAGCGTGTCCTTTGAATATTTCCCTTACGAAGTCAAGGATGAGCGGATGGATACGGCTGAAGTCATCAATACGATTGTGAACGGCTATCAGGACTGGCAACTTATCAGGGAGCTTAATTTGCTGGAAGTCTCCAACGATGTATTGTACCGCCCGTTTTATACGCTCTCCAATGGGGAGCAAACCAAGGTGCTACTGGCAGCCTTATTCTTGAAGGAAAATGGATTCTTGCTGATCGATGAGCCTACCAATCATCTGGATATGAATGGCCGAAGGATTGTAAGTGAATACCTGCACGGCAAACATGGATTCATTTTGGTTTCTCACGACCGGGCATTTCTGGACAACTGTATAGATCATATACTTTCGATCAATCGCAGCAATATTGAAATTCAAAAAGGGAATTTCTCTTCCTGGTGGCACAATAAGCAGCTCCAGGATAATCTGGAAATGGACAGGAATGAAACCTTAAAAAAGGATGTTAAAAGGCTGGAAAGTTCAGCCCGGCGTGTTTCTGATTGGTCTGACCGGGTGGAGAGAACCAAAGGCGAACGAATTTCCGGGATCAAAGCTGACAAAGGTTATATTGGGCATAAATCCGCCAAAATGATGAAGCGCTCCAAGGCAATTGAAAACAGATTGCATAATTCCATCGAAGAAAAATCGGCGCTGTTAAAGAATATCGAAACAGCTTCATCCTTAAAGATTCATCCTTTGAGATATCATACCAATCGAATGGTCGACCTGGAGGATATCAGCATTAGCTTCGAAGGACGCACAATCTGCGCAGGGGTCAGTTTCTTTATTGAATCAGGGGACAGGATCGCTTTGTACGGGAAAAACGGTTCTGGCAAATCGAGCATTGTCAAGCTGATCCTGGGTGAATCCATTCCGTATCAAGGCGTAATAAGAAGAGGAAGCAGACTGAAGATCTCTTATATCAGTCAAGCTGCATCAGGTCTGGCGGGTAATCTGACTGATTACGCCAGAGCATCCGGCATCGATCAGACACTGTTCAAGACCATACTGCGTAAGCTGGATTTTTCAAGGGGTATGTTTGACATGAATATCAAGGATTTCAGCGATGGGCAGAAGAAAAAGGTCATGATTGCTCGAAGTCTTTGCGAATTAGCCCATCTGTACATTTGGGATGAGCCGCTCAACTACATTGACGTCATATCCAGAATGCAGATCGAGGAGCTGCTCAGATACTATCAGCCGACCCTCCTGTTTATTGAACATGACCGTGCTTTTTGTGATAACATTGCCACAAAAACCATACACCTATAAACTGCTGAAAATCGATAAGAACTCTATTGTCACTACTAAGACTAAGCTGAGCTTGGTGAAGGGTAAGCGCTTAATAACAGAGTGCCTTTAAAAACAAAACCGGGCAGACTATAATGAATCTGTCCGGTAGGTGATTTCATTATTTACCGCATTCCTGCCGTACCCGTTGC
>CAZACF010000050.1:0-13147 GCA_964483565.1 uncultured Syntrophomonas sp. | reverse complement strand
TGGGAATCGCGCTCAGCCAATCAGGCAAAAAAGTACTGCTCATGGATGCTGATCTGGGGTTGGCCAATGTTGATATTATGCTGGGAATCACCCCTCGATACACTTTGTTCGATGTACTGGAAGGCAGTAAATCGCTTCGGGAAATCATTGTTACCGGGGTTGCAGGAATAAACCTGATTCCAGGTTGTTCAGGTTTGTTTGCCATGGACCATGTCTCCCAACTGCAAAAACAGCATTTGCTCCAGGAGATGGGCAGTTATATTGAGGAGATGGATTTTATCCTGATCGATACCGGAGCAGGCATTTCCAATGTTGTTTTGGGATTTATTGCGGCTGCCGGTGATGCAGTAGTAGTGGTTACGCCAGAACCTACCTCCATCACCGACGCATATGCAATCATAAAGATCTTGTCACAGTTTAAGCTCCATCAAAAAGTCTATCTGGTTGTCAATATGGCCGCCGATTCTTACGAAGCAGAAGAATGCTTCAGCAAAATTGAAACCGTAGCCGGCAAATATTTGGAAATAGAAATTGTCAGGTTGGGGGCCATGTTTTATGATGATACTGTGAAGAAGTCAATCATAGAAATGAGGCCATTTATGATTCATTACCCTGATAGCAGGGTAAGCAGGGATGTCAAGCAAATTGCCGAGAACCTGGTGGAGAATAAATATACCCTTAGCATAAACAGTGGTTTTGTGAAGAAAATGATGAGTTTATTGAGGCAGGGGGGTGAGTAAATGCGAAAAATCACGAGCAGTCAAGTTGTAAAGGAAAATGCCATCCAGGTCAACAATAAGATAGAAATTGCTTTAGCCGATGATGAAAGGATGCGTTTTGGACACAGTTTGATCCAGCAGGTCTTTAATGATTCGTTTTCCATTATGATGCCTATCTTTGAAGGTAATCTGCTTAATTTCAGAACCGATGACGAAGTGATCGTATCCGTATTGATAAACAATATCAGGTATTCTTTCAGAACCAGGGTGATCAATAAAATCAGAGAAAGCGATCTCATGCTATTGTTATTGAAAATGCCCCAGAAACTTGAGCCTGCTGATCGCAGGAATCTGGTTAGAATAAAAACCCTGCTGCCCATTAAATATAAAATCATTGAACCCGACCAGTCGAGCGGTTGGCAGCAGCTTGAAACTGACAAGGAAGCCTATTTGACCGATCTAAGCGGCAAAGGAGTCAGCATATCCATGGACAAAATGCTGGTTAGCGGTGAATTAATAGTCTTAAACCTTAAATTTGGCAACGGGACAGAAATGAAAGTACTGGGGGAAGTAGTCAGAGGGGAAAAGCTCAACCGGCAATTCCGGATCGGAGTTCAATTCAAAGACATAACTGAACGCCAAGAGGATTTGATTATTAATTACGTTTTTCAGTGTTTGCGTAAAACCATCAGATTAAGCAGGGATGATTAATATGCAAAGCAATATGATTATCAAACCAGATAATAGCGACATTGATCCTCACCAATATCTGCCCTTGGTCAAGTCCATTGTGGATCGACTGGATGTGAAGATTCCTTCCTATTGGGATAAAGAAGATCTCATTGGCTATGGGATCTTGGGATTGATGGAGGCCTGGGAGCGTTTTCAGATTGACAAAGGTGCGCAATTTGCCACCTTTGCTTCTAAACGAATCAGAGGCGCGATCATTGATGCGCTGCGCAGGGATACCCCTTTATCCCGCAATTGCTGGCAAAAAATTCAGATCATCACTGCAGCCATGGAACGAATTTCAGGGAAAACCGGTCAGGAAGCCTCCATTGATGAGATTATCCGGGAAGTCGATATGGAGCGGGCGGAAATTGAAGAGGCTCTGCAATCATTCAGATTGATGGCTTCCGTTTCGGTGGAGCAATCTTTGGGTTTTGATGACTTGACCATCATTGATACCCTAAAAGCCCCTGATGATAAGTCGCCCGAACAAATATACCTGCAAGAGGAAAGAACCAAGCTTTTGGGCAAGGCGATAGAAAAACTGGAAGAACGACAGCGGCTGGTACTGATGCTCTATTATTATGAGGAGATGAATTTAAAAGAGATCTCCGCCACATTGGAAGTAAGTGTTTCCCGGGTCTCCCAGTTAAAAACCATGGCTATGGCGTCATTACGCAGGCATTTGGAAGCTGATAAAAATAATCTCATTGACTAAAAAAAAAGCAATAAATACCGATATAAGAAAAGGAGGCGAGAAAATGTTAACAGGAATATATTGTTCGACTACCGGTCTGAATACCATGGCCCGGAAATTGAATACCCTTTCCAATAATATTGCCAATGTCAATACGGAGGGATTCAAACAGGAAAAGGTATCGTTCAAACCTTTTTTACGCGAAATCAATGGTGCCCAGCCCTCCCAAAAAGCTGTGGATTTCAGTACCGGAGAGCAGAAAGAAACCGGGCGGGGACTTGATTTTGCCATCAATGGGGAGGCTTTTTTTACAGTCACCACCGACCAGGGCGACAGATATATCCGTAATGGCTCATTCAATTGTGATTCATTCGGTTATTTGCAAGATAAAAACGGCAACCGCATCAAAGGTGTCACCGGTGAGGTCAAAATGGTGGAGGGAAAACCTGATCAGCAATTTGCTCTGGTTGAAATCGAAAACAAGCAGTCACTGGTTCTTCAGGCGGATGGATTTATGGCCTCGGAGCAGAACAGGATTACCCCGGTCGATTATGAAGTAAGTCAAGGCCGCCTGGAAACCTCCAATGTTGACCTGGTTTATAATGTAACCGAAATGATCGCGACTTCCAGAAATTATGCGATCAACACCAAGATGTTGATGTCTCAAGATGAAATGATGAGAAAAGCCGCCAATGATATTGGTATGATTAAATAAAAATCTGCAGGGGAGATGGGAAAAGATGGCCAAAACCATATTAATCGTTGATGATGCGGCGTTTATGCGCATGATGATCAAGGATATTGTGACTAGGAATGGCTATGAAGTAGTGGGGGAGGCCCAGAACGGGATAGAAGCTTGTGAAATGTATATGAAATACCGGCCCGACCTGGTCACGATGGATATTACCATGCCGGAAAAAGACGGTATATCAGCCGTAAAAGATATTATGGCAGCTGATGCTTCAGCCCGCGTGATCATGTGCAGTGCCATGGGACAACAAAAGCTGGTCATGGATGCGATCAAAGCTGGGGCCAAAGATTTCCTGGTCAAACCATTCAAAGCCGAACGGGCCCTTCAAGCGATAGAAAAGGCATTACTGTAAAGGAATAGAGTTTGACATTATGAGTGAAGTACTTTCTCAAAATGAAATAGACAAACTCATATCTGCGATAGCCAGCGGAAGTGAAGAAGTGTCGCTTCCGGCCCAAGAAGAATTGCAGGCAACTGCCAAGAATTATAATTTTCGCAAACCCAATAAGTTTACCAAAGATCAACTTCGTACGCTTTTCATGATCAATGAGAATCTGTCAAGGATTCTCGCTAATTTTTTATCCGGTTATTTGCGCAGTCGCGTCAATATCTCGATTGTCTCGGTCGAGCAAACAACCTATGAAGAGTTCCTGCTCAGCATGGTCAGCCCGGTATTGATTACGATTTTTCAGATGCCGCCCTTGAACGGCAGTGCAGTTATGGAATTCAACAGTAATTTTTATTCACCGGTCATTGATTTACTGTTTGGAGGCAGCGGGAAAAAAAGCAATGAAAATCGGGAATTGACTGAAATCGAATTGCGGGTTATGAAAAATCTGAATCAGAAGATTCTTGAAAATATGGCTATTGCCTGGCTGGATGTATTTAATTTTGCGCCGCTGGTGGCATCGATGGAGACCAATCCGCAATTCAGCCAGATCATATCACCTAATGAAACCGTGGCGATTATTACCTTTACCGCAGATGTGGCGGATAATCAAAGTATCATATATCTATGTTATCCATGGGAAACGTTAAAAGAAATCATTCCCAATCTTACAGCTCAAAATTGGTTCGCCACCCAAAAATATCAGGATGAATCAAATGCCAAAGATATTTTAAACAATTTAAGCAAAGTTCTTTTAAACATTAGTGCCAGCTGCGGTCACACTGATTTGACGATTCGGGAATTTCTTCAATTGGAAGAGGGGGATGTCATCCTTCTCAATAGTATCGTCGGCGATGATATGGAATTGCTGGTGGAAGGTTCTCCTCAATACAAGATACAACCGGGGATAATTGGCAATAAGCTGGCTACCTTGGTAACCGGCCGAATTTAGGGGGAAGAACATGGAAAAGTCGTTTTTGTCACAGGAGGAAATCGATGCTTTATTAAAAGGAGACAGCCAGACCGCTAATGATAATGGAAACGGCAGTATGCTTTTATCGGCAGATGAACAAGACATACTGAGTGAAATTGGCAATATAAACGTGGGCGCAGCTTCCACCGCTCTGTCAGAACTGCTGGATCAGAGGGTAACGATTGATACACCCGATCTTAAATATACGAACTTATATGAAATCCATCAAGGCTTTAGCGCGCCGTATGTGTTGGTGGAAGTACAGTATACCAGCGGGGTGGAAGGCAACAACCTGTTGATCCTGAAAGCCGAAGATGCGGCGGTCATTGCCAATATCATGATGGGCGGCAACGGGCAAAATGTTTCCAGCGATATGGACGAATATACGCTTAGCGCCGTCGCCGAAGCAATGAATCAAATGATGGGCTTTGCTGCTACTGCCTTATCGGAATTGTTTAAACAAACCATTGAAATATCACCTCCGCTGGTAAAACTGATTAGTGTCAAGGATCCCGAAGAATTAACCATGGATCCTTATATACCCTTGGTAACCATCTCTTTTAATCTGCAAATCGGTGATTTGGTGCAAAGTCAGATCATCTTGATCATAAGTTTGGAGGTTGCTCGTGGGCATGTCAAATACCTGATCGAGGATACTGCCAAAGAACTCGACAGTATGACCATAAAGGCCCCCATGTCAAACGAGGAGGATCATTATCAATCTTTGCCGGACGGTTATCCGATGGAAGACAATCTCCTCCTGCCCAATAATGGCAATCTCAATCTTATCATGGACGTACCCCTGCGCTTGTCAGTATTGTTGGGCCGAACCAAAAGGAGTATTGCCGACATTCTCAAACTAACCCATGGATCGATTGTAGAATTGGAAAGATTAGAAAACGAGCCGGTCGATATTCTGGTTAATGAAAAGTTGATTGCCCGCGGCGAGGTGGTCGTCGTCAAAGAATATTTTGGGGTCCGCATTACCGAAATAATATCCATGGAGAACCGGCTGAAAAATTTGGTACATAAAAATTGACCAAGGCCAAAACAGTTCCAAGATATCAATAAGATCGATGAGGAGAAATAGTATGGACATAACGTCGCTGCTGGGATTGCTTATAGCGCTGGTATCACTCATAGGAGCCTTTATCCTTGAAGGCGGGACGATTGGTATGTTGCTGGTCGTCACTGCAGCTATCATTGTGTTTGGCGGAACCATTGCGGCGACTGTGACTAGTTTTACCATGGATGAAATTAAAAGAACACCATATTTTTTCAAGAAAGTATTTGTCAATAAAGACCCGGATTATAACGGTGTCGTGGACACCCTGGTGAGTTGCGCTGATAAAGCGCGACGGGAAGGCTTTTTGAGCCTGGAGAACCAGATTGAGGCGATCGATAATGCCTTTTTGGCGCGGGGATTACAGATGGTCACCGACGGTACCCCTCCCGAATTGACCAGGGATATGATGGAAATGGAAATTGAAGCCTTCGAATCGCGCGAGAAGACTGGCGTGGAAATATTTATGACGGCCGGAGGATATGCGCCCACCATGGGGATTATAGGCACGGTAATGGGCATGATTACTGTTTTGAGCCATCTCTCCAACCCGGATGAATTGGGTTCTGCGATTGCTGTGGCCTTCCTGGCTACCCTCTACGGAATTGCTTCCGCCAACATCTTATGGATTCCCTTTGCTTCCAAACTAAAAATCAGAATAAAACGGGAAATATTGTTAATGGATATCATCCTGGAAGGTGTTCTGGCTATTCAAATCGGAGAAAACCCCAGATTGTTAAGAGAAAAATTAAGTATTTTACTGCCCCATGAAACCGGTAAGAAAGACAAGCAGCCCAAAAAGGACAATGTCAAGCCTTTCCCCGCTCCCGGCCCCCAAACAACGAATCCTGTGCGCAAGGAAGCAAGGATGTGATTGAATGAGCCGAGGTCGAAGAAGAAAGCATGAAGAAGCGAGCGATGAAGGCGGCATGGAACGTTGGCTCTTGAGCTATGCTGATTTTATAACTTTGTTAATGGTGTTTTTTATTATGATGTATGCCTTGAGCAAAGTTGATGTGGACAAATACAATGCGATTGCCGAATCGTTAAGCGTCGTCCTGACCGGCAGCTCCATTCAAAAAATGCAAACTCCCGGACCTTCCTTGGCTCCAGGCGTGACTGGCGAGCTGAATTCGGGACAAGCCGAAGATATTTTGGAAGCTGTCGGTCAATTGTCAGAAGTGCAAAGACAAATTGAAAAGTTCATCAGCACAGATATGATAGACGGTTCCAGTATAACCATGGGGCAAAGCTCAACCAAACTGGCTGATTATATTGATGTTATTGAACAAGAAAGAGGCCTGGTGATCAGCATAAAGGATACCCTCTTGTTTCCCAGTGGTTCGGATGAGCTAAATCCGCAGGCTCAGATAGTGATTGAGAAATTAGGAGTTGCTCTGAATCAAATCCCCAACCAGCTGCGCATAGAAGGACATACCGATGATCTGGCCATAAATACGACGCGCTTTCCCTCCAACTGGGAGCTTTCCGTGGCACGAGCCACCACCGTATTACATGTGTTGCAGAAAGATGTGGAGATTGATGCCAGGCGCCTTTCGGTGGTGGGCTACGGAGAATTCAAGCCAATGGTACCCAACACCAATGCCGCCAATCGATCCAAAAACCGACGGGTAGATATCGTTATTCTCAAACAGAAATATTCCGGGTTCTGATGTGCAAGAGTTGAAATCATTACAATATAAGGCAGTCCCCGCCGCATGTTCAGGGTGGCATTATTGCATGAATTTTTGCATCCGGCAAACCCCACAAGTTGGGAAGAAATACAGGAAAGGAAGGTGGTTATCATGTATAAAAGCAAAACGGTGATTATGCCGATGATCATGCTGGTATTCTTGTCCTTAATCACCTTTCAATACTATGACAAACCCATCCAGGCACAAGAAGAAGTTGAGCCGATGCGGCAAACCAACTCCAAAACTGTGGGCTACAGCTATTTGGGTGCACCCATTAAAAGATATGAAATCGTCCCGCCCAGCTACAACAAGACGATGTTACTCACTTTTGCCATGCATGGTTATGAAGATGGTTGGGACAAGGATGGTGCTGCCCTGGTGCAGATTGCTGATGAGGTGATTGAGGAATTTTCGAAAAATCCGCAAGCGCTAAAGGAAACCAGATTGATCGTGATTCCCTGCGTAAATCCGGATGGCCTGAGTGAAGGGTACAGTCATAATGATACCGGGAGATGCAATGCCCAGGGAGTTGATATTAATCGGGATTTTGATTATTACTGGCAAGTCAGCAATGCGGCCCGCTATCGCACCGGCAGCGCCCCCTTCAGTACACCGGAAGCACGGGTGCTAAGAGCGGTAGTCATGAAGGAACAACCCGATATAATCATTGATTTTCACGGTTGGCTAAATTGTACCTATGGGGACGTTGCCATTACCGAATACTTTAACCAGGCTTTCGACACTCGGCGCATTAAGCCCAACCCGGCTGATAATTCCTATATGGCCCAGTATTTTACCGGTTGGGCCAGTCAGTTTGCCAGAAGCGCCCTGGTGGAATATCCTCCGCCGGGGAATCATCAGAATATGATTGATTTGGATTACAGCCAAAAAACCATCGATATTATCAGCAATATCTGCAATCAAATATAAAATGTTTTTGTTATTCTGAGAAGTTGAAGCGATGATGCACAGATGTCATCCAGCGCCGAAAACGATCGTTAGGCCAAGAATCCAGAGTGCAGAGTGCATTTGGACCAGAGCCCCGGAGTATGTAACCCCGGGGCTAATTCATTTTAAGGTATTCCAAAAACGTTAGCATGGTTTGCTCGGCTTGCGCATGGTTGAGAACTTTGGTGATTGTAATGCTATCATTTTCGGCAAGCTCCAGTTCTTGGTTGAATCTATAAATTTGTTGATCCTGATTGAACAACAGCTTAAGCCGTGGCTTTTTGGGATGGCGGGGATTATCTTCGATCACCACCCCCAGCTCCCTGGTCGACAACTCCACGATCGTACCGGGAGGGTAAATGTTGATGTGGGAGAACAATTTATCTGCTATGCGGCATGATATAATTGAGTCTTTTCCTTGTTCTATGATCTCCACCGCATCACGATTGCTGAAGCCGGGGCGATAAGGGCGATCGGAAACCAACGCATCAAAGATATCAGCTGCGGAAACAATCGATGCGTATTCATGTATACTCTCTTCGCTGAGGCCGCGCGGATAGCCCCGGCCATCAATCCGTTCATGATGCTGCAGGATGCAGTAAATAGCTTCCCCGGGCAGATCGGCGGTCGTTTTGGCCATCATATAGCCTTCCCAGGGATGTTTCTTAATTTCAATATATTCCTCATAGCTTAGAAAACCGGGTTTGTTAATAATCTCCAAGGGAATTTTGATTTTGCCGATATCATGAAGCAATGCCCCTATCCCCAGGTTCTGCAACTGTGCACGATTGTAACCGTTGCCTATGCCTAGAATAATCGACAGTGCACATACGTTGACACTGTGCTGATAAGTATAATCATCATAGTTTTTAAGCTCCGCCATGCCAATGTTGAGAGAGTTATTGGCGGACAGGTCATCAATGATATGATCTACATGGGTTTTCAGATCATGCACATCAATTTTCAAGGTTTGGGCATATTGGTTGTAACAATGTTTGATACTGTTTATGGTAGCCCCGATCCTATCGGGACTGATTAACGGTTCAGGCTCTTCAATTCCTAATCGGTCATCAATATATACAAAGGGGATTTCGAGTTCTTTCAATCGCTTCACATATCTTTCTGTCAATACTTGTCCGGCGGTTAATAGAAAATTATGTTTTGTATTGATGATGGGACGGCCCAGGACCATTCCCGCAGACAATCGGTTCGCGGATACTTTCAGCATGTTTTTCCCCCTCTCTGATCACAAGTGAATAAACAACCCGATATAATAAAACGCTTTACCGAATAGACGTATCAATCTTAAGATTAATGCCAGGATGTTTGGACTGTATTGCTCTGCTGATCAGAATTGCTTCCAAATTTTTGGCCGGCATAGGCTTGACAACATTGAAACCTTGGATTTCATCACATTGATGTTGGCAGAAAAACGAAAACTGTGAATCCGTTTCCACTCCTTCCGCCACAACATTAAAATGCAGGTTCTGGGCTAGTTGGATGATGGTTTTAGCAATATCCGCTTCCTTTTTACCCTGTGATATGGCTTGTACAAATTGCATGTTGATTTTGACTTGATCGATCGGTAATACATGCAAACAACCCAATGATGAATACTCATTTCCAAAACCTTCAAGGGCAAGGCTGACTCCCAGGTTTTTAAGATCGTATAACACCTGTAGAACCGAATCTGATTCCTGGATCACACATTCATTAATATCCATCCCCAGGTATCTGGCTTCCATTCCGGTTTCATCAAGGATTCTCGCCACCATGTCAACCAGATTGGGTTTACGTAATTGTTCCAGCGATATGTTTACCGTCATCAACAAAGGGGAAAGCCCTGAAGCCTGCCATTGCTTATTTTGTCGGCAGGCGGTTGCCAATACCCACTCGCCGATGGGATGGATAAGACCGGTTTTTTCCGCTAAAGGTATAAATTGATTTGGCAAAATGGTTCCCCAATCCGGGTGCTGCCAGCGAATCAAGGCCTCAACCCCACTAAACTGTTTGGTTAAAATACTTAACTGGGGCTGGTATTCCAATACCATTTCCTTCCTATCCAGCGCCCGGTATAGATGGTTGGTCAGGATTAGTTCTTTTTGGGCATCCTTCTTCAAATCGGCGGAACAGAAGGTATATTGGTTTTTACCGCTTTTTTTGGAAGAATACATCGCCAGGTCAGCGTTTTTTATTAAAGGTTCCGCCTCTTCTCCGTCCATAGGATAAACCGAGACGCCGGCACTGGCGGTCAGATAGAATTGCTGTTCATTGATTTCTACCGGCTGGGCTATCACTTGAATAATATTTTCGGCGATTTTGTGCAGGTCTTCCACTCGATTGATCTGGGTAATTTGGATCAAAAATTCATCCCCGCCAAAGCGGGTAACCGTATCGTGTTTGCGCAGGCAGCCTGTCAACCTGGAGGCAACCTGTTTGAGGACTTGGTCGCCCCCTTCGTGTCCGATGCTGTCATTAATTGCCTTAAAGCAATCCAGATCGATGAAAACGATGCCGATCAGTTTGGCCGATCGTTTGGCCAGATGAATCGACTGCTCCAAACGATTAATAAAAAGTGTACGATTGGGCAGCCCGGTCAGACTGTCATAATAAGCCAAACGATTAATTTTTCGATCGGTTTCCATTTTTATCAGGGAATCATTGACGAAATTAGCAATGATTCTTAACATCTCTATATGTTCGTCCCGCCAGTTTTGCTTGCTGGTGGCAGTGTAGAGCATTATTCCCACCGTTTTGGCTTGGTTTTTAACCTTGACGGCCAGCAGCGATTTAATCTGATAATTGTTTAACTTGGCTTGAATGAGCGATTCGTTCGCAAGCAGCTCCCCATCAGACAGATGAATAATATCATCCTGCCAGGGCAAGTCCATCAACCACGTAAAATCTTGCTCGTTCAAAATAATGTGATTGGGATAATCTTTGAATCCGGCCTTGCACCATTCATAATTTTTCATCACCGGTTCCAAGCCGATCAGATAGGCACGATCCATTTGAAAATAATCAGCACTGATTTTAAACAAGTCATTAACGCTATCCTCCCGGTTGGCATAGGTAATGCCCAAAAAGGCGGTAGAAAGCCGGGAAACCATTTTCTGAAAGTGGATTTGATTTTCGTTTTCTTCGAGACGTTGAATGTAGATTCGATTAACATAAAAAGCCATTCCCAAAATGATGAGATAGATAAGCAGCCTGCCCAGATGATCTGCTGCTGTCACGGTGATGGTGGAGGTCTGAACTTTCAGCCAAACCCAGATTTGGGTGAAAATAATCGAACTGCCCAACCAGATCATGATTCTTTTTTTGTTATAGACCACTGAAAGCATAATGAAAATAATCGGCACGGCCCACATCGTAATACTGGTACCTTGAATGTTTTGCAAGGTGATTAACGGAATGGATACGGCCAGTACGATAAACAGGAAGGTATCTTTCACACTTTTTTTGATCGACAATTGTTGCGAGCATTGCAGCAAGACGCCTAATCCGATCAGTGATCCGCTATGTAATAAAGCCTGGGAAAAACTTGCCTGGTCAAAGAAGTATTGGGAGGCAAAGTTTGCGATACCGGTCACAATGAATACTAGTGTAATTATCTGATTGAATTTGATAATTTTGTCAGGGCTCAGGATTTTGCCGGGTTCAGTGGGTTGGGTTTTTGTCTGCGTTATGAAACCATAACGTTTAATGGCAAAAAAGATTAATGCCAAGGGGAGCAGACTAAAGATGCTGGCCAATTGCGGAACAAAATTAGATGAACGAGAGTTGATTATAAAATCTGTGAAAGTCCCCATAATGAGCGTTAGGATATAGGTGCTGATCAATAGCCAAACAAGCTTCTTTTTAACCTGAACAGGAGACTTTTTATGCCATTGCCAAAGCAGCCATAGCCCGGCAGCGGAAAAAATAAAATAATAAACAACCAGACTTATATTCCAAAGACTAGATGAATATACCGATACCCAGCCAAAACCAGTTTTAATCAATGCAAATTGCGCCTGGGCCAGATTGCTGTCCCAGCCATAAATATATATAATGGGCAAGCACGGCAGATAAAGTAACCCATAAAGCCATTTTTTATGTAAAAGAAAATTTGGTTTGGTGAGGATCAATAAGAAATGTAAGATAAGACTGAATAGACATCCCCATCCCAAGGTAGACCAACGCCGCCATAATAGCGCCGATTCATAATCAACAACAAAATTTGATATTGAAAAGGTTAAAGACCAAACAAACAGAGTCAGGCAGATGAAGGAAAAGACACGGTTGAGGGCGCCTTTGCTATTCAGAAATAATGTATATAATCCCAGCAGAAGAAATGCAGTAGAAACAATAAAATAGAATAATGAATAATAAACTGATAAGGTCATAGGCTGATCACCTACTTAATGTAGTTCTCAAGAATCAAGTTTTAACATGGTATCCCGGATATATTTACTGACACTGATTTTTTTAGTGGCGGCCTGGTGTTGAATCTGCTGCCATTCCTTGTCGGACATTTTTATGCTGCGGGCTTTGCGCTTTTCCTCCAGGGGAAGATATCGACGGCCAACTGACTTCACGTTCATACTATCCAATCCCTACACTACCTTTCTACAAGATTATTTGCTTTAATAGACTTGAGAGTTTATGGCAACATCAGCGCTGTTGATTCATAATTAGTCAAATTCAAAGAATTGTCATTAAAGCTCATATCAACATTGATTATTTATATATCGGCTACATGAAGATAAAATTTAGTTTATTAATAACCTTTTTTATGATATTTATTTTTATGATCGTTTTGCGTTATAAATCGGAGATTCGCCGACGCTCAGGCTGCGCTTCGCTTGCCTTCTGATCGCTTTCGGCACTGGATGGCATATGGCATCGTCGCTTCGCTTACACTCGCAATGACATGACAATCATTTTCATCTTTGGTTATTTTGCTGTCATGGCTGGTTCACAGGCAGGTAAGTCTAGAAAATCAGCCATAAACTTGTATAATTAAAATCAGTTTGCTATACTCTATTTTAGTGAACGAATATTGTCTGCAGAAGAGTGGGTATCCAACCCACTTTTTCTATTGTAATTGCCCGTCAGGGCAAGCAACGGGAGGCGAAATGATGGCCAAACCAGCAGCCCAACGCATCGAAGACCTGATCACCCCGATCCTTGCAGGTATTGG
>CAZACF010000049.1:0-13217 GCA_964483565.1 uncultured Syntrophomonas sp. | reverse complement strand
CAGAGAAGGTGGACGTACAGTCGGTTCCGGTGTTGTTATCAGTATTGAACAATAAATTTCCTTGATAACGTAGCAAGCATGCTTATTGACATTGTTTACAGGCATGTGCTAGAGTATTGTAGTATTTTTATACACGGGATGGAGGTGTTAAGGTGAGGGTAGGCATTACGTTGGCTTGCACTGACTGTAAACAGCGCAATTATCAAACAACCAAAGACAAGAAAAAGACTACCGAAAAAATGGAAGTAAGGAAATACTGTAAATTCTGCAACACTCATACAGTCCATAAAGAGATTAAGTAAAGCTGGGGATGTGAAAAAATGGCCAAAAATAATACCCCTGCAAAACAAGAGAGTGGTATTAAAATATGGTGGGAAAATACTCGTGAATATTTTTCCAGTGTTAATAATGAACTCAAGAAAGTCTACTGGCCAAATCGCAGACAGTTAATAGGCTATACCGGTGTCGTTCTCATTACAGTAACAATTGTTGCTCTGATACTTTGGGCTTTCGACAGTGGCTTGTCTTTCTTGTTGACAAAATTCATGAACGCCTTTGCATAAAGGAGGTGGTTGTTAATGACCGCCAAAAAGCAAACCAAACTGAAGGAGAACATGCCTATCGATACGTCAGTTCCGGCTGTAGTGGATTGGCTTACTGACCGAAAAGGCGAATGGTATGTTGTCCATACTTATTCCGGTTATGAAAACAAAATAAAAGTAGATTTGACCAAGCGAGTAGAATCCATGAACATGCAAGACAAGATCTTTCATGTGATTATTCCCGAAGAACAGGAAGTAGAATTTAAAGGCGGAAAAAAGAAAATAACTACCAAACGAGTATTTCCGGGATATGTCATCGTCAATATGATCTTGGACGACGAATCTTGGTATGTCGTGCATCATACGCCTGGAGTCACAGGATTTGTGGGCAGCGGCACCAAACCGATTCCATTACAGGAAGAAGAGATTACCAAGATTTTAAGGCGCATGGGTTTGGTCGAACAAAAACCACGCATTATAGACATTGAAGTTGGCGAAAACGTTCGCGTCAAAAATGGTCCATTTGAGAACTTTGAGGGCACGGTCAAAGAATTGCTGCCTGATCGCGGCAAGGTAAGAGTCAGTATTTCCATGTTTGGCAGGGAAACCCCTGTAGAACTGGATTACGAACAAATAGATAAATTATAAGGAGGTGTAAATGTGGCCAAAAGGGTTATGGGCAAAGTTTCTCTGCAAATCAAAGCAGGCAAAGCGACACCTGCACCCCCGGTAGGGCCTGCGCTTGGTCAGTATGGTGTCAACATCATGGGCTTTTGCAAAGAATACAATGCAAAAACGGCTAACCAGACCGGATTTATCGTGCCGGTAGAAATAACGGTTTATGAAGACAGATCCTTTTCTTTTGTACTTAAATCACCGCCGGCATCAGATTTGCTTAAAAAAGCTGCCAATGTTGAAAAAGGTTCTGGAGAACCCAACAAGAAAAAAATAGGTACGGTCGATCGCGCTAAATTAGTTGAAATTGCTGAGATGAAAAAAGATGATCTCAACGCTGCTGATTTAGATGCGGCAGTCAGAATGATTGAAGGTACCGCACGAAGCATGGGACTCAAGGTAGTCGAGTAATCAGCATTACATAATAATGCTGGGCAGTATTTTAAAGGTACTGTTTAACAATGTGGGAGGAGCATTCCGCAAACCACAAGGAGGATTTAATAATGAAAAAAGGTAAAGCTTATACCGACGCACTGAAAAAAATTGAAAAAAGTAGACTTTATGATCCACAGGAAGCACTTAGCCTGGTGAAAGAAATAGCGACAGCCAAGTTTGATGAAACCGTTGAAGTGCATATTAAATTGGGTGTAGACCCTCGACACGCTGACCAGCAGGTCAGAGGCACAGTCTCTCTTCCCAACGGAACCGGCAAAACCCGCAAAGTACTGGTGTTTGCCAAAGGCGATAAAGCCAAGGAAGCGGAACAGGCTGGAGCTGATTATGTTGGCGGAGAGGATCTGGCTGAAAAGATTCAAGGCGGTTGGTTCGATTTTGATATTGCGGTAGCAACACCTGACATGATGGCGGTAGTTGGAAAACTGGGTAAAATATTGGGACCTAGAGGCTTGATGCCCAACCCCAAATCAGGTACGGTTACTTTTGATATTGAGCGTACCATAAACGAATTAAAAGCCGGCCGAATTGAATACCGGGTTGACAAAACTTCCATCGTGCATGCTCCTATTGGCAGGGTGTCCTTTGAAGTGGAAAAACTGCAGGAGAATCTGAATGCTTTTGCTGAAGCGCTGATTAAAGCCAAACCAGCGGCAGCCAAAGGTCAGTATATGCGTTCTGTAAGCATCTGCTCAACCATGGGGCCTGGCATAAAAATCAATCCGCTTGTAGTGATGTCTGCAAACAAGTAGAATGATATAAAACTAAAAATGAAAATTGATAACTGTAGATAGCTGGTGGCGAAAGCCTTAAAAAATGATGCAATTTGCCTGCCGAGGTTAGTGAAATAATAAATGTTCTGCCCAGAACAATTTCAACCTCTGCAAGCCTATTTGCAGAGGTTTTTCAATTTGTCCAACCATGAAAAAAAGCAAGCATTGCAAATTGATGCAAATAAACATAAGGGGGTGAAAATGAATGCCCAAAATCGAAGAAAAACAGCTAATCGTTGAAGAGATCAAACAGCACCTTGAGAAATCAATGCTGGTGGTTTTTGCCAATTATCGCGGTTTGAAAGTAGATGAAATGACAGAACTGAGAAACAAATTGCGTGTTCCTGGAGTAGAAGTCAAAGTTTTAAAAAACACCATGCTACGTTTTGCTCTGGAACAAAACGGTAATAAAGAAATGGCAGACTTGATCAGCGGACCGAATGCGGCTATCCTCAGTCAGGATGACCCGGTCACGCCAGCCAAGGTTTTGTTTGAATTTGCTAAAACCCACAAGAACCTGGAAATTAAGATGGGACTACTGGAAGGACAAGTAATCACGCCGGAAAAAATTAAAAACCTGGCTGATCTGCCTTCACGTGAAGTTCTGGTTGCAACTGTACTGGGAACCATGCAGGCTCCCATCACGTCCTTTGTACGTGTATTGAATGCCAACATTACAGGCTTAGCAAGGGCACTGGATCAGATTCGAGAACAAAAAGCCAGCTAGTAATAGAAAATAGACCTATTGGTATCTACACCCCGTATGCGGCAAACGCATCATAATATTTAAATTTAAAGGAGGATATTGAAAATGAGTAAAGTTCAAGAAGTTATTGATATTGTAAAAGGTTTGACTGTTTTGGAATTGTCCGAGCTGGTTAAAGCCCTGGAAGAAGAATTTGGCGTAAGCGCTGCTGCTCCCATGGCTGTAGCTGCCGCTCCAGCTGCCGCTGCTGCTGTTGCTGAAGAAGAACAGACTGAGTTTGATGTAATTTTGGCGTCCGTCGGAGACAAAAAAATCAATGTTATCAAGGTCGTCAGAGAGATCACTGGATTAGGTCTGAAGGAAGCAAAAGATTTGGTTGATGCTGCTCCCAAACCGGTTAAAGAAAAAATAAGCAAAGACGAAGCCAACGATATTAAAGCCAAACTCGAAGAAGCTGGTGCCGGTATAGAAATTAAATAACTGTCTGGCCTTAAAAAAGAGAGCCCACGTAAGCGGTGGGCTCCTTTTTCGTCTCATGCAAGTGAATAACGACTGGATAAACAGGAAACCGCCCTTTCAAAGGGCGGTTTTCTTATTGAAAAAATAATGTAGTGAAAATCAACGCATGTATAAAAATGCCTACAACATTACCTGATGCGGAGAATAACGAGATATCCGAGTTTAAAAACACAACAGACTATATAAAATTCACAACATTTCTAAAATTTAAAATATTCCGGCAAAATCTTGAGACGCATTGAGATCGAGGTATCAGGATGTGAGGCGGTTGGTATATTTATTGCAAAACAGTTGGTTATTGCAGCGTTTCATATATTCTACTCAGTAATATAATAAATTGCCAATTAGAAAATATTAAGGAGGGTAAAAATGGATTGGAGAGAGGAATACAAAAAGAGGCTAAAGACGCCGGAAGAAGCAGCCAAGCTAATCAAAGATAATGATCGGATCGCCATGCAGGGAGGAACCGGAATACCTCCTGCCTTTTCGGAGGCATTGGCTAAAAGGTCAGCGGAATTGAGAAATGTAGTTTTGTGCCAAGGTTTTGCTTTGGCTTTTCACGATTATATGAAGCCAGAATACAAGGACAGTTTTCGGGTCGAAACAGTATTTATCGGGCCAGCTGAACGTTATTGCATGAGCTTTGGAACGGTTGATTTTGTGCCTAATCATTTGGGCAGCCTGGGCCGATGGTTGGATGAAACAAAAATCAATAAGGTAGCTGCGGTAGTTACGCCCCCAGATGAAAATGGGTTTATGAACCGTTCCTGCTTCGGCGGATTGTGTACCAAAAGACTGGCCGACCGGGCAGAAAATTTGATCGTTGAAGTCAATGAAAATACCCCCTGGTTGTGCAGTGACGTTTTCCAGGTTCATGTCTCCCAATGTCATGCAATTATTGAGAATAATGCCCCCTTGTTTGAGATCCCGGAAATCCCCATCACGACGGTCGAAAGAGAGATTGCCACCATCGTGGCAGATATGATCCCGGATGGCTCAACGGTCCAACTTGGATTGGGCGGATTAGCCAATTGTATCGGTCATTTCTTAAAAAACAAGAATGATTTGGGTTTTCATACCGAAGTGGTTTCCAACTCGGTCATGGAATTGGTTAAATGTGGAGCGGCCAATGGCAGCAAAAAAAGCATTCTGAAAGGCAAGGTGCCTTTTACGTTCTGTGTGGGCACCAAAGAACTATGGCGGTATATGGATCATAATGATACTTTCATCGGGTTTGAAATTGAAAATGTAAATGATCCTGGGATCATTCGCCAAAATGACAACATGGTATCCGTCAACAATGCTTTGATGGTTGACTTGACCGGGCAAGTAGCGGCTGAGTCGATCGGCACATACCAGTACAGTGCAACCGGGGGACAAATGAATTTTGTTTTAGGATCTCAATTGGCTAAAAACGGAAAGAGCATTATTGCTTTGCCTTCTACCCGCATGGATAAAGAAGGGAACCTTCACTCCCGTATCTTGGATATGTTTCCCCAGGGAACGACGGTTTCTACTTCCCGCAATGACGTCCATTGGGTGGTTACTGAGTTTGGAGCGGTTAATTTACGCAACCGATCCATATCCTGGAGGGTTAAGAACCTAATCGATATTGCTCATCCGGATTTTCGCGAGGAACTTACCTTTAAAGCCAAGCAGCACGGATGGCTTTAGGTTTTTAAGAGGTTGTGTCATTAACAGATACCTTGAGACTTGACCGCCAATAAATGTGAGCCAGCAATATTAGTCTAATAAATTTTCGCGAGGTAGTCTTAGACCTGGCAGGAGCATTACAGTTTATTAGGCTTATTCGCACTCCTATTTGCATTAAAGAAGTAGAAAAGGTTTTGCAGAATCGCACGCAGTTGAAGTCCATGTCATGAATTAAAGCGAGAAATAAGGGAGGCTGATTTATGAGAAAATCTTATCTGGATGAATACAAAGCCAAATTGATCACCCCGGAAAAAGCAGCCCAGTTGGTTCAATCCAACCATGTGGTTGATTACGGAATGTTTGCTACTAAGCCAGTAGATTTTGATGTTGCCCTATCAAAACGAGCTGGTGACGGTCTTAAAAATGTTAGTGTGCGCGGTACTGGTACGATCCTGCCAGTTCCGGAAGTAATTAAAAACGATACCGAACAGAAATCGTTTCAATACTTTAGTTGGTATTTTACAGCGATTGATCGCACTGCCGGAGATTTTGGGCTGGCTTGCCATTGTCCCTTTAATTATCATGAGGCAACCATGATGGCCTATAATGCTGATTTTGCAGACTACTGGCCGGACGTTTGGTGTGCCCAGGTTACGCCAATGGATAAAGCCGGTTGTTTTAATTTTGGCCTGGGAAATTCCCATAACCGTGGCATGGCGCTAAAATGCAAAATTGCCATCGTAGAAGTAAATGAGAATATGCCCCGTTGTTTGGGGGGGAGTGATGAATATGTGCATATCAATGAAATCGATTATATCATTGAAGGCTCCAACAGCCCTATTTTTGCTACGCCCCCTTCTCCGGAGGCAACACCTGAGGAACGAAAAATTGCTCAATATATTGTTGAGGAAGTTGTTGACGGTTCTTGCATCCAGTTAGGTATTGGCGCACTTCCCAATTTAATCGGCAACATGATCGCTGATTCCGATTTAAAAGATTTGGGCATACAAAGTGAAATGTTCTGCGATTCGATGGTAAAAATGTACGAAACCGGGAGGGTCACTAACGCTAAAAAAGCAAAGGATATAAATAAAAGCACCTTTTCCTTCTGCCTTGGCACCCAGGACACATATGATTTTCTGAATGATAATCCCCAGTGTGCTTCATCGGCGGTTTACACCACCAATAGCCCCGAGGATGTTGCCAGAAATGATAATGTTGTATCGATCAATAATATTCTTGAAATCGATTTGTTTACCCAGGTTTGTTCTGAATCATCCGGGATGAGACAAATATCAGGTACCGGAGGCCAGCTTGATTTTGTCGTGGGGGCTTTTCATTCCAAAGGCGGAAAGAGTTTTTTAGCCTTTTCTTCCACCTATAAAGACAAAGAAGGCAACATACAATCCCGGGTTAAACCATTGCTGACTCCGGGCGGGATCGTTACTGTGCCGCGAACCCAGGTTCATTATGTGGTGACCGAATATGGCAAAGTGAATATGAAGGCGCGTTCCATTTGGGGAAGGGCTGAATCGTTGATCAATATTGCTCACCCCGATTTTCGGGATGATTTGGTTAAAGCTGCCAAGGAAATGAAAATCTGGTCAAGAACCAATCAGATTCCATTCTAGATCCAATCCCAATGGGTGGAGTTAATACTATATAAAAAAAGGGTGCTTACCGTTCCCCATTGCCATATACTAGTAATCAAGTATATGGCAATTTAATTGTATTTCGCCATGCCAGCTTCTGATAATTTACTGTTAGCAGAGCGAGGGAGGTAAGACTCTTGATGGGACTGACTGATGTGGATACAAATATATGGGAGTTACTGGAAACGATATTCGCCGGTTTTGAAGGTGCTATTATTATTGATGAGCATGGGAAAATTATGCTTTTTAGTGAGTATTATGCCAAGGAAATGGAGATTCGACGTGAAGACGTAATTGGCAAGAATGTTGTGGAAGTATTCCCCACCACCAGATTAATGGAAGTTATCCAAACAGGCCGACCAATTATTGCTGACCGCTGGGAGCTTTTAGGCAAAGGCCACATCGTATCCCGCATTCCCATTGAGTATCAAGGCAAGGTCATCGGTGCAATCGGCGTCAGTGTCTTTCCCTATTTTAAAATGCAACACTTTATCAACCGGCTTTCTTCGCTAAGCGCAGAACTGTCCTATTACAAAGAAACGGTAAAAAGGCTCAGCGGTGCCAAATATTCAATGCAATCCATCGTCGGGCAAAGTGAGGCGTTGCAGGAGGCCAAGGAAAAAGCGATCAAGATAGCCGAATCGACTGCTCCGGTAATACTCTACGGTGAGACGGGTACCGGCAAAGAGCTGTTTGCCCATGCTATTCATCAGGAAAGCCTTCGTCGAAATGGTCCGATGATCAGGGTCAACTGCGCAGGCATACCGGAGAACCTGATGGAATCAGAATTTTTTGGTTATGAGGAAGGGGCCTTTACCGGAGCTAAAAAAGGAGGCAAGCCGGGGAAATTTGAACTTGCCAGTAAGGGCAGCATTTTCTTGGATGAGATCAGTCAGCTTCCCTATGCCATGCAGTCCAAATTGTTGAGAGTGTTGCAGGAAAAGGAATTTGAAAGAGTGGGCGGAACAGAAATACTGAAGGCTGACGCCCGAGTTATTTCAGCTTCCAATGTAAATCTGAAAAAACTGCTACAACAGCATCTGTTCCGCGAAGATCTATTCTACAGATTGAATGTATTTGTGATTAGGATTCCCCCGCTACGAGAAAGAATCGGTGACATCCCCCTTCTGGCCGAGTACTTTGTAAAACAGCAGAATAGTCAAAACGGTACGCAAATAGAAGGCATAGCGCCTGAAGCCATGCGGCTTTTAAACAACTATGAATGGCCGGGTAATGTAAGAGAGCTGGAAACCAGTATTGAAAGAGCCTGTTTGGATTGCCAGAGCGGAATAATAAAGATCGAAAACCTGATCCGTTTTGGCGGTGGAAAAGCTTCCGATAAAAGCAACTCTCCTCTGCCTACATTGAAGGAAGCCCGGGAGTCGGCAGAAAAAGCTGTTATTATCAATGCCTTGGAAATGTCTGGCGGCAATAAACAGAAGGCGGCGGATTATCTTGGTATCCATCGTACCTCTTTGTATTATAAAATGCGTGAATTAGATCTTATTTAGATTTTCTTTTAAAGCGACCGTTCTCTTGAAGCGCTACTAGCCTGTTAAAATGAAAGTTGTACATCGTTCAATAAGTTATGTACCATATAATAAAAATATCCGTGATTTGAATTTATGAAATAAACTTAAATATGGTCTATATTGGATAAATGTTATAAAATTAGGTATAGATTCAGAAATGAGGGGAATGATTTGAAATGAGGAAACGTATCCCAACCGTTCTTCTTTGTCTTTTTTTATGTTTGATACTCTGTCCAATTGCTTCTGCCACTGCCGACTGGCAGATCAATTGGCAAGAAAATGGGGGTCTGCAGGAGAAGGTAGAGATCAGTGGGCCAAATTTACATGATGCAGATGGGGAGTGGCAAAGAAGCGCATCCAATAAAGGAATTATTTTTAGCCGAAGTGTGGAAAACTGGGAAAGCTATAATGAACTAACCGATAAAATACCCATACAAGCAAGAGTTAAAGATCTATTTTGTTGTAAAATTATAACCCTTACTGCTTTGCCGGAAGTATATCCCGATTCCCTCTACGCTAGTCTCGACCAGAGTCAGGATATGCGACTGGAAATGATTGTTCCTGGGATAATTATAGACAGCACTGCCATTGAGGATGAAAGCATGGTTTACTGGGAAATAAATAACCCGGGGATGAGCTTCGATCAGGATTTTATCATCCAGGCAATCATGGTGGACGGGTTTGGGTTAGGTATCACGATTCTGGCTATTGGGTCTATAATACTGGCGATTTTCTTTGCTGTAAGGATGCGTAAAGTTAATCGACTGATTGACGAGACCTATTCTCTGGATAATATCGTTATCGAAGATGAAGAAAATGATCAACCGAGTTAGGGTTTAAAGCTGTCAATTAAAATGTATATAGTTTTGATTTACCGCTAGATATTTTAGCCACTATTTTAACGAGTATAAATGAAATCAAAATATTGTGGCTGGTACAGGTTATATTATCAACGGAATCTTAGTAACAAGGTTACAATTAATAATAATGTAAAGGGCTATTTATTGTGATCAACCGTTATTATCCAGTTTGGCAGTGGAATCCGTTTTTATCTAAAATATTAATATTCATTCCTTGACTGGGAAAATGTTATGTGATAACATTAATAATTGCCATTATAGATGTATAATGGTATTGTTATGCAAAGAAGTCAAGTGATTTTACGCTTTAAAAATAAAAGCAAGGTTTATTAGCGTTAGGCCTTGCTTTTCAATCTTTTGCCAACTTTTATAAGGGGTGAAATGAATGGCACACATGGTGAAATACGGTAATGTCGAGAGGCTAACCTATTCCCAGATCATCGATGTACTCGAACTTCCCAATCTCATTCAGGTCCAATTAAGCTCCTACGAATGGTTCTTGAAAACTGGATTAAGAACCGCCCTGCAGGAAGTGTTTCCCATCTCAGACTTTACCGGTCATCTAGAATTGGATTTTATTGATTATAGTCTGGGCGAGCCGAAGTATGAGGTGCAGGAGTGTAAAGAAAGGGATGTAAGCTATCAGGCTCCTTTAAAACTTAAGGTGCGGCTCAGCGACAAGGAAAGCGGAGAAATAAAAGAGTCGGAAGTTTATATGGGAGATCTGCCCTTGATGACGGACAAAGGAACCTTCATCATTAACGGTGCAGAAAGAGTAGTAGTAAGTCAGTTGGTTAAATCACCAGGCGTATATTTTAATGAAAAAATGGATGCTGCTGGCAATAGTCTTTATGGCGCAACCATTATTCCCAATCGTGGTGCATGGTTTGAATTGGAAATGGACAGTGCGGGAATTATTTATACCCGCATTGACAAAACCAGAAAGATTCCCGTTACCGTGCTGTTGCGCGCGCTAGGCTATGAAAGCAATGAGAAAATACTGGAATTGTTCGGCAATGATGATGCGATTGCCCGCACCTTGGATAAGGACACTACCACCAATAAAAAGGAAGCTCTGATCGAATTTTATCGTCGTTTGCGGCCAGGTGAAATTGCTACCGAGGATGCCGCTGAACAATTATTGAAAAATCTGTTTTTTGATCCGCGCCGTTATGATATGGCAGTGGTCGGAAGATATAAAGTAAACAAAAAACTCGGTTTGAATACCCCGGTGGAAATACGTAATTTGACCCATGAAGACATTATAACCACGATCAGTTATATCTTAAAGCTGATTAAGAGTGAGGGGAAAACGGATGTTATTGACCACTTGGGTAATCGTCGCTTAAGATCCATTGGCGAATTGCTGCAGAATCAATTTCGTACCGGTTTAGTCAGGATGGAGAGAGTCGTACGTGAAAGGATGAGTATCCATGATGTGGAGACCCTCACTCCCCAGGTATTGATTAACATTCGGCCGATTACCGCAGCGGTGAAAGAATTCTTTGGCAGTTCCCAGTTGTCACAATTCATGGATCAAACCAATCCATTGGCTGAGCTCACCCATAAAAGGCGGTTAAGTGCATTGGGACCAGGAGGTCTGACTCGCGAACGGGCAGGATTCCAAGTGCGCGACGTACACCATTCCCATTACGGACGTATTTGTCCGATTGAGACCCCTGAAGGTCCCAACATTGGTTTGATAGGATCCCTGGCTACATATGGTCGGGTCAATGATTTTGGGTTTATTGAGACCCCCTATCGTAAAGTTGACAAGAAAAAAGGTCAGGTCATGAATGAGATCCATTATCTGTCTGCTGATGAAGAAGAAGAATTTATCGTTGCCCAAGCCAATTCACCGCTGGACAGCAAAGGTAAATTTATTGGGGAAAGAGTAGAAGTAAGATATGGAGAAGAGATTCTTGAAGTACCGATTAACAAAGTAGATTATATGGACGTATCCCCCAAGCAGGTATTTAGTGTGGCAACTTCGTTGATTCCGTTTCTGGAAAATGATGATGCCAACCGCGCCTTGATGGGAGCCAATATGCAAAGACAGGCGGTTCCGGTGGTAAAAACCACTGCTCCGATCGTGGGAACCGGACTTGAGTACAAGGCGGCCAAGGATTCAGGAGCGGTGGTTATTGCTAAAAAATCCGGCGTTGTGAGAAATGCCAGCGCTGCCAGGATCGTCATTGATGCTGATGACGGTACCCGTCAGACGTACTCCTTGCTGAAATTTGTCCGTTCCAATCAGGGAACTTGTTATAATCAACGACCGATTGTAAAAGCCGGACAGCGGGTTGAAACTGATACGATCATTGCGGATGGGCCCAGTACCGACAATGGCGAACTGGCGCTGGGGCGCAATGTGATGGTAGCGTTTATGCCCTGGGAGGGTTATAACTATGAGGACGCGATACTGCTGTCCGAAAAATTGGTAAAGGAAGATGTATTTACATCGATCCATATTGAAGAATATGAGTGTGAGGCCCGGGATACCAAACTGGGACCGGAAGAAATCACTCGTGATATACCAAACGTTTCCGAAGAGATGTTAAAAAACCTCGATGATCAGGGCGTCATCAGGGTCGGAGCGGAAGTTCGGCCTGATGATATTTTGGTGGGCAAGGTTACCCCCAAAGGCGAAACCGAACTTACTCCAGAAGAAAGACTGCTACGGGCTATATTTGGAGAGAAAGCACGCGAAGTAAGAGATTCTTCTTTGCGGGTACCACACGGTGAGGCAGGCAAGATCGTTGCCGTTAAACGGTTTTCTCGTGAGAACGGGGACGAGCTGCCACCAGGTGTGAATCGACTCGTGCGGGTATATATTGCTCAGAAAAGAAAAATTTCCGAGGGCGACAAAATGGCCGGACGGCACGGCAACAAGGGTGTTATTTCCAGAATCTTGCCCGAAGAAGACATGCCTTTCCTGGAAGATGGGACGCCGGTTCAAATCGTACTTAATCCCTTGGGCGTACCTTCTCGTATGAATATTGGTCAAATTCTAGAATGTCATATGGGCTGGGTTGCCCACGAATTGGGGATAAAAATAGCTACCCCAATATTTGATGGAGCGACCGAAGAAGATATTATGGAGTTGCGCCAACAGGCTGGCATTCCCGCCAACGGCAAAGCGGTTCTGCGTGATGGGAGGACAGGTGAAAAGTTTGACCATGAAGTTACGGTTGGTTTTGTATATATGCTGAAACTGGCCCATTTGGTCGATGACAAGATTCATGCCCGTTCGATTGGACCCTATTCACTGGTTACCCAGCAGCCTCTTGGAGGTAAAGCACAGTTCGGCGGACAGCGCTTTGGGGAGATGGAAGTATGGGCTTTGGAAGCGTACGGCGCAGCCTATACATTGCAGGAAATACTAACCGTAAAATCAGACGATGTCCAGGGACGCCTTAAAACCTATGAGTCAATTGTCAAAGGTGAAAACATTCCTGAGCCTGGAGTACCGGAAGGTTTTAAAGTCCTGATTAAGGAATTGCAAAGTTTGGCCCTTGATATAAAAATATTGTCCAATGATGACTATGAGATCCAGATCAAAGATGTGGATTTCGCCCTCAATGAAAGGGAAAAAGCCATCGAATTGGGGATGGATCTTCCGGAGTTACCCTTGGCTCATGAAGGTGAGGGTGAAAAGGGCGTAGAAGATGATTTTGAACCGGAGGAAGAACTTGATCCAGTGGAACTGGACGACAAGGAATTTTCCGCCCCTGATCTTGATGATGATTTAATATAGAAACGGATCTGCTTGGAGCAAGTAAGAAATGACCGAGTAACACATCTTCTGGAAGGGAGAGAATGATTTGTTAGATGTCAATAATTTTGAACGGA
>CAZACF010000048.1:12691-13399 GCA_964483565.1 uncultured Syntrophomonas sp. | reverse complement strand
GCCATTCTGGAAACCGGCGGGCAACTCAGCGTAATTCTCAAGTCCGAGCAAAGGCCAATCAAACCACAGGACATGAGCATCCTGCCGCCCCAGGAGGAATTGCCGACCACCCTCATTATTGACGGTTTTATCATTGAGCAAAACCTTGGGCCAAAAAACCTCAGCCTTGATTGGCTAAAAAATGAACTGGACCTGCATGGCATAAAGGATTTCCGGCAGGTGTTATTTGCTTGTATAGATTCCAGCGGAAAATTCTTTTATCAGCTGAAAGAATCAGCCCGGCAAAAGGAAGGGATCAAATGAGATTGTTGACCGTTTTGCTGATTATTTTAACCTGCCTGGTTGGCCTGGGGTTCTGGAACAACGCAGCCCTGTGGGAGACAACCGACCAAATGACCGTCCAAATCGAGCAGATCATGCAAGAAATAGATGGGCAGCGCTGGGATCAAGCCAGCCAGCAGACGGCCAGACTGGAAAAGAACTGGCATGAAAAAGCCAAATGGTGGCCGGTATTTCTCGATCATCAGGAGATTGACAATATAGAATTCTCCCTGGCCAAAGTAAAAAAGTATGTAGATACCCACGATAAGCCACTGGCCCAGGGACAGCTGTCAGAATTGCATTTGATGTTGGAACACATTCCCGAAAAGGAAACTATCAACCTCGAAAATATCCTATAACGGAGCAAGTTGGGGACGGTTCTTGCCT
>CAZACF010000048.1:0-12681 GCA_964483565.1 uncultured Syntrophomonas sp. | reverse complement strand
TGTAGGCAGAAAGCAAGGCGAGAACCGTCCCCAACTTGCTCCCAATTTACGGAGTTACGGAAAAAATCAGATCAGAATATGTTCGTTCCAGCCAGTTCAGGGAATATTCATGCTCACAAAGCACGACTGGCCGCTCATCCCGGTCAAAAACACACAGGCAGCTGAGATTAGTGAGCTTGCCAGGGTTAAAGGCAGATTCTGACCTGACCCAGCGGGCCAACTGATAGGGGAGGTGCTGAATGCGGATATTCGCTCCGTATTCTGCTTTGAGGCGGTATTTGAACACTTCAAACTGTAATTCACCGACTACCCCCAGGATAACTTCTTCAGCATGATCAACCGTGTGAAAGACCTGCACGGTGCCTTCTTCTTCCAGTTGGCTGACACCTTTCTGAAATTGTTTATATTTCATAGCATTCAGGTTTGATACCCGGGCAAAGTGCTCGGGTGGAAACTGTGGCAAAGGCGGAAATTCAAAAGAACCTTCCTCGCACAGTGTATCACCGATGCGATAAATGCCGGGGTCATGCAGACCGATAATATCACCCGGCCAGGCGATTTCCACAATATCACGATCCTGAGCCAGAAATTGCTGAGGCTGGGCCAGCTTGATCTTCTTGCCGGTACGGATATGGTTGACGGCCATGCCGCGCTCAAACTTTCCCGAGCAGACCCGCAAGAATGCAAGCCGGTCACGGTGGGCCGGATTCATATTGGCCTGGATTTTAAAAATAAAGCCCGAAAAAGCAGAGTCCGTGTCCACCGGTCCGATGCTGCTGTCATGCGGACTGGGAGCGGGAGCCAGCGAGATAAACTCGTCCAGGAAAGTCTGCACCCCGAATTTATTAATGGCACTGCCGAAATAGACCGGCGTCAACTGGCCTTGGTTCACTTTTTCAAAGTCAAAAGGATCACCGGCAATATCCAGTAGATCGATGTCTTCGCAGAGTTTTTCATAAAGCGCATTACCAAGCAATTCCCTGATAGCGGGATCATCCAGTTCCTTTTCCTTGGGATGAAAAAACACTCGTTGACTGTCACCGCGATATAGCTCAATACGATGGTGCTTGCGGTCATAGATACCACTGAATTCATCGCCCATGCCAATCGGCCAGTTCATGGGACAGGAACGAATCCCCAGCACTTGCTCCAGTTCTTCCAGCAAAGCCAGCGGTTCCTTGCCGTAACGATCCATTTTATTGATGAAAGTGAAAATCGGGATCCCACGTTGGCTGCAGACCTTGAATAGTTTGATGGTTTGCACTTCCACGCCCTTGGCTGCATCCAGCAGCATGACGGCACTATCAGCCGCCGTCAAGGTGCGGTAGGTATCTTCGCTGAAATCCTGATGGCCCGGCGTATCTAATATGTTGATGCGGTGTCCGCCATAGTCAAACTGCATGGCACTGGTCGTAACCGAGATGCCGCGTTCCTTTTCAATTTCCATCCAATCTGAGCGGGCAAATTTTTGAGCCTTGCGTCCTTTGACCTCTCCGGCCATGCGGATCGCCCCGCCAAACAGCAACAGCTTCTCAGTCAGAGTGGTTTTCCCTGCGTCAGGATGGGAAATGATGGCGAAGGTGCGTCTCCTTTTTACTTCACGTAGGCTCTCTTCAGATAGTGCTGGCAATGCCTTGATCCTCCCTTGTGTTTAGAAACAAATAATACTATATCACATATGGCGGCGGGTGCAAAAGCAATTGATCATATAATGAAGGCAGCCTCTGCCGGGACCAGCAAAGGGGACATGGGGAAAGCAATAGATTATTTCAAAATGAGTTGTCAAACAATCATTTAAGCATTAGCAAGCCCAATTATGTCAGCTTTTAATAAAGGGGCAAGGATAAACGTAATAAATATAAAATATATTTTAAAAATTCAAATTATTAAATTATGTATTATAATATTAATTAGAATAATATTTTCGGAGGTGGTTTGGAAGCGATAACTGTCTTCCCAATATGATCAAACAAGCAACTTGAAGACCGTATCTTATGGCATGAAAGACAGCCCAAACAATCAAGTGAATTTTGGAGGAGGTAATGGTTTAATGGCATTAAAAACAGTTCCGGATATCGATTTTAGAATTCAATGGCTGGATCTATGGCATGACTATATTCATACCGTGCCTCAGATGTTTTATCACCCGGTGAAGCATTTTGGTGATCGCCCTGCGCACATGTACTGGAAGGATGACAAATGGGTAACGCTCACCTATAAAGAATTTGCCTCGGTTGCAGAAGAAATCGCCGCCGGCTTGATAGGTCTGGGGGTTGAAAAAGGAGACAATCTGGTGATCATGTCGGTCAGCTGCGCTGAATGGGGCTGGGCCGATATGGGTATTGAACTAGCCGGCGGATGTACCACAACCATTTTTCCCAGTTTAAGCAAGGATGATGTTAAATTTATCGTCAACCACTCCCAGGTGAATTATTTGTTTGCCGGCAGTCCTGCGCTGGCAGAGATGGTCAATTCTCTGCGCGACGAACTGCCCACCCTGAAAGGTATCATTGTTTTCAAAGATCTGGATACCGGCAATGGGAATGACCTCTTTACCCTGGAGGAAATTCGTGCATCGGGGCGCAAGCTGCTGGAGGGACAACCTTCTCTGGTGGCTGACCGGACGGCTGGCATCACGCCGCAAGATGCCGCCACTACCGTTTATACCTCTGGAACGACCGGCAAACTCAAAGCGGTACGTCTCACACATGGGGAGGTAACCGACGGCATCTGGCGCTGTCTGCGCAACCAGATGATGGGGGAGATCGGCGTTTATACACATGATACGTATTTGTCAGTCATGCCCATGGCTCATATTATGGAACGCACTTACGGAATGTTCTGTATCATGGCGGTGGGAGCCTGCCTGGCCTGGGGACGCGGCCCTGCTTATGTGATTCAGGATATGCAGGAGACCCGGCCTACTTTCATGGTTATGGTACCCCGCATGATGGATCGGATTCTGAAAGGTCTTCGCCAAGTATTTGGGGCTACGCCGGAAGGAGCCAAAGCATGGGATTGGGCTATTGATGTTGCCTGCCGGGCTGTCGAGGCCCGCATTGGCGATGATGAAACCTTTGACATGAGTCTCGATTATCTGGATGAACTGAGCGGTGATATGCGCGAAGAATACATCAAAGCCAAAGCCATGGTTTTTGACAAGGTAAATGCCGCCATGGGCGGACGGCTGCGTTGCTTTGCCTCCGGCGGGGCTGCCATTCTGCCTGAATTGCACAAGCCCTTCCTGGGCATGGGATTCTTTGTTGCCAACGGGTACGGTCTCACCGAAACCCTGTGCGGGGTCGGCGTGGGGCGCGGCACCTGCGTGAAAGTAAGCTGGAATGCTCCAATCGCACCAGGGATAGAATGGCGTCAGGAAGAAGACGGCGAACTACTGATCAAAGGCGCCGGAATCATACAGGAATATTACAATGACCCCGAATCCAATCGGGATTGCTTTACAGAAGACGGTTTCTTCAGAACCGGTGATATTGTTGAATTTGATAAAAACGGGATTATGCGGGTAGTGGATCGGAAGAAAGCCATCCTGGTCATGGATACCGGTAAAAATGTGGCTCCGGCCAAGGTAGAATCCTTGCTGATGAGCAATATTCTGATTGATCAGGTACTGATTGTCGGTGATGGACAGAAATATATCACCGCCTTGATTTGTCCCAACTGGGATGAAATGGTGAAAATAGCCGATGCCAAAGGGATCGCCTATAACAAAGAAGACTTGAAATATGAACTGGTCAATGGCCTGAATACCTGCGTAGAAGTTGGACCGGAGCTTTATGAAGCTGAATTTGTCAGGCAGATCATTGCCGATACCGTCAATCAGACCAACAGCGAACTGGCTGATTTTGAACAGATCAAAAAGTTCAAGATCCCTCATCGCAAATTCCTGCAAAAGTATGATGAGCTGACCCCCACCTCCAAAGTTAAATTCCGGGTCATCAAAACGAATTTTGAGGAGGATATTGCATCATTATATGACTAGCGTTACACCGGGACGTTCATAGTGTAACAAAACAAACTGAAGGACTTTAAAAAAATGGAGCCCACTGGAAAAAAACCGGTGGGCTTTATTGGTTGCAATGAGTGTACAAAGAGCATAAACTCTGTTACAGAAAGAACGTCCCGGTGCAACATATGCTATAATAAAATCTCAGAAAAGAATAAAGGGCTTCGTAAAGCCCTGTTTTTCTGATGGTGCCAGAGGTGGGACTCGAACCCACACGCCTCGCGGCACACGATTTTGAGTCGCGCTCGTCTGCCAATTCCGACACTCTGGCTAAAGATTGTTTTGTGCGGACGCAAGAATTATTATAAGGTTTGCCATCCTGGTTGTCAAGAACCAGCCCGTGACCGGATGGACAGGCGAAAGCTGAACCTTGTCAGCTATAAAATGGCATTCGTTACATACTTTACATAAGCAGGAACGGGCAAAATTTAAAGGAATATTATTTAAGCGCGCAGAATAATAACCATACTTAAGGAAGCAATTGCATTTTGAGGGCCAGTCCGGGCGGCAGTTTTACAGCCGCTGACCTGAGAGGGGACTGGTCCAAAGGAGTAACTATGAATTCGGATCAACAACTGGTAAAAAGAGCTCTGCATGGTGATACATACGCTTTTGAGGAATTGGTTAATACATATCAAAACAAAGTATATACGCTGGCATACAGATACATGGGCAATGAAGATGATGCCAATGATATGGCGCAGGAGGCTTTTATCAAAGCCTTTCGTTCGTTGCGTTCATTTAAAGGTGATGCCAGTTTTGGCACCTGGATCTACCGCATCACCACCAACGTCTGTCTGGACGAACTGCGCCGCCGCAAGCGCAAGATCGTTCCCCTTTCCCTGGATGAACCTCTGGCCACGCTGGACGGAGATGAAATAGAGCGGGAAATTGCTGACCAAACCCTTGCCGCTGACGTTGTATACGAGCGCAAGGAATTTTCCCGGAATGTCCAGTTGCTTTTAGATGAAATGAAGCCCGAACATAAAATGGCCATCGTGCTGCGAGATATCATGGATCTAAGTTACGAGGAGATTTCGGTTGTACTGGATTGCTCCATCGGGACGGTAAAATCCAGGATCAGCAGGGCGCGGACTATTTTGCAAAAAAAGTTGACCGAGCGGGAACTTTTAAATTAGTGCCTCGTCTAAGAAAGCAGGGAGGTGAGTAGCATGAATTGCGAGCAAATGCAAACGTTGTTTTCTCCATACTTGGATAAAATGACCACCCCAACAGAAAATGAAGCGATCGCGGAACATCTCGGCGAATGCGTACATTGTACGCAGCAAATGCAAGAGATGGGCCGTATGTGTGCTTTGCTCAAAAATCTTGATTCACCTCAAATCCCGGCTGACTTTGGCGAGAAACTCCATGAACGAATCAGCCATGAAAAGATACAGCTATTCCCCGTCAGCCGGCCAGCCACTCCTAAACGTACCGGTTGGGTGGCAGCCACAGTGGCAGGATTGGCAATCAGTGCCGGTATTTTTGCCAGCAGCTACTTGCCTTATGGAGCGATGGTAGCATCACTGCAGAATTGGATCAACAAGGATGACAGACCGCACGTTGCCATCGTTGACAATAATAAAATATTGCAGGATTGGATCAACAAACAACTCGACAATACCCCGGAAAATGGTGGTCAAATCACTGATCCCGTTGGCCAAACCGGTGATCAAGTACCTGCTAAAGTGAAACCGGGTGATAATACAGACAGTACCTCTTCGATTTTCAATCCGGTGGATGTGGCCTGGCAGGAAAAAGTGGAAGAGAATTATACCGCCAAGATGCAGGTTGATAATATGGAGCAATCAATGCAGAAAGTTTTGCAGTTGGCTTATGCCAGCGGAGCCCAGATCAGTGTCAAGTCTGCCAATGTTATGGCAGCTGAGGACAGCGTAAAGGTGGTAACATTGCAGGTAGCCAAAGACAAAGCTGACGAGTTGCTGGGCCAACTGGGCAGTGTTGGAGTGGAAGCACCTTTGCAGAATAATATTTCTTATACTCAGACCTACAATGAGAATCTGAAGGTATTGGCCAGTTTGCATGAAGACATTAAGAAACTCCAGGACACAGCCGATTTGAGTGATGAGCAGCAGTCCCAGCTGCAGAATCTGCTGAAACAAAAAAAGGATCTGCAAGCGCAACAGGAGCACATTGATAAAGAAGCCGGTTTTGTAACCATAGAAGTACGTTTGGTGGAAAAGGCTAATTCCTGAGACTAAATAAATAAATGAATATAAGCTATAATAATGGGCAGGAACATATTTCTGCCCATTGATATTTTCTGAAATAACACTGCGGGAGGTCAGTCATGAATAATACCCTGCTGCTGATAGACGGGAACAGCCTTCTTTTTAAAGCTTTTTATGCGTTGCCCCTGCTGCATACCCGGGAAGGGATCTATACCAATGGAGTATATGGATTTTTGACCATGTTCAACCGGGTAAGTGCGGACGTACAGCCATCTCATATGGTGGTGGCCTTTGACATGGACCGCAAGACCTTCCGCAACGAAACCTACAGCGAGTACAAAGCCAATCGGTCTGAGACTCCGGACGAACTGGTTGGCCAGTTTCAGCTGCTACGGGAAGTCCTGACCACCATGAATGTCAGTTATGTGGAAATGCAGGGATTTGAAGCCGACGATCTGATCGGCACCTTAAGCAAACAAGCTGAAGAAGCCGGCATGGAAACGATTATCCTGACCGGAGATGGGGATGCGCTGCAGTTGGTCAGCCCACACACCAAAGTATATATGAGCAAAAAAGGAATCACCGATATGCAGGTCTATGATCCGCAGGCGGTGGTGGATAAATGGGAAGTGCCGCCCGAGCAGATGATTGAAATCAAAGCCCTGATGGGAGACAGTTCCGACAATATTCCTGGGGTAGCCGGCGTCGGCAGCAAAACCGCCATCAAACTGGTAAAAGAGTATGGCAGTCTGGAAAACCTGTATGAAAATATCACTGAGATCAGCGGCAAAAAACTGAAGGAAAACCTGCTTACCTATCGGGACAGGGCTTACCTGAGCCGTGATCTGGCTACCATCCGGCGGGATGTGGAAATGAACGTATCCCTGGATGATTTTATGGTTAAGGATATACATCGGGCAGAGCTTAGCGCATTGTATAAAAAGCTGGAGTTTAAAGGGCTGCTGGCTGCTTTGGAGCAAAGCCAGCCCCGCACGGAAGAACAGCCATTGCTGGAGGTGAAGGAACAACTTACGGAGTTTACCATCCAGGAAATAAAATCAGCAGCACAACTCGATGATTTTCTAAATCGGCTTGGGGAGCACCAGGAACTGGCCCTGCATATTGAAACCAACTATCACCATCCCATGTGGGCTCAGGGGGTAAAAATATATCTGGCTGCCAACAACGAATTGGTCTGGCTCGATCTGCAGGACAGCGCCGCTTTGGAATGGCTGCGGATCATACTGGAAGATCCAAAGTACCCCAAATATCTGCATAACGCCAAATCTGCCCAGGTTTTTTTACTGCGCTGGGGAATAGAATTGCGCGGCATAAAAGGGGATACTTTGCTGCTCAGCTATGTACTTGATCCCTCCTACCAGGGGGAAACCCTGGTGGAGATCATTGCTCATCATATGAAGCTGGACACCAACGCATTGGATCTGGCTGAGCAAGTTGCCCTGATGGTTCCGCTCTATCATCAGATGGAAGAAGAGCTGACTGACCAGTTGCGCTGTTTGCTCTATGACGTGGAGATGCCTCTGTCGGAGATCCTGGCAGCCATGGAGTTTGCCGGCATCAAAGTGGAAAAGCGGATTTTGGCGCAGATATCGGAAGAACTGAGTACCGGACTGGATCGGGATGAAGATCGGATCTATGAACTGGCCGGGGTCAAATTCAATATCAATTCCCCCAAACAGCTGGCTCAGGTATTATTTGAGGACCTCAAGCTGCCCGGCGGCAAAAAAACCAAAAGCGGGTATTCCACCGGACAGGAAGTATTGGAGAACCTGCTCGATCAACATGAAATCATCCCTTATATTATGGATTATCGCCAACTCAGTAAACTAAAATCGACCTATACCGATGCCCTGCAGAGTTTGATCCATCCCGAAACCGGGCGAGTGCATACCATATTCAAACAGGCCCTGACCGCGACTGGACGGTTGTCCAGTGTGGAGCCCAATTTACAGAATATCCCCATCCGCATGGAAGCCGGCCGTCGGGTACGCAAGGCTTTTGTGGCCGGTTCCAAAGAAACGCTGCTGTTTACGGCAGACTATTCCCAGATTGATTTACGCGCCCTGGCCCATATCAGTGGGGATGAGATATTGATTGACACCTTTCGGCGCGGGATTGATATCCATACCCGCACAGCTTCCGAAATCTTTAAAGTCCCCCTGGAAAGAGTGGATGAAAATCTGCGCCGACGTGCCAAAGCAGTCAACTTTGGCATTATCTACGGCATCAGTGATTTTGGACTGGCCCGCGACACCGGTGTGAGCCGCAAAGAGGCGGGACGTTATATTGAAGACTATCTTAACGCCTATCCGGGCGTGAAACAATATATGCAGGATATTGTTGATTTCGGCACTAAAAATGGTTATGTGGAAACCGCCCTGGGACGGAGACGCTATCTGCCCGATCTACGGGCCAGAAACAAGATGGTGCAGTCCTTTGCCCGCAGAATGGCCTTGAATACGCCCATCCAGGGGACCTCGGCCGACATCATCAAGCTGGCCATGATCAAAGTAGCCGATATGCTCAAGCATCATGGTTTGCAGAGCCGCTTGCTGCTGCAAGTCCACGATGAACTGCTGCTGGAAGTACCGCGCAGCGAGCTGGAGGAGACCGCCGATATCGTCAGAAGCTGCATGGAAAGCGCCTTTGCTCTCAAAGTACCTTTGCTCGTCAGTATGAAAGTAGGTGCCAACTGGTACGAAATGCAATCCTGGGAGTAGAACGGAAGGAGGTAGTATAAATGGAATCCAAATGTGCAACCTGCCCGATGCGCCTTGCCGCCGAAAAGAATCCCCGCACCTTCAGGGCGCGGTTATGGTTTTGGCATACCAAATGGTGCCCGGGATGGAAAGCCTATCAGCGTGAACTGGCCCAACAAGAAAACCAGGGGGTTTAACCATGCCTGAATTGCCGGAAGTGGAAACGATTCGACGCAGTCTGCTGAAAAACGTGGGGGCGATGATCAAAGACATTGCATTTTTCAGGACAGATATCATCAAACGGCAGGATTTCGAACCTGCAGAGGTGATTGGCCAGCCTATCAACGACATCAGAAGAAGGGGCAAATACCTGATTCTGGATCTGGAGCCGGGTTATACGCTGGTGGTGCATCTGGGTATGACCGGACGCTTCTATATGCAGGATGAGGATGCTGAGATCAAAGAGCCGCATATCCACATGATTATCTATCTGGACAACGGATACAAGCTGATTTATCTGGATCCACGGAGATTTGGCGGGATAAGGTTTCTGTCTGATCCGCAATGTATCTTTTGCAGCATGGGGGTGGAGCCGTTTTCCCCGGAATTTACAGACAGGTATCTGCGGGAGATCTGCCGTGGTCGCAAAGTGGCCATCAAGACTTTGTTGCTCAATCAGCATTGTATCGCCGGGATAGGCAATATCTACGCCGATGAGGCCTTGTTTGACGCCCGCATTCGGCCCGATCGACCGGCCGGATCTTTACGACCGGCGGAAATCAAGCGTTTGCGCCGGAGCATCGTGAAAGTCATGCAAGCCAGTATTGATCAGCGCGGCACCACCTTTCGTGATTTCCGGGATGGATACAATAAAAGCGGAGAATTCCAGGAGCTGTTGCAGGTTTACGGAAAAACCGGCTGCCCATGCAATATTTGCGGGAAAATATTAAAAAAGGAAAAGATCGGCGGACGCAGCAGCCACTTCTGCGAACACTGCCAAGAATAGTAACGATCGGCTGATTCACACCTTGACCATGGCATTCATATAGTATGGATATATTTAATATGAATGGAGTGGCAAGGTGGATTTTTTGGCAATCATGCTGTTTGCTCTGGCAGTCAGCGGAGACGGGCTGATGGTGGGCGTGGCCTATGGCATTAGAAAGATTAAGATCCCCTGCGGTTCCCTGATGGTCATTGCCTTGTCTTCTGCCCTGGCGGTAAGTGTCTCCATGATGTTGGGCAAAGCCCTAAGCTTGTTAATTTCCCCACATCAGGCCACTACCATTGGAGCGGTCATGATTTTTATGATCGGCATTTATTTTCTTTTACAAGCCGCCCGACAAAAGATTGTAAACTTGCAGCAATCTGAAAAGGATCCCTTGCTGACATTGAATGTCAATGCTTTGGGCATAATCATACAGATACTTAAAAAACCTGCCAGTGCTGATTTCGATTGCTCCGGGGAGATCAGCCTCAAGGAAGCCTTTTTTCTGGGTCTGGCCCTGGCCATGGATGCGTTTGGAGCTGGTGCAGGCCTGGCTTTGGCCGGGATGAATATTTTCTTTACTGCAACCAGTGTAGGTATGGTAAAATTTATCTTAGTAAATACAGGTATCAGAGTGGGTCAGAGGATGGAAGATGAACGTTGGCAGAGTCTGGCTCCATTCCTGACAGGGTTAATATTTATGGCGGTGGCAATGATCGAATACGTGTAAAAGTTGGTGATGCAGACAATGAAAGTTATTGGACTGACCGGCGGAATAGCCAGCGGGAAAAGTACTGTTTCCCGGACGCTCAAAGAATTGGGTGCCTACATTATTGATGGCGACGAAACTGCACATAGTGTCATCGAACCACATAAACCTGCGTGGAATGATATGGTCACTGCTTTTGGCCAGGACATCCTTAACCCGGATGAAACCATCAACCGCGATAAATTGGGTGAGATGGTCTTTGGCAATCCTGATCTGCTGACCCGGCTCAATCATATTACCCATCCGCGTATTATGGAATCATTCAAAGAAGACTACAGAACGATCAAGGCCAAGAATCCCGATGCAATCCTGGTGTTTGAAGTGCCTCTGCTGTATGAGACCTTCATGGATCGTATGTGTGACGAGGTATGGGTGGTTTGGGTAGACTATCAGACTCAGCTCAAGCGCCTGATGGATCGCAATCATTACAGTAAAGAAGAGGCCAAACGCCGTATTGAGAGCCAGATCCCCCTGGATGAAAAAGCCCATCGGGCTGATGTGGTAATAAACAATTGCGGAAGCATAGAGGAAACAATAAGCTCAGCGACCAAATATTTCAATACTATTTTTGATCGTGAAAAAGTATGATGTAAAAAAACAGATCTTGGGGGTTTAACATTGGTGCCAAAAGGAAGAAGTCGTTTTTCCACCATACTTTGGGTATTCATACTGCTTTTTCTGGCAGTGGTGCTGAGCTTTCCCAAATGGATCACTATATTTTATCCGCTGCCCCATCAGGAACTGATTTTCAGCCAAGCAGGGGAGCATGATGTTGATCCCTATTTGGTATTTGCCATCATCCGTGCTGAGAGTAAGTATCAGAATGCCGCCGAATCTGCTGTAGGCGCCAAAGGCTTGATGCAGATCATGCCCGAGACTGCTTACTGGATTGCTGAACAGAACGGTATAGAGGATTTCAAGCTACAGGATCTCCACCAGCCGGAAGTAAATATTAGCTTTGGCTGCTGGTATCTGCACAATTTGAGCAAGGAATTTAAAGGCAATGTGCCCATGACCGTAGCCAGTTACAATGCCGGCCGGGGCAGAGTCCAGGAATGGCTGGTGGGCGGTACCTGGAATGGGGAGCCGGAAGACATAGACCAGATACCGTTCCCGGAAACCCGTCAATATACGAAGAACGTCTTGAAAAATTATGAAGCCTATCAGGCCATTTATAAATGAAAATTTAATATAATGCCATTCTAAACCGGCTGGGCCGGTTAATTTTTTGCCCGGCCAAGCATAGCAAGCCAAGAAAACGCATAGAATGTCCCATGGATCAAAAAGGAGGGACAAAGTATGCGCTATTTCAATGCCCGAATCCTGGCTATGGCCGTCCTGGCTTTGTTTTTGGCGGCGAGCGGAGCAGTCATGATGCAAAAAACTCTGTACACCAACAGTTTAAGTACCAGAGCGTTTAACATCGGGATCAGCGAACCAGTGGAAAAACTGGAGCCGGCCAGCCTCCAGAATCACAGCCAGCGACTGGTGGCATCTGCCATTTATGAGGGGCTGGTCTATTATGATGAAGCCCGTCAGAGCATTGAACCCCGTCTGGCTCGCAACTGGAAATACAGCCCCGACGGTAAATCGGTTACGATTGAGCTGCGTAAAGATGTAAAATTCAGCAACGGCAAGAAACTCACCGCCCAGGATGTAAAAGCTTCCTTGGAAAACAATATCGGACAATCGACAGAATGGAGCAATACCAGTTTGTATCTGCCCATTGCCGGCAGCCAAGAGAGAATAAACGGTAAAAACCCGGAAGTCACAGGCATCCAGGTGCTCAATAAATCCAGCCTTAAAATTACCCTGCGTCAACCCCATGCAGCCTTTATGGCCTCCCTCAGTAATCCGGTTTTCTGGGTGATGGATATGGAGTCAGGGCTCGCCCCGCCGGCTGGCACCGGACCATACGTACTAAAAGAAAAAAGCCCTGAATCCATTCAGCTTTTGCGCAACGATCATTACTATCGGGGCCAGCC
>CAZACF010000047.1:1009-13850 GCA_964483565.1 uncultured Syntrophomonas sp. | reverse complement strand
TTGTTCAGCATGTACATGCGTTTGACGTCTTCGTGTTTGTTGATAGTGGTGCGGCCGGCTTTGGGATCGGTCATTAGACGGCCCTGGATTCTTTCCTTGCCATAGTCTTTGGCGGCCCAGTAAGCATTGGCGGCCACTGCCAGGGAGAGACGGCCGGTATCCAGACGGGCTTCGTTCATCATGTGGAACATCTGGGCCATACCCTGACCTACGCCTTCCTCATTGGGCGGATCGCCGATCAAGTAGCCGTAGCAGTTGTTGTTTTCGCCTGCTACCAGGGCGCAGGTGGCGGAACCTTTCATACCCATTTTATGCTCAATACCGATGCACTGGAAATCGTTGGGGGTCAGGCTGCCATCTTCATTGATCCAATATTTCGGCACAGCAAAGAGCGACAATCCCTTGGTGCCGGCTTTGGCTCCTTCAACTCTGGCCAGATAGAGATGAATTATGTTTTCCATATCGTCGCGGTCGCCGCAGGTAATGAATATTTTTTGTCCCTTGATTTTATAGAGTCCGGGGGTATCGGTGGGAAATGCTTTGGACAGCATATCACCCACGTCAGATCCGGCGGTGGGCTCAGTCAAACACATGGTTCCGCCCCAGGTTCCATCCAGAAGTTTAGGCAGGAATTTTGCCTTGACTTCATCACTGGCATAATGATTCATTACGGCTACCACGCCGCTTCCGGTTGCGGTATAGGCAAACAAGGCCGGGTTGGCAGCGGCCATGATTTCTGCCAGGGCGTGGAATAGCACCATGGGAAGCACGCCTTCGGCTTCTTCGTCATAGTTGCTGGTGGCCCAACCATTATCATGCAGGAAACGAATCGCTTTGTGGAATGACTCAGGAATATAGACCTGTCCGTCTCTCCATTGTGCCCCGATGGCATCCGCATCTTCGGCAGTGGGAGCGATTATGTCTTCGGAAATTTTGCGAACTTGATCGATGATGGTGTCGAAGTCGTCCAGGCTGTAATAGTCACTGTATTTGGGGTAAGCCAGAATTTCTTCAACCGGCAGCCATTCTTTCATAATAAACTTGGTATCTCTGGTGTTGAATGAAAACTTATAGGACATTTCTCACTCTTCCTTTCTCGATTGGTTTGTATAACAAATATTCCAACACGGATATTCCTCTTTCCATCCTCCTCTCTGGCTAAAAAATTATCAAGCAAATTAATAATCATCTTTAATTAAGTACAATTCGCTAAAGATCAATAATATCCTGCCTGCCATATTCATTTTTGATGCATTTGGTTTGAAAATTAGACATTGTTTATGATGGAAAGGTATTATTAAATTCAATAAAGTCAATATTTATAATTTTACATCAAAATAGAGAAACAAAGCAAAAGAACTTGGGAAAGACATTTGTATTATAATCTTAGTATTGTTTTTTAGTGTGAAGTTGAATAATATAAATGATTGAATTTACTACAGAATTTGTATGCAGAAAGGTATAATGATTAAGATTATTATATTACTTGGGCCGGGCTGGCCTGGCCTGGACTGTATGTGGCGAATATAGAAGTCCTTTAAATAAGGAGGAAAAACAATGACAACAGCGGATATTGAAACAAATGAAATCGTCTCATCAGGAAATTTTATCCAAACCATAATTAATGAAGATCTGCAAACCGGCAAGAACGGCGGCAGGGTACATACACGCTTTCCCCCCGAGCCTAACGGCTATCTTCATATTGGCCATGCCAAGTCGATTTGTCTGAACTTTGGTCTGGCTGCCAATAACGGAGGGATCTGCAACCTGCGTTTTGATGATACCAATCCCAGCAAAGAAGATGTGGAATATGTTGATTCCATACAGGCTGATGTGAAATGGCTGGGTTTTGATTGGGATGACCGCATGTTTTATGCTTCTGATTATTTTGAACAGCTGTATGAATTTGCCGTCCAGCTGATCAAGTCCGGCAAAGCCTATGTATGTGATCTGAGTGCCCAGGAAATCAGGGAATATAGAGGAACACTTACTGAGCCAGGAAAAGATAGCCCTTATCGGGAGCGTTGTGTTGAGGAGAATCTGGATCTGTTTACCCGTATGCGCAATGGCGAGTTCGAAGATGGCTCCCGGGTTCTGCGGGCCAAAATCGATATGGCTTCGCCCAACCTTAACATGCGGGATCCGGTGATTTACAGAATTTTGCGTGCCACCCATCACCGCACCGGTGACCAATGGTGCATCTATCCTATGTACGATTATGCCCATCCCCTGTCAGACGCGGTGGAGGATATCACCCATTCGATTTGTACCCTGGAGTTTTCTGACCATCGTCCCCTCTATGACTGGTGTTTGGATCAGGTCGATTACGATGCGGCTACTCATGGCAGGCCTCAGCAAATCGAGTTTGCGCGTCTGAACTTGAATTATACGGTGATGAGCAAACGTAAATTGCGTGAACTGGTGGAAAAGAAATATGTGAGTGGATGGGACGACCCGCGTATGCCAACTATATCCGGCCTGCGCCGCAGGGGTTACACCCCTGAATCGATCCGGGATTTCTGTACCCGTATCGGGGTCGCCAAGCGTGACAGCACGGTGGATATTGCCCTGCTGGAGCACTGCGTACGGGAAGATTTGAATATCAATGCCGCTCGAGTCATGGCAGTGCTGCGGCCTTTGAAAGTGATCATTGACAATTACCCGCAAGGTCAGGTGGAGTGGCTGGATGCAGAAAATAATCCGGAAAATCTGGAGATGGGTTTCCGTCAGATTCCTTTCTCCCGCGAGATTTACATTGAGCAGGAGGATTTCATGGAAGATCCCCCCAAGAAGTTCTTTCGCTTAAAGCCTGGTGGGGAAGTAAGACTAAAGAGCGCCTATATTATTAAATGTGAACAGGTGGTCAAGGATGCCCAGGGAAATATCGTGGAACTGCACTGTAGCTATGATCCGGATTCCAAAAGCGGTGGAGCCACCAGCGGGCGCAAGATCAAAGGCACCTCCCACTGGGTGTCCGCCGCGCATGCGATTGCGGCTGAAGTGCGTCTCTACGAACACCTTTTCCTGACCGAAGATCCCGATGATGACAGCGACGGTTGTGATTACAAGAGCAAGCTGAACCCGGATTCGATGCAGATTTTGCAGCATTGTATGGTAGAGCCGGGCTTGGCGCAGGCCTCGATCAAAAATCGTTATCAATTCCTGCGCCAGGGTTACTTTTGTTTGGATCTGGATTCCAGTCCGGAAAAACTGGTCTTTAACCGCATCGTTTCGCTGCGGGATAGTTGGGCCAAGGCGCAAAAAGCATAACCATGTTATTAGAGCGAACCAGCGGTTCGCTCTTTTTTAATAAAAACAAAAATGATCCGGGGAGATGAGTCCGTGGAGCAACGGCAAGAACTGATGCGCTTTGAAAAAATTGTCAAGACATATCAAATGGGGGAATTAAAGGTTGAAGCGCTCAAGGAAAGCTCATTCGCTGTCTGGCGGGGGGAGTTGATCGTCATTCTGGGGCCAAGCGGTTCCGGCAAAAGCACCCTGCTTAATATCATGGGAGGCATGGACACGCCTGACCGCGGACAGATCTATTTTGCAGACCGCAACCTGAGCCGGGCAGGCAGTAAAGCCTTGACGCAGTACCGCCGTCGTGACATAGGCTTTATTTTTCAATTCTATAATCTGATTCCCGATCTGACTGCTTATGAAAATATTGCCTTGGCGGCTGAACTGGTGGATGATCCCTTGCCGGTCGACGAGGTTTTGGAGGAGGTCGGTCTGACGGAACGGCGCAGCCATTTTCCGGCCCAATTAAGCGGTGGCGAGCAGCAGCGGGTGGCGATTGCCCGGGCACTGGTGAAAAGACCGCAGTTGCTTTTGTGTGATGAACCCACCGGCTCGCTGGATGATCAGACGGGAAAAATGGTGCTGGGATTATTGAGCCGGATCAGCAATCAGGAAAAAATGACCGTGGTAATTGTTACCCACAATACCAGCATCGGCCAGATCGCCAATCGCATCCTGCGGCTGCGCAGCGGGCAAATTATAGAAATAATCGTTAATGAGAATCCTTTGCCGGCAGAAAGGATTGATTGGTAATGTCGACCCTGAGCCGTAAGCTGCTGCGTACCATACGTACCACCCGCGGCCAATTCATTGGATTGGGATTTATAGTTGCCCTGGGGGTTATGGTTTATATCGGCATGGGAACAGCTTACAGTAATCTTACTCGATCCCAGCAGGATTTTTATCAGGCCGCCAACTTTGCCGATTACTACTTTCAGGTCGTTCGCGCTCCCGCTTCCGTCAGCAGTAAAATTGAATCGATAGCGGGAGTCGTCAAAGCCAGCGGGCGTATTCAAAGCGACGTTTCTTTGGTTAAGGAAGGCAGCCAGCGGGCGGTGGGCAGGATCACCTCCTATCATCTGCCTATGGCTGGGGAAGTCAATCAACTGCATCTTCTAAGCGGACGGATGTTTTCCTCCCGCTCTTCCGGCGGGGGAGTGGAAGTGCTGCTGGATCCGCAATATGCAGCTGCCAATCATATTCAAATCGATGACACCATCACCATTCTGGCGCAAGGGCGGAAAGTAAATCTGCACGTAGTGGGCACGGCGATTAGTCCCGAATTTATTTATGCGTTGCCGGATGCCGCCACTATGATGCCCGATCCCCTGAATTTTGGCATTATTATGATGTCCACTGAACAAGCGCAACAAATCCTGGATATGCCTGATCAGGTCAACCAGATTGTGATCAAATTAGCCTCTGGTACCGATGAAAAAGCCATCCAGCCAAAAGTGGAAGAACTCCTGCAAAACTACGGCAATATCGCCAGTTATCCGCGCCATGATCAGCTCAGTAACGCCATGCTGCAAGCAGAACTTGACGGGCTAAAGATCAACTCCCGCTTTTTGCCGCTGGTGCTGCTGCTGATAGCGGCAGCAATCCAGTTTGTTATTTTACATCGTCTGGTTAAATCACACCGGACCCAGATCGGTATTATGAAAGCCATCGGTTACCATGATTATAAAATTATTGGTCATTATACTGCCTATGCCCTGTGTGTAAGCGGGGCGGGATGTATCGTCGGAATCATCGCAGGGGTCTGGTTGGCCTCTATAATGTCTGCGGTTTATATGCTGTACTTTAATTTGCCCCAGGCGATTGGGGGGATTAATCTAGCTACTTTGCTGCAAAGTGTTGCCTTGAGCATATCGGTGGGAGCTGCTTCGGGATTGCTGGCTGCCCGTTCAGTGATCAGGATCAATCCCGCTGAGGCCATGCGGCTGCCGGCCCCGCCCCAGGGCAACAGAATCCTGCTGGAAGGATGGCCAGGACTATGGAGCAGGCTAAACAGCAGCTGGAAAATGAGCCTGCGCTCCATCAGCCGCAACCGGGCTCGTTCCCTGGTCACCATGCTGGGGGTGATGAGTGCAGTGGTGCTGCTGGTTTTCTCGATGTTTACCAACGATGCGGTGGATTATATGCTCAACCACAATTTTCGGGATGTGAACCGCTATGATTATACCGTTAGATTTTCCCAACCGATTGAATACCGGGAAATACAATATTGGCAGCAATGGCCGGATATTTATCAAATTGAGCCGCAGCTGGAAATGCCGATAAAAATTCATTACCAGGGTCGCAGCGAAGATGAGCTTTGTATAGGATTGGCTGCTGACAGTAATTTGAAAAGAGTCTTGAACCAGGCGGGCGAGCGGCTGCAGATCCCGGAAGAAGGAATGCTGATTAACCGCCATACAGCGCAAAAACTGGGCGTGAGCACCGGTGACAAAGTAACCGTGGAGACCAAAATGGCAGTGGGCGCATCCCATACTGCGGAGCTGCTGGTCACCGGCATTAATGATCAACTGATGGGTTCGGGGTCCTATGTGTCACTGCAAACCGCCAATCGGATCCTGAACGAGAAAAGAATTCTAAATACCGTGATGCTTAGAGCGGTTCCTGGTCATGCTGATCAGATTGAAGAGCGCTTAAATGAAATACCCAGGGTCAGTTCAGTGACCAGCCGTGCCGAAGAACTGCAGAGTTTTTACAGCCTGCTGGATACGACGGTCATTTTTATCGGGGTCATGGTTTTGCTGTCAGCTTTGCTGGGATTGGTGATTGTTTACAATTCATCCATAATGGCGTTTAATGAGCGTAAAAGAGAACTGGCTTCGTTGAAAGTGCTGGGTTATTCGAACTCGGAAGTGGCAGGCATTTTAAGAAAAGAAACCTGGCTGCTGGCACTCATCGCTGCGGTTTTGGGACTGCCCGCCGGCAAGGGTTTGGGTCAGCTTTATATCGCCAGTGTAAGCACCGATCTTTATAGTCTGCCGGTGATCATATATCCGCGCAGCTATATCATGGCAGCGCTGGGAGCGGTCGTGTTTGTGGCCATCGGACAATATCTGGCCTTGCGCAAAGCCGGACGACTGGACATGGTCGAAGTGCTGAAAAACCGTGAGTAAAGGGAGGAAGAAAATGAAAAAGAAGTTCTGGATGGTTGCGGTTATCGTCATAGCGGCAGCTTTGTTCATTCTGCTGACGATGCAAGGCGGGGAGCGGGTTGAAGTGCTGAAAGCCGCTGCCGGTGATATAAGCACCTGGATTGATGAGACCGCTTATGTGCAATCCCAGGATGAAGTAAGCATCCAGGCCTCCCAGAGCGGCAAGATCGTCAAAGTAGCAGTCGAAACCGGTCAGCAGGTTCGTGCCGGGCAGGAATTGATGGTGATTGACAATCCCGATCTGCAGTATCAACTGAATGCTGCCGCAGTCCAGACGGAACAGCTCCAGGGGCAGTTGGCATCAGCCGCGATCGCGCTGGAGCAGTCCCGCTTGGATTTAAAAGAAGATCAGAAAAATCTGCAACGTTCCCAGCAGCTTTTTGAGTCCGGGGCGATCTCTCAGGCGGAATATGATGCTGATGTACAAAGAAATCGCAGCCTGCAGAAAGCCGTCGAAGGCCAGCAGCAAACCCAGCAATCACTGCGTCGGCAATGGGAAAAACAAAGCATCCTGTATCAGGAATTGCAGGCCACCAGCCAGCAGTTGGTGGTCACCAGCAGTGCGGCCGGAACGGTGTTGGATCTGCCGGTCAAAGAACAGCAAACCGTAATGGCCGGGACGACATTGGTGCAAATCGGCAATGTAAATAAATTGGAGCTGAAAACGGAACTGTTAAGCGATGATATTGGCGCCGTCGAAGTCGGCCAAAAGGTCACCATCAGCGCTCCCTTGCTGGGAGATACCGTATTGGCAGGCCAAGTAAGCAAGATTTATCCCCGTGCCTATGAAAAAGTTTCTGCTCTGGGGGTCATCCAGCGTCGTGTACCGGTGCTTATTTCCTTGCCGGCGGCGGAGATGCTGGAACCGGGTTATGAAGTGCAGGTCAGGATTGAAACCAGCTTGAAACGTCATGTGATTACCCTGCCACGGACCGCCATCCGCGTGAATGCGCAAGGGCATAACGAAGTGCTGGCCATTATAGATGGAAAGATCAAACATATAGAAGTTCAAGTCGGAATCAAGAATCCGGAAAAAGCAGAAATTATCAGCGGAATAAAAGCGGATCAGAACGTAGTGCTTGATGCCAGCACTGATATTAAAGAAAATACCCGCATAAAGGTTTAAAAGCATTGGCGAATGAGGCGGTACGGGCTTGAAATTAAAATTTTTCCTGCCTATATTCTTCGCCCACTTCCTGCAGATAGGCCAGCAGCGCTGCGCGTTCCGGCAGCGGGATTTGTCGGAAGCGCACTTTTTCATGGCAATGTGGGCAGACCAGTTGGATATCGGCCTGTTTTTTAGGATCCTCCAATGCGTCCAGGAGCAGACTCAGTAATGTAGGCACGGTTTTTTCGCCTTCGGCAAAGGTGGCGGCGGTTTCCAGGGTCCAGTTATATTCATTGGCGTCTTTGCCGCAGGCGGCACAGTATATCATCAGGGTGGCGGCTGGATTTTTTCTAATGGTCGTTCCCTCCTACGTAAACGCGGTTGTCAACTTTATATCGCCATTATTGTAAATCAGGCGGACACAAAAGACAAGTTTGGCAGGTTATAACAAAAAAAGCCAAAGTAATTATGAAGAACGGAGAGAATTTAATGATGCGTAATAGCATGAAAGCCCAGTTGATGATAAAATGCCCGGGCTGTAAGAAAAGTCGTAACGAATACAATTGGAGCATGAAGACCGCAGCTCGTTATTCCGTGGGGGCAGACACCTGTCCAACCTTGATTCAGGTGCTGCTGGCTTCGTTGGAGGGTGACGAAGAAACTTTTGCCGGCTTCCGGCTTATTTGCCCCAAATGCAACTACGGGATCAATTACGAAGATTTGGAAAGACCGGAGGGGGAAGAAATCCGGGCGTATGCCCAGGCAGTCGGGGAAAGGTATTGTTACTTCTGGTATTAAACGCTTTGCCAGGATCGTATGAACCTTTTCGCCCCCGGTGGATTAGATAAGATAAATGGTTCCTGCGAAACAGTTCCGTTTGTACATGGCGGATGTAACCGGGTTCGCAGGCCATTTCGTTTGTAGTTCAGGTCGGTTCAAGCGAGGATATTTTCCGAGCTTTTCTTGCATCGGGTTTGCTTGAGCAGTTTGTTTTGCCGGTAATATTCCGGAGTATATATGGACAACCTTCTGATCTGGCGGGTCAATTTATTGGGCGGAATTTGCAGCAAATCCTGCAAGGAGCTGAACAAATCCGGAGGAATGTGGTCACGGCGGGCTTCGCCGTGAGCTATCAGGAGGGAGGATGCCTGCAAAGCATCCAGTTTGGCATAGGAAGCGTGTAGCCATTGGGGAAACATGATCGGCAGCGGGGTTTGAAATTTTCCTTTGACCTCTAAAAAACAGTCTGCGACGTAAAGCAGTGACGCCGCTTGGTTATACAGCACCAGGTCATGAGAAGTATGGCCCGGTACTGCCACCGCTTGCCAGTCCGGGAAAAAGGGTAGGCAATCCCCGTCTTGCAACAGGTAATTAGCCTGTATATGACTGTTGAAAAGGCCTCTTTCCAATTTGCCGCGGGTCCGTTTGGCCACACTTTGCATCAGGACACAATCGATTACTTTTTGCATAAAACCGCCCGGTCCGGCATACCAGCGATCCAAATCCCGATGGGCCGCCAAGGGGATGCCGAATTTTTTACGCAACAATACTGCCCCTCCGGCGTGATCGGGGTGAATATGCGTCACTACGGCCAGCTTGATGTCCGTCGGGGGACGATGCAAAACCCGCTGACAAAATTCTTCAATGCGGTTGACATCATTGACCGCCCCGCAATCCAGCAGCAGCAAACCGTGTTCATATTCAGCTAAAAACAGATTCTCGATATATCCCGGGATAATATGCAAAGAGAAATGATCCGCTGTAATTTGCTTCACCTTCCGTCGATAATTCGTAAAACTTGAATATGTTAAAGTTCATGCGAGCTGTGATCATAAAAGCATGCTATATAAGATTATTCTCCACCAAGTCAAGAATTCCTTTTAATAATTGTATACCAAGCAAAGCCGGGGACGATTGTTGCCCTGCTTTCTGCGCGCAAGGTAATAACCGTCCCCGGCTTGCGCTTTCGGCGATTGACGCCATATTGAATTAGAATTTGTCCGGATGTTAAGCGATCGTTGGAATAAATAGGATATGTGTTTATTTACGGTGGGAATACTGATGAACAATGGGGGGAGTTTTCTTGAATGGAACAGCCTTTAAACCAGCCGGCGCAACTTGTGTGAAAGCCTTTATTACATGGTATAATGAGCGGGTAACGGTGTATATAATCGCTTTATCAGCATGTTCTAATGGATGGAGGATGGTTATGAGATATAATTCCTGGGCGGGGATAAATAGATTTTTTCGGGTCATCCATCTTTTTTTCCATATTATCTGGTCTTTCTATTCTTTGAAGTTCAAGGCCGCATGGCATGCCGAGGGTTGGAAAGAGCAGCGCCGGGAAGAACTGTATGTGGAAGAAGCCCGCCTGTTTCGCAATACAGCCGTGGAAATGGGGGGCTTGTTGATCAAACTGGGGCAGTTCTTCAGCACCCGCGTGGATGTATTTCCGCAGAGCGTAACGCGTGAACTGGCCAATCTGCAGGATGAAGTGCCCCCGGTTGATTTTAAGGATATTTGTCAGGTGCTGGAAAGCCAATTTGACAAACCCCTGCATGAAATCTACCCGGTCTTGAATCCCATTCCGCTGGCTTCCGCTTCACTGGGACAAGTTCATGAAGCCGAACTTTTCGGCGGCGATAGAGTGGCGGTAAAAATTTTGCGGCCCAACATTGATAAATTGATCGACATTGACCTGCGGGCGGTACGTCAGGTGATTGGCTGGATAAAAGTATTTACCGACTGGCAGCAGTGGGTCGATTTTGATGCCATCTATAAGGAATTTGAGGAAACCTTGCGCGAAGAACTGAACTACCTGCAGGAAGGCAAAAATGCTGAGATGATTGCCGCCAACAGCGTGGCCGATGATGAACTGATCGTGCCCCGGATCTATTGGGAATACACTCGCCAGTGGGTGCTGACTATGGAATTCGTGGACGGCTTCAAGGTTACCGATTATGCAGGTCTGGAACAGGCCGGGATCAGTCGGGCCAAGCTGGCCAGCCGCCTGCTGGAGATCTATGTAAAACAGATCCTGGTGGATGGTTTTTTCCATGCCGACCCTCATCCCGGCAACCTATTCATTGAGCCGGACGGCAAAGTGATTATGATTGATTTCGGGATGATGGGCACTATTTCTCCGGAACTGAGAGATAAGCTGATTAAAATGGTGCTAGCCATGGTTGACCGGGATAATCTTCAGGTGGTTTATTGGCTCAAACAGGTGGGTTTTTTACGCCGGGATGCCGATGATGTTTTGATTGCCCGGGCAGTCGGAGTATTTCTGGAACAGCTGTTGGGACAGGGCACCGGCTTGTTCGACAATGATATGAAAAGTCTGCTGGATGATCTGGAGGAGATTTTATACGAACAGCCCTTTCAGATCCCGGCCCGCTTTACCTTTATGGGACGGGCCCTGGGTACGCTATACGGGATTTGTATCGGGCTGGACAAGGATATCAGTTTCCTGGATGCGGCCAAGCCGTATTTGAAACAATTTATGCCTGAGGAAGCCCAGCCTTGGAAGCTGGCCAAAGACAAAGCAACCGCCTGGGGAAGCGCCTTGATTGAAGGCCCGCCACTCCTGGCCAAGGTACTGAGGCAAGCCGAACGAGGCGATTTGGAGCTCAAACTGCCGTTGAAAAATCTGCAGGAAAACTTGGAGCAAAATACCCTCGCTCATCTGGCGATTGCCTGGGGCATTGTTTTGGCGGCGGTTATGTTGAGCACAGTTTACCTGTATGTCCATGGATTTATACTGGAAGCTCGCTGGGGATTGGGCGCAACCATTATCATCGCCTTGATTTTTATCGGCAAAGTCAAAAATCGGGGCCGTAAACGAGTTTTGCATCATCCGGAAGGAATAAAGAAGACAAGATAAATGAGGTATTAATCATGCTAACGATATTCGTTAAGGCTTTACTGATTGCTTACTCCGGAGCCATCATGCCGGGCAGCGTTTTTACCTATACCGTCGACCGCAGCTTGCGCCACGGGGTCAAGGCCGGGGTTTTGGTATCGCTGGGACATGCCCTGCTGGAATTGATGTTGGTGATCCTGATCATTGCCGGTGCGGGCAAGTATTTGGCTGCCGAATCGGCCAGCATCACGATTGGTCTGATCGGCGGGGTGGTGCTGGTTTTACTGGGCTTGCAGATGATCAAAGACGTCTATTTGGATAGAGTGAGCCTGGAGACAGGGGAGACGCATCAGAAAGAAAAGGGCGGCATGTTCCTGGCGGGGATGGTTTTGAGCGCCACCAACCCCTATTTTTTGATCTGGTGGGCGGCGGTAGGTCTGGCTTTGATCATGAGTTCCTACCAGGCCCTGGGCGTACTGGGAATCGCCATCTTTTATCTGGGTCATGTGCTGGGGGATATCTCCTGGTATACTTTTGTGGCGGCTATGGTCAGCAAGACCCGACATTTGCTGAATCTCAGAATATACAAAACGGTTATTGTGGTTTTGGCTTTATGCCTGGTCGGCTTCGGAGCCAGTTTTTTCACTGGCAGTATCATGCATATCATATAAAGCGACTGAGATTTTGCATAACTGGTCAATTGACATATCATCACCACGCGGGAACGGTATTTGTTCTTTTTGTGTCAGATTACAGAATGGTTTGATGTGAGCCGGCCATAGAGACAACTACAATTTTATTTTCCAAGATTTAATTTTTTCTGCCGGCTTTACATTTATGGTTTCCTCCATTAAAATCAATATAATTGATGGTATAAAAGCGATGAAGAGAACAAGTAGGTCAGTTTCCATCTTGCAGAGAGCATCCGGCAGGTGAGAGGATGCAGGTGCACTGATTCGAATACATCTTGGAGCTGCGGCCTGAATTAACAGTAGGGTTTGACGGGTGCGCCCGATACAGCGTGGAGTGCGTCGGCACTCGCTAAGGGGAATTTCGTGAGGAATTCTCGATGCAGAGGTGGTACCGCAATATTATGCCCTCTATTCCATTCGGAACAGAGGGTTTTTTTATTGATTATCCGACAAAGGAGTGTTTAATGTAATGAAAATTTATGATGAATTGGTAGCCCGGGGACTCATTGCCCAGGTTACGGATGAAGAACAAATTAAAGAACTTGTTAATAGCGGCCAAGCGATTTTCTATATTGGTTTTGATCCAACTGCGGATTCTCTGCACGTTGGCCATTTCATGGCGCTTTGCCTGATGAAACGCTTGCAAATGGCAGGCAACAAACCGGTGGTACTGATCGGCGGCGGAACTGCCTATATCGGTGACCCT
>CAZACF010000047.1:0-999 GCA_964483565.1 uncultured Syntrophomonas sp. | reverse complement strand
CCGGGCGCAGCGATCTGCGTAGCATGATGACACCCGAAATCATCAAACACAACAGCGAGTGTTTCAAGCAGCAGATGGAAAAATTCATTGAATTCGGTGATGACAAAGCCATCATGGTCAATAATGCCGATTGGCTCCTGCAGCTGAATTATGTGGAACTGCTGCGGGAGGTAGGAAACTGCTTTTCGGTAAACAATATGCTGCGGGCCGAATGTTACAAGCAGCGCATGGAAAAAGGTCTGTCCTTCCTGGAATTTAACTATATGATTATGCAGTCCTACGACTTTTATTATTTGTTTCAGCATTACGGCTGTAACATGCAGTTCGGAGGCGACGACCAGTGGTCCAACATGCTCGGCGGCACCGAACTTATCCGCCGCAAGCTGGGGAAAGACTCCTATGCCATGACGATTACCCTGCTGCTGACATCCGAAGGCGGCAAGATGGGGAAAACCGCCCAAGGAGCGGTATGGCTCGACCCGGCTAAAACCAGTCCTTACGAATTCTATCAATACTGGCGCAACATCGACGACGCAGACGTTCTCAAATGCCTGCGGATGCTCACCTTCCTGCCTCTGGAGCAAATTGACGTCATGGATCAATGGGAAGGCAGCCAGCTAAACGTTGCCAAGGAAATATTGGCCTATGAGCTGACCAAGTTAATTCACAGCCAAGAAGAAGCGGAAAAGGCCCAATCCACTTCCCGGGCTCTTTTTGCCGGAGGAATCGACGCCAACATGCCCACCACCGAGATTGTGGTTGAGCAACTGGAGGATGGCGCTATCGGCATGGCTGAACTGCTGGTTATAAGCAAGCTGGCAGCCTCCAAAAGTGAAGCTCGACGCCTGATTCAACAGGGAGGCGTATTTATTGACGACCTGAAAGTTGAATCTACTGATGCCATGATCACTGCGGAACAGCTGAGAAACGGAATAAAAATTCGCAAAGGCAAGAAAACGTACCACAAAATATTCCTAAAATAAACGATGGAAATATGAG
>CAZACF010000046.1:0-13888 GCA_964483565.1 uncultured Syntrophomonas sp. | reverse complement strand
CGAACCACTGAAATATGTATAGAGGGGATCTTTGTAGCAGCCGGCAAAATCAAAATCATCGCCTGACCGGCACCAACCCTTGTGACGGGCATGTTCGATCAGCTGCTGGTGACAACGGTCAAAGGAACTGCCGATACTGAGACCGTTGGAGATATTGCGTACCCCCGTAACCTGCTCAGCAGCCCAGTACGGGCCGGCGGTCTCCAAAACCCAGGCACTATGCGGGTCGGCAATCAGAAAGGAATTGTGGTAGGTAAACGGTTTGCGGTAGCCGCAATTACCGCCCTGGCCGTAGCGTTCCAGCAGTTCGATCAGGAAATCCAGCGCGGCTTGGCTGTCGCGGCATCTTTCCAGGGCCAGGCGGATCATGTCCATGCCGGTCAAAGCTGGCTCACCGTATTTTTCCCGGGTAAACACCGCTTCATTGCCAATGTTTAACCCGAGCTCGTTGCAGCCCATCTCACAGCCCCAGATCCAGGAGGGTTTCAACAAGAGCACTGCCCAGGTCTGCTCGGCCTGATCCACCTCGATATAGGTACACTGCAGACGGCTGCCCGGCTCATAATGACGTCGCGGAATTTGGATGAGGACATGCGGTTCATTGGGTTGGCGGTCACTGTTTTTGGCAAACAGAACCCGGCCGTCCCGCGTAGTGTTTCCCAAAGCCACCATGGTATCACACATGCACATTACCTCCCTTATGATCAACCGCTTTTATGTATTTGCAGAAACTGAATCAGTTTGGTTTCGGCTTCATCCGCTTCCAGGACTTTGGTAATGGAAATGTCTTTACGCTCGGCCAGATCTACTGCGGCTTCCATATCATAGGGCTTTCCGCTGGCATCAAACAGTAATTTGAGCCGGGGCCGGTTGCGATCAGCCGGATTCTCATGGGTCACAACAGCCAGATCTTCACTACCTAAAACCACCACGGTACCTGGCGGATACAATTTAACATGCCTTAATAAGGCATCTACAAAGCGTTTGGAAAAGTGCGTGCCGGCTCCTTGTTGGATTATTCTGATGGCCATATAATTGCTGAAGCCACGACGATAAGGTCGGTCTGTTATCAGTGCGTCGAATACATCCGCAACGGCTACAATCATTCCAAATTCATGGATATTCGCTTCATCAATACCTCGCGGATAGCCGCGGCCATCGATGTGTTCATGGTGTTGCAGGATGGCCTGGCCAGCGCCTCGGGGCAGATCATTGGTGGCCGTGGCCAGCTTGAACCCCGCCCAGGGATGTTGTTTGACGGCGATCAACTCTTCATAAGTGAGTCGGTCTGGTTTATTGATGATTTCCAGGGGAATTTTAATCTTGCCGATATCATGCAGCATGGAACCAATTCCCAGGGATCGTAGCTGTGCATGGCTGTAATCCTGGTCTATGCCAAGAACAAGGGACAGGATACATACATTCACACTGTGTTCATAGGTATAGTCATCGTACTCTTTGACCTCGGACATACCATACATAATTTCGCTGTTATTGACCAGGTCATTAATAATATTATCCACCTGGGATTGCACCGCCCGGATACTTACTTTTCCGGTTTTCACACAATGCTCATAGCAGCGCTTAAAAGTGGATGTTGCTTTTGTAATCGTGGCAGGCCTGACCAGGGGAACCGGATCTTCAATATCCAGTTCATCTTCAATATAAATAAAATCGATACGGAGTGATTGAATTCGTCGTATATATCGAGCGTTTAATACCTGCCCGGCAGTGAGCAGCACGCGGCCGCTGGCATCAATAATATTCTTGCCAACCACCATGCCTTCGGATATATAATTCGTGGAAATGCGAAACATTTTTTAACCGCCTGCATATAATTTGTTATATTGTACAAGAATATCGAATATTTTGCACTGATAACATAAAAAACACGATCCGCAGCCGCTGCAGCGAAGAAGTTCTTACATGTGTCATGCTGGGCCCCGGCGAAGTATCTCTCTGGAAGAAAGAAGCAACTTCCTGCCTTTAGAGCTTTTTGCCCAGTGTCAGCAGATTGCAACCGTCTTTATACTCATAATCCATGCTATCCATGGTTTTTTTCACCATAAAGATGCCCAGGCCGCCCACGTCCCGCTCCTCAGCGGAAAGGGTGATGTCGGGATCCGGCTTGTGGGTGGGATCATAGGGCCGGCCATTATCAGCAAAGCGCAGCTGAAGACTATCGCGCTTGACGGCCAGACTAACAGTGACCTCGGTGGCCTGCGAGTAACGTACGATGTTGGAGAAGATTTCGTCCACGGCGATGTTCATTTGGGTAATTACTCTCAGGGCAACGCCGGCGGCTTCCAGATTCCCTTCCACAAAGGCAGTCGCTCTGGTCATCTCTTCCAGGAGCGGTTTTAGCTTCAGTTCTTGCCAGGCCTGATGGGCGTGGGGCTTGAGGGCCAGGCTGAGCATGGTGATATCGTCGAATTGGGGCGCCTCGCCGACAAACACTTCAATATCTTCTTTCAACCGCTGCAGCAGTGTTTCGCAGCTCTCCTCCGGCCAGCGGTTAAGGGCGGCGATCATCCGATCAGTGCCGTACAGCTCATCATTGGCATTGGTAGCCTCGGCCACACCGTCGGTGTAAAGGAACAGTCGGTCGCCCGGCTGGAGCTGCAGTTCATACTCGTGGTAGCGGCTTCCCTCCATGCCGGCCAGCACAAAACCATGTTTGTCCTTGATGAGCTGATAGTCGCCGCCCGCTTTTTTAACCACCGGATACTCATGCCCGGCATTGGCACAGGTGAGCGTGCCGGTGGAAATTTCCAGGATGCCCAGCCAGACGGTGACAAACATTTCGGCCTCATTATTGACGCAAAGCTGTTCATTTACCTTTTCCAGTACTGCCTTGGGGCCCAGCCCGGTTTGGGCCGCATTCTTGAGCAGGGTCTTGGCGATCACCATAAAGAGGGCCGCCGGGACACCTTTGCCGGACACATCCGCCATAACCATGGCCAGACAATCCTCATCCACCAGGAAGAAGTCGTAGAAATCACCGCCCACTTCCTTGGCCGGGGTCATAGTAGCATACAGATCCAGCTCCGGTCGTTCCGGGAAAGGCGGGAAAATGCGAGGAAGCATGCTGGCCTGGATGTTGCGAGCCACGTCCAGCTCGGCGCCGATCCGTTCCTTTTCGGCGGTCACCGCGGTGAGGTTGTCGATATAAGCGTTGATTTCCTGCTCCATGGTCTGAATGGCCTCGGCCAGCGATTGAATCTCGTCCCCGGTGCGGATATCCAGTCGGGAAATAGCCGAGGTCACCTTGGTATGCTGGCGTACCGGAACGCTGCTGAGCGCATCCTCGGGCTGGCTGTCTTCCCGGTCGGAGACAAACCGGCCCGCCGCCTCAGCCAGCTGGTTGATGGGGTTGACGACGAATTTGCCGACCAGCAACAGCATTACCATGCCCAGCAATACCATGATGGCACAGATGACCAGCAGTACCGTCAGCAGAAAATCCTGCCGGTCGGCCATAACATCGTTCATGGAGATATCCACACACATGACCGCAAAGGCCTTTCCGGAATCATCCTTGAGATTAACCATGGCCGAGCTGAGCCAGCCAAATTTTTCGGTATTGCTGATATATACCAGCTCATCCTGACCGTCCGGCATGGTTTGCACCAGGGTGTCGATGGTGCCCAGTTCCACACCGTCCTCGGTATCCATCACCGTAAAGGTTTCCCCCTGATCAGGGCGGAGCTGCAGAATATAGAGGTATTTTACGTTGTTGCTCTGTTGAATGTCCAGCAGGATGTGGCGCAGCTCCTCGTATTTAGCGTCCTTCTGGCCGGTTTCAATGTAGTGCTGCAGCCGGCCGTAGTCCATCTGGGTGGCGGCAGTACGGGCAACATTGATCGTAAGCATTTTATAATGCTCATCCATCGTGTTGGCATAAACACGGTAGCTCATGACAATGGCCGCCGCCGCCATAATGAGGGCCATGGCTGTAACCACCAGTACGGACTTCATCCGCAGTGAAACCTTGCGTTGCTGTGCCATTCCTTCCTCTCCTTTAGGTCAATTCCAATCCCAACCAGCCTTCGTCCCAGTTGATCTCGCCGTAACAGCAGCCCACTGGCTGACCCCTGGCATCGGCCGGCAGCCGGCAGTGAATCTGCTTGACCTGGTAATGGGCACACAGGGAGGGAGCCAGTTGCTGTAAAAGCGCTGCTGGCAAAGTGGTTTCCTCCAATACCAGACAGCGGTTTTCCCTGTGACCGAACAGCAGATATTGACTGCCCTGCCAACGTAAACAATCGGCCAGGCCCCCACAAAAACGCTTTTCCGCCAGAGCATAGACCACGTCCCGCTCATCCCAGCGCACCAGCCCCGCCTGCGGGAAAGCTCTCTCCCGCAGCGTCACATAGTCGGGAGCATTGGCTGGCCCTACCTCTAACCGCCCAACCGGGCCGGCATCGTCCAATTGCCACCAGCGGCAGAAAAAAGCATCCTCATAGCCACGTTGATGATAGAAAGCGGATAAGCCAGCCCGGGGGGCGACCAGCAATAATTCTCCCCGTGCATCACATTTTTCCTCGGCACAGGACAGGATCGCCCCGCCGATTCCCTGCCCGCGCAGCGCCGGAGCCACACCCACGGCGTAACCATAACGCGCCTGCGCCAGACCGACCCGGCAAGGCAAGAAGTAGGCCATGCCCACGGGTTTTCCGCCTTGCAGGGAGACCAGAGCATGCTCGGGGCGAAAGCGGTGCGCCATAAAAAAGGCAACATATTCCCCCGGGTCATCAAAGCACTGCCGCCAAAGGCGGATGAGATCCGGGATCATCCAGTTTTGGGCATAAACCGGCATAGCCGAGCTCCCTTTCGTCAAATCCGCACCGTCAAGGTATTAAAACCCTGATAATGGCGGTAATAAAAATCTTTGGCTTTCTTTTTTACCATCAACACCCCCATACTCTCCATGGCACTGTCCTGATCTTCGGCTTCATTGATGCGGCTCATGCGCAGGGAAAAAGGGTCAAAGACCGGAGCGTTGTCACGAATATGCAGCTCAAACAGTCCATTGCCGATGGGAAAGAGAGTAATCTGCATAAAAATATCCCGGGGGCTGTGCTGGGTGGAATGGCGGAAGATGACCTCACACATTTCCTCCACCGCCATATTAGCCAGATACGTTTGGCCCGCCGTAGCGCCCAGATCGCTGCAAAATATCTCCACCTCGTCCAGGAGTTGGCCTAGTTCCTGTCCGTCCTGGCGCAGCAGCCGCGTCAGGATGGGGGGTTGCTCCAGTTGAGCAAAGTCCGACGACCCTTGCCCACGCCCGCCCAGCTGCTGCCAAATCAGGAAAACCAGCAGACTGAGCGCCTCGGTAGCGGGAAAGACCCACCAAAACAGGGCCAGCGGGCCAAAGGCCAGAGGAACCGCCAGTACCAGATAAACCAGCAAAGAACGCAGCAGGGTAAGCGTCAAGGTTTCCCGTTCCCGGCCTACGGCTTGCCAATAGCTGCTCAGGATGATGCTGGGCCCGATCAACAATCCGCCCAGACAGTAGCAGCGCAGCGCCAGCGCCCCCATGTCCAGCATCGACTCGGACAGCCCGAAGACCGCCGCCACCTGCGGGGCCCAGATCGCCACCGCCCCGGTGCAGACCACCCCCAGAGCCACTCCCCAGAGGATGGCCAGGCGCAGGCTTTGACGCTGGGCGGCAGCGTTGCGCTCGCCGTAAAAGGTCGCCGCCAGCGGCTGGAGCGTGGCTGCAACCCCGCTGTAAAGTCCGATCAATACATAGGAAACGTTGATTACGACATTGAATACTGCCAGCGCACCCTCCCCATGCAAGCGCATCAGGAGGTTATTCAATACCAGTAAGACCACAAACTGGGCCAGGTATTGCGAAGAAGAAGAGAAACCGGTTCGGTAGCAGCTCATCATCAGCGGGAAGTCCGGCTTGGTCAGGCGCAGGCTGAGAATATTGCTTTTCACGAAGAAATGGGGCAAATAAATCAATACGCCCGCCGCCGTGCCCAAGATGGTTGCCCAAACGGCCCCCTTGATGCCCATGTCAAAGCCCAGCACCAGGATGAAGGACAGCCCCACATCCAGCAAATTGGACACGACCAGACCAATGCTGGCGCGCTTTTCCCCGTCATCACAGCGAATGAAGTGGTAAAAAAGCTGATTGAGGAAGAAAAGCGGTGTGGTCAGCAGCAGCCACCAGGCATAATCCCAGGTAAACTGATAGACGATCCCTTGGGCAGGCGCAGTCCCCAGCACCAGCAAAATCTCGGGCAAAAAAACAGTCCCTGCAACCGCCACCACGACACTGACCAGAATCGTAGCCAGCAGCATTTGATAAAAGACGTTGACCGCTTGCTTGACCCGTCCCCCGCCCATCAACTGGGTAAAGACAATGGCACCGCCCACGGCCAGGCCAACGTCCAGCACATTAAACACCATATAAATGGGAGAAATCAGGCCAATCGCCGCCAGGGCCGGTTCGCCCATCATGATCCCCACGCACAGCGCATCAGCCAGATTGGCCAGCCCCAGACAAACCGACGAAATAATAGCCGGGTAGAAGAAACGATAAAAAATTCTATTGGTAAAATAGCGTTCGTTCATATCGTAATCCCTTTCCACAGCGGGGTAATGGAAGAGGGAATGGACTCCCGCTTGTTGGTGCGCAAGCCAGGCAGATTCAAGTCCTCCTCCTGGTTAATCCATTGCACCGTCGGGGGCAGACGGCGGTACAACTCCCATTTCAGATAACTGTCAATACCGGGCAGCAGGGTTTTGGTCACATGCAGGTCAAAGGTGTCGGGGGTGATGCAAGAGCCCATTGCTACCGCCTGAGGGCCTTTGCCGTTCTCCAGCAGAACGCCCTGCAAGCCCAGCGCATCAAAGTACTCTACCGCCCGCATGGCCACCTGGCGGTCGCCGCCCAGCGGGCCGCGCCATCCAAGGATGACATCGGCGGCCCGTTCCAGACACGTTTGGTCAAGGTCTATAACCTTCCAATCATAGCGGTTTTGAGCCTTGTGGATTTTGGCGCGCAGATTTTTATAAGCCCCGCCCTGCAAATTCAATTGATCGGTGAGGCAGTAAATATATTCCGCATCTCCCCGCAGCTTCTCAAACACAAACCGGCCCGGCCAATAACGGGATAAAAACAGTCGATCCTGCGCCCGCACATAGTGCAGGGAAAGGCCGGGAGGTTCCCCTAAGTCCCGCAGCAGCTCCAGCTTGCCCGTTTCACTGCCGCAGGGAAAAAAATAAGCGTTTTCCCCCCGCGCCGCACAACGCACCAGCAACGCATTCTCCCGCAGACAGACCGAGAGCTTCATTTCTTCCTGCCATAAAAACAGGGAAGCAAAAGCATGAGCGCTGAGGGCATGGCCCTCCAGGGCACGGATTCGTTCTACCTCTGACCGGGCCTCCATGCTCAGGGGATAAAAGCCCAGAGACTGCCGGGATGATTCCTGGGCCGCCATTATGCGAGAGTTAAAATTTCCGTAAAGCCAGTGACCTCAAACACCTCATGAATGGTCTCATTAACATGGCAAATGACCATTTTTCCCTGTTTGCTCATGACCTTGTGGGCAGACAACAACACCCGTAGCCCGGCGGAAGATATGTATTCCAATTCCGCAAAGTCAAGGGTCAGAGCGCTTAAACCGACCAGCGCATCTTTCAGTTCCGCCTCCAGCTGAGGGGCGGTGGTTGTGTCCAATCGTCCGGCCAGGGTAACAGTCAGCGTGTCACCGTTGAGAGTTTTGTTGATGATCATGATGAATCCTCCCAATCCTATTTGTATTTTATTTTATCAATGATTACCTAAAAATAACAGAGGTTTGATGTTGACAGCGGAATTTGTAATTTATTGTACATGATTCATTTCCTCCGGTGGAAGGGATAATTTTAACCCAGCCTGAGTTCCCTGCATAACTCCCGGCGTAACATGCGACATAAGATGTAATATGCTAAAATTAGCATAATATTGATGAAAATACTTATATTAATGGGTGGTGCGGGGCATGGATTACTTGACGGTGAAGGAAGCCGGAAACAAATGGGGGCTGGGCAGCAGGAGGGTGACACTGTACTGTGTCGAGGGCAGGATAAACGGGGTAGTAAAAAAGGGCAACCTTTGGCTTATCCCTGCAGATGCCGTAAAACCAGAGGATAGAAGACGGAAAAAAACCTCCCGGCAAGCAGCCCGGCAACCGGCATCAGACCAGGACAAGGATGTACCTCCAGTAAAAGCAGAACAGGCCAAACCAGAACAAGCCATCAATGACGGTCATGAACCAGACCAGCCGGAAAACCCCTGGCCTTTTCAATCGCTGTATGAAAATCAAGCGTTGTTTGTGGAGATCGTAAAGCACTTTCCCCATCCTATGCACATCTGCTCACCGGATGGGACGATGCTCCTGGCCAATGAAGCTTATTTGGAGTTTGCCCAAATATCCAATCCTGAGAGACTGTATAAAAAGCATAATATATTGCGCAATCCCAACCTGGAAAGGTGGGGAATAAAGGATTTCACTGTGCGGGCGTTTCAGGGTGAGGCCATTAACGCCTATGATGTCAAAGTGCCTCATCAGGAGATTGTTGAGCGACTGGGAGATTATAAGGGCTTGGTTTACGGAAGCATGTTCCACAATATGACGGCCATGCCGATCCGCGACATCCATGATCAGTTGTTGTATGTGGTGTTTATATTTATTACCTCCAGGTTTTACCAGGACAGAGAAGAAATTGTCAAAGGAAAAGAATACCTCGACGATCATTGGCAAGAGGAATTTGACCCGGAGAAGCTGGCGGGGATTGTTAACATGAGCAAGTACCACTATACCCGTTTATTTAAGCAGCATACCGGCATGACTCCCTATAATTATTATAAAGAAGTGAAATTCAACAAGCTCAAGGAAAAGCTGTGTGATACCAATCTATCCATCACCCAGGCCTTTGATGAATGCGGTGTGAGTTACAATGGATATCTGGCCAAAAAATTCAAAGAAAAGTTAGGCATGAGCCCCTCCCAATATCGAGCCATGATGACCCAGAATTAATACCAAAATACAGTCGAGAGGTTTCCGTGCGCAATAGCAGCGGAAGCCTTTTTTTATTGGCAAAATAGCAATAATCGCAGCAAATAGAGCACGCAACTCACTATCCCGGCTCCCCTTATTTACTTACAATTGAAATGATATGAGTAAGGACGGAGTGTGCTGCCGACCGGTCATAACCGTTGGAAATATTCATGGGCCATAGCACGCACCGGAAAATAACTCCCCAGGAAAGTCAAACTACTCCGGGAGCAATGCATTTTCATGAAAGGGAGTTCCATGAAAACAGGATTGTGTGCCAACATTAAAATAAGGAGGGACAAAGTATGCAAAAAGTAAAAAGGATTTTGGCGCTGCTGCTTATAATGGCTTTTGCCATTACACAACTGCCGGTGACGGCGTTGGCGGAAAATATGGTGCAAGACGAGATTGGCATAGAGACAACGGAGAAGGCCGAAGCCTCAAGCAGGGTTTCGCTGCAGTCGATGCCGGCAGACCCGGCAACTACCGTGGGCATTTGGGCGCTTGAGAAACTGGCGGGCGGGATTGTCTCCGGAATTGCCGGGAAGGGCGTCAACGAAGCCTTTGCGGCCATATTCGGCTCGGACACCGCACAAATACTTCAGGCTTTGCAAGAAATCAAGGGGCAGCTGGATAACATTGAGAGCCAAATAAAAGACATGTCCGGCAAGCTTGAGGAGGGAGAGCTAAAGAGAAATTTAGACAGCTTCGCTGAATTCTTCAGCGATTACGCATCCCCCTACAATCAGCTCTGTGGTTATCAGAAGGATTTGGCCGAGGAGGGTGAGCTGACCGATTTATTTATGCAAGACCTCTACTGGGGTAAAAACAGGAATATTGACACCGGCAGCAAGACCGTGATCGCTGCTTCCAATGCCCTGGGCAACAGAATAACCATGGTGCTGACCAGTGGCTATAATGTTTTTGGTGCCTTTGACCAACTGGAACGGCACCAAAACCGCTGGGAACATCAGGGCTACGAAAAGCGCAAGGAATACCGCAATTACATCATTACTGTTTACGCCATGTACAATGCCATGGGCCAGACCGCCTGCGAGAAAGTGATCGAAGCCCACCAGGGTGACGACTTGCGTGAAAGTAACATCCGCATGCAAGCCCAGCGGGACCTGGATGAACTGAAGGCCAACGCCGAAAAAGTTAAGAACATGTACCAGCGCTGCGCCGTGATAGAGCACTCCAACCTGCGCATTTATCGTGATACCACGTCCGGAACGAATCTGTTTGCTTTCTACAATTACTTCAGCAAAAGCTATGTGCAGAATTGGCCAGAGGGCTCAGACCGTGAGGGTATGCTGTCCGATGATTTTATGTACACCCTCACGCACTCATATGAAATGCCCAGATATTATGCAAACGGGGGCATAGAGCTTTTCTCCGACCAGCCTTGGCGTGGCGATTTCCAAAAGATTCATGCAGATTATAAAAAAGATAACAACGGGCAAGCTATATCCCTGTACCACATATTTTTCGACAAGGATAAAGGGAATTTCGAGAATTATACCGACTTACCGTCAGGAACAAGGTTTGCCACGGATTACTACTTTTGTACCCTAAAGTACGACAAGCATAATGTGTACTATTTATATACCAATGTAGTAACCAATGACGCCCAATTGGAGGAAAGCGTACGACTTTTGCGCTTGTCTAAATATCGTTTTAGTGATGTAACCGATGAAGCGTTTTTCAGCCTTAGTAAATACACGGGCAATTTGTATCAGGGTGCTTTAAAATCACCCCTTTTACCACCGGCCAGCGCAACCGCCGGGATGATTTCCGGGATGGAAAGTTCCTATGAACTGCCTTATAGCGGCAGGGTTACCCTTTCCATGCAAGAAAAAGCCGGTGCCACCTACCAGTGGTATGTGGCCAGAGGCGAGGGCAACGACTTTGAGGAGATCACCGGGGAAACTGGTGCGACCTACACCCTGCCCGGATTGGAACCCGCCATGAACGGCTGGATGTATCGCTGCGCCATCATCGAAAACGCAGGAACAGAGGAAGAAATATCGACCCTGGCTGATCCGGAAACCCTCAAGCTCACCGGAGAGGGCGTGCCTGAACCGGTGACGATACACGAGACTGGCAGCGCACCTGAGTTGACCGCTGCGCTGGAGAAAGTGGCCGACGGCACTTGGGATGGACACGCGCTGAAACTGACCGCCAATATCAATTATTCCCTGCCTATCACCCTGATCGGCAGCAATGTAATCATTGACCTGAACGGACATACGCTGACGGTGCAGCCTGACCCGACGTCTGCGCCAAATGTCAGTCCCATGAGCAATACAGCCGCCATGGCAGCCATCTATGCGGATAACTTCAGTCGGCTGAAACTGACTGGAGCGGGTGCCTTAAACGTGGTGGCGGGAGAAGGCGTTGCCTACGGAGTCTATGCGGGGGAAGGCAGTAATGTCCAGGTAAACGCGGTAACATCAGCTGGCGCCGGCAAGGCAGTCTATACGGCAGGCAATGGAACAGTTACGGCTGACAGTATCACAGTAGCCGGGGATAACTCATACGGCCTGGAATGCTTTGGCAGCGGCAGCATTATCGTCAGCGGCGATGTGACAGTTACCGGTGTTTCCTCTTACGGGGCGTATATAGATTCCGATAGCGGAGGAGTGCAGCCTGTTTTTATTGGTGGAGATGTGGTGGTAACCGGCGAAAAAAGCCGCGGGGCGTACCTGGGCGCCGAGGAAGCCATTCTCAGCATTGCCGGAAATGTTACCGTCACCGGTGGTGCTTGCGGGGTTGCGGCGGGCAAGGGTGAAGTCGTAATCAGGGGCGATATCAGCGCTCCGGATTATGCCGTAGATGCCTGGCAAGGCGCCAGCCTCACCGTGCACGGCAATGTCGTGGCCGGAGGGAAAGAAGCTACGGCGGTAAGCTCATCCGGAGCCGATGTGCACATACAAGGCAACGTGACCTCATCCGGCCAGGACGGCACGGGAATATATGCATCGGCATGGGAGCTGGCCGACCCGACTAGAGGTGCGACCGTTACCGTTGACGGTCAGATCAGGGCGGTCACTCCCCTGCGGATGGGGAGCTTGCCAATCGAGGAAAGCGAGCACCTGGCAACCACTACCAAGCAAGACTATTACACCTTTACAGACACAACCAACACGGTCTGGACCAAGCCCGGTTCTTTTCAGAAGCTGGTCATCCATACCGTCACTTTTGATAAAAATGGCGCAAATACTGAAGCCAGCCCCAATTTCCAAGATGTAATTGCAGGCGGCCAGCTCGGCCCACTACCCACGGCGCCGGGCAGAGCCGGTTATATCTTTATGGGCTGGAATACCGAAGCCAACGGCAGCGGGACCACTTTCACGGCAGATACGGCCATCACCGCATCTATTACGGTGTATGCCCAATGGAGCAGAAACAGTTCCGGGGGCGGGCGAGGATCCGCTGCTACAGTGGGGCCTCCTAAAACCGAGACCAATCTGAGCGGCCATAGCGCGACGGTGGCTACCACCGTTACGGCTACACTGGACAGCCGGGGTACAGCAGCGGCTGCGGTCAGCTCTGTCCAAATCAGCGAAGCCATCAATAAAGCCAAGGCAGAGGCCCAAAAACAAGGTGCAGGCACCGCCGCCAGGGTGGAAATCCAGGTGCAGGCCCCCGCGGCTGCCACCACCGCAGCAACCAGCATCCCTCCAGGGGCGATCGGTCAGGCCGTCCAAGCCGGACTTGGTGCCTTGACCATATCCACCCCGGTTGCTTCGCTTAGCTTTGACAACCATGCCCTGAACGATCTTTCCCGGCAAACCAGCGGCGATATGAAAATCAGCGCCTCCCGAGTGGACGCGGCAACTTTACCCCCCGCCGCCCGGCAGACCGTAGGCGACCGACCCGTTTTTGATTTCCGGGTGGAGAGTGGCGGCCAGAGCATCTCCCAGTTTGGCGGGGAGGTATCGGTATCCGTACCCTATACCCTGCAGGCCGGCGAAGATGCCAATGCCATTATCATCTACTTTGTTAATAACACAGGCGAACTCGAAATTGTCAGCAATGGCCTTTATGACCCCACCACGGGCCGGGTCAGCTTCAGCACCAGACACTTTTCCCGGTATGCGGTGGGCTATCACCTGGTCAGCTTCAAAGATGTGGCGGAAAACGCCTGGTACGGCCAGGCGGTAGGCTTTATTGCCGCCCGCGCGATCACCACCGGAACCGGAGAGGGCTATTTTAGCCCGCAGGCCAAGCTAACCCGGGGCCAGTTCATCGTCATGCTCATGAACGCATATGGCTTGGCGGCTGCGGCCGACCCCCGGGACAATTTTGCCGATGCGGGAGCCACCTATTATACCGACTATCTAGCTGCAGCCAAACATTTAAACATAGCCAATGGGGTGGGCGACAATAGATTTGCGCCGGAGCGGGAAATCACCCGTCAGGAAATGTTTACTCTATTGGCCAATGCCCTCCAGGGATTGAATAAGATGCCCCCCGCGACAAGCGGGAAAACCTTGACCAGTTTCACCGATAGAGAAGAGATTGCTCCCTGGGCCCAGCCAGCCATGCAGCTGCTGGTCGAAACCGGAACCATCAGCGGAGACGGAAACCAGCTCCTGCCGACGAGCACAACCACCCGGGCAGAAATGGCCCAGGTCCTTTTTAACCTGCTGACCCAATAAGCAGATACCGCGGCCGGAGAGGCGTTTCCCAAAAAGTTTCAATCGCAAATTCTGCACAGCAAAAAAGGCGTAATGATCAGTTATTGACTGATCATTACGCCTTTCACATACGTGACAAGGGGACGGGGTTGTTGACACCTTTGAGATGTGAGCGTGTCAACAACC
>CAZACF010000045.1:0-14393 GCA_964483565.1 uncultured Syntrophomonas sp. | reverse complement strand
TGACTACCATCTCAGCTGTTTCTCCAATGGAATCCGACACAATAAATACACCGGGTAAATGTTCTGTCAAAATAATTAACCCCCTCGTTATTTACATGCCAGATCCAAAAATATTCTGGCAATATTGGTTTTGGTGATTCGCCCAATGACTTCGCACTTTTCATCATTGTGCGGGCCAAGATAACATTTGATCACCGGCAGACTGTCCACTTCATGTTCGACGATTCGCTTAACCGCTTCCACGGCAGTATCATCACCTGTGGTGGTAATGATATTAGGCATGCGGGTCATAATAACGCTAACCGGCATTTTGAGAATATCAGCCTGCCCCAGGGTAGTCTTTAGCAGGTCCTTGCGGGAGACCACTCCAACCAGATAATTTTCCCCATCCAATACAAAAATACTGCCGGTGTCCTCTACAAAAAGCGTCACAATAGCATCATATATGCTGCAGTTTTCCTTGACTACTACCGCCATTGACATAACATCCCTGACCCGGTATTGATTCAATACTTTTCTTATTTTATTGTCTACTCCGTCTGCTTTATAGGTATAGCCTACCCGGGGTTTAGCATCCAGGTAACCGGACATGGTCAATACTGCCAGATCGGAGCGCAAAGCAGCCCGAGTTACTTCCAAGGATTCGGCAATGCTTTCACCGGTTATGGGTCCGTTTTGTTTGACAATCTCCAGGATCTTAATCTGACGTTCATTTAAATCGATTTTGTTCACCACCCAATTACGCTATACTTTTTGGGTAAATTTCCTCAAATCATATATACTATTGTCGCTAATAAAATCCTGTTTGCCAATACCTAATTTCATTTTTATTATAAATAAAACGTTTAAATAATTTTAGTGAAGTCCGCGACCTGACCACACAACTCCGCAATGGCCTTTAAAAGGCCCAGCCGGGCTGCTTTAAGGTTTTCGTCCTCCACCATTACCATGACAGCAGCGAAGAAACGGTCAAGATCAGATCGCAGATCAGCCAGGATGTTCAAGGCCTGGGTGTAATCTTTGGCTTGTAAGCACTGCGTTGCTGACTGTTGTACCTGCAGCAGATGCTGGCACAAAATTTTTTCACTTTCATCCTCCAGGTTTTCGGCTATGACAGTAGTGCTGTCCCATTTTTTGGAGAGATTGTGGGAGCGGTTGAATACCACCGTAAAATCTTCATATTTATCTGCCGCCTTGAATGCTTGTATAGCCCTTACTCGTTCCTGTATATCATGAAGATCTGACAGGGACAAGGCCAAGACAGCGTCAACCACATCAAAAGTATATCCTTTGTCAAGCAAGATGCCGCGTTGCCGCTGCCTGATGAAATCCATCAGTTCATCCGTGATTTGCTGTACATCGGCTTCGGTTTTAACATTGACCAGGCCCTGATAGGCAGCCTTGATAATCTTGCTCAAGTCAGTCTTGATATGCATCTCCGTCAGGATGTTGACTACCCCCAAAGCCTGCCGGCGCAGCGCATAAGGATCTTGTGATCCGGATGGCCGGATGCCAATGGCAAAGCAAGCAGTCAGATTATCCAATTTTTCTGTCAGCGCCAGCACGGTTCCGGTAGGGCTGGCGGGCAGCTGGTCACCGGCAAAACGAGGCATGTAGTGTTCCAGGATGGCCTGGGCTACTTCTTTGTCTTCCTGGCTGTTTAAGGCGTAGTAACGGCCCATGATCCCCTGCAGTTCAGGAAACTCGTAAACCATATTACTTAACAGGTCAGCTTTGCACAACAGGGCTGCACGTTCCAGATTGTCTGTATTGCTGAGACCGGTTTGGCCGCCGATAAAAACGGCCAGTTTCTGCAAACGCTGCACCTTGTCCATGATGCTTCCCAGCCGCTCATGGAACATGACCTTCTGCAAACCGGGTACAAAATCCGCCAGCGTCTTGGAGGTATCTTCCTTCCAGAAGAAAAGTGCATCCTCTAGGCGGGCTTTTAATACTCTTTCATTACCGGCCCTGACAATAGCAAGGCTGGCATCAGTACCATTCCTTACCCCGACAAAGGCTGGCAGCAAGCGTTGCTGGTCATCAAAGACGGGAAAGTAGCGCTGATGTTCTATCATGGAGGTGGTCAGGACCTCCGCCGGCACATCCAAATAGGAAGGAGAAAAACGACCTGCAAAAGCAGTCGGATATTCCAGCAGGAAGCAGACTTCCTCCAACAGTTCATCATTTTCCATGGCTTTTCCGCCTGCCAGCCGGGCTGTTTGCTGGACCTGCTCCCAGATCATTTCTTTCCTTTCACGTTGATCCACGATTACATATCGCTGGCGTAGCTGGGCAAAATAATCCTCGGCATGCGTGACTGTAAACCCCTCAGGAGCCAGGAATCGATGGCCGTAACTTTCATTGCCGCTGACGACATTTTCGATCTGCACTTGCACCGTCTGATTTCCGTAAAGGGCCAATAACCAGCGAATCGGGCGGGCAAATCGGGTCTGGTAATACGCCCAGCGCATGGACTTGGGGAAACTCAGCGAATTTATGATATCAAGCAGGATCTCCGGCAGTACTTCCTCGGTTAGCCCCCCTAATTCCTTTTTGATGGCAAAGAGGTATTCCGTTCCATCCACATCGCGGATCTGCAGATCTGCTGCCTCGATCCCTTGCCCCCGGGCGAAACCAAGCGCTGCTTTGCTGTGATTACCCTGCGGATCGAAGGCACTGGCTTTTTTGGGACCACGGTTTTCAATTACTGCGTCCTGCTGTTTTTCATTCAGTCCTTTGACATGTAAAACCAAACGCCGAGGAGTACCCAGGCTGTCAACCTCTTCAAAACCAATCCGGTGGGCGGTGAATTTTTGTTCTGCCAGTTGTTTAAGATCCGCCAGCGCTCCGGCCATAAAGGCAGAAGGTATTTCCTCCACGCCAATCTCCAATAATAGATCTCTTTTCATTATCCTTCTACCTCCACTTCCTGCAGCAGCTGTTGACGCAGACTCTCATCTTTTAAGAGCGGATATCCGAGCTGGCGCCGCTGTTCAAGATACTCTCTGGCGACGATGCGGGCAATGTTGCGTACCCGGCCGATATATCCGGTGCGTTCGGTCACACTGATGGCGCCGCGCGCATCCAGCAGGTTAAACAGATGCGAACACTTCAGTACATAATCATAGGCCGGCTGAGCCAGGTGAAGATCGGCCACCCGGCGCGCCTCTTGCTCACAGATGTTGAACATGGTGGTCAGCGATTCCACATCAGAACCGTGGAAATTGTAATGGGAATAGTCCACCTCCGATTGGTGATGAACGTCGGCATAGGTAATGCCGTCCACCCATTCAATCTCGTAGACACTTTCCTTGTTTTGGATATAGGTGGCGATCCGCTCCAATCCATAGGTAATTTCCGCGCAGACGGGATGACAGTCAAAACCGCCGCATTGCTGGAAATAGGTAAACTGGGTGATCTCCATGCCGTCCAGCCAGATCTCCCAGCCCAGTCCCCAGGCTCCCAGCGTAGGCGACTCCCAGTTGTCCTCCACCAAACGGATATCATGCTGATCGGGATCAATGCCCAACTGGCGCAAGCTTTCCATGTACAGTTCGATCACGTTGTCGGGTGACGGCTTGAGGATGACCTGGAACTGATAATAATGCTGCAGACGGTTGGGGTTTTCCCCATAACGCCCGTCGGTCGGGCGGCGGGAAGGTTCTACATAAGCTACCTTCCACGGCTCCGGTCCCAGACAACGCAGGAAGGTGGCCGGGTTCATGGTTCCCGCCCCTTTTTCCAAATCGTATGGCTGTTGAATAATACAGCCCTGTTTGCTCCAATAGTTTTGCAGATTCAAAATAATCTCTTGGAAATTCACTGCTCCAACCTCCTCTAATGATTCTTATTGGGAATATGAACTTGCAGAAATAAAAAAAAGCTCGTATCCAACAGGGACGGGATATTCCCGCGGTTCCACCCTGATTGGCACGCAGCCCACCTTCGTTGCCAGGTTTTACTCACCCTTTGCGGGCTTTCCTCCTGATACTCCGAAGCGCCTTGGGAAAAAGCCCCTGCCGGTTTCCACCTGCCCCGGCTCTCTAAAAGCGGCTTTGCTTTTCCTACTACTCTTCTTCATCGTTGATTAATATGAAATTTATACTAGTTTAACAAGCCGGATGATGCTTGTCAATTTTCAAAATCAATGGTTTTTTTCAACAGTCGAATCGTGTTTTTCAGTTTAAATCTTCGGTCCAGATGATATTCCAGGTATTTTTCCAGCAGATTCTCAAGTTCCTTTAATCCGCCCGGACTGGCTTTGACCCGGGGCAAAGTTTGGAAAGAGCCTTCACTGAGCAGGCGTAAAAGGCCCAGTGTTTCACCGTTCACATGGACGGCATCCTGACTGTCTCTCTGGCAGGCCGGGCAGATCAGTCCGCCTTCGGACAGGCTGAAATGAAATCCCGCTCCCGCTTTTTGCTCGCAGCTCAGGCAACGGGACAGCACCGGTTTATAACCCAGACTGGACAGCAACCGTACTTCAAAATACCTGATGAATAGCGGATTCAAGCCTTGTTCATTGATTGCGGCAAGCACCTGCAGCAACGCCTGGTACAAGCCGGGTAGCGGAATGTTCTCCAACAGACTCTTGTCCAGCAGTTCCATCAGATAAATGCAGTACAGAGATCGTTCCAGATCAGAGCGGGAGTTGGCATAGAAGTCAAGCAGTTTTCCCTGGGTCAGCAGATCCATGTCCCGTCCCTGATTGAGATGTAAATAAGCATGACAAAAAGGTTGGGTGCAAGCCCGCAAACTGCTCTTAGGTTTCTTGATTCCCTTGGCTACTGCGGTTATTTTGCCCTTCTGTTCGGTAAAAATACTCAGCAATTTGTCGCTGTCGCGATAATCCCGTTGTCTTAATATAAATCCCCGGGTATTGTAATTCAATCTGTTTTCCCCCCGGAAGCCCAAAATAGTTTATATGATATCAGTTGTTTTTCAATTCCGGTAGTCTAAACAGCAGATGACTGACTTTGACCGGCTGGTTGACGATTTCCATCCCGACCCCCAGTTCTTGGTGCAGTTTTTGCACATAAAGATTAGCCTGGGCAGGCGTTATTGCATCATAATTAAAGGCAATATAGGCATCACTAACATCCTCCAACCCCAACTGCAAGCAGTATTCGCTCACCAGGTGAGGCTGTTTGATATACGCTTCATTGGCATAGATGAACAGACGTCCGTTATACTTGCTGATGCGGGGACAGCAGTCGGCGGTAAAAGGTCGTGATTCTTCCGCAACAGGTTCAAGCTGATCCAGAATTTCCCGGCTGATCCCCTGCAGCGAATCTTCGGTTTTCACCAATCGCCAGCGGGAAACCGTGGCCATGACCGTAGGGATCTGATTGGAAGACAGAATCTCCAGGATCTTGTCCACCCGCATTCCATCTCGCATATAGCCATGCGCCGCATATCCTTGCAAGACCGGCACGATAATCAAATCCGGAGCCATCCCCAGGGTAGGCAGGTGGTGACCGCCGTCAAAGACGACTGTCCGGTAGGCCTGAGCGCGCAGCGCCGGCAGCCAGGCGGAACCTTGCGGGCTGGTATGCCAGCTGTCAAGACCCGAGCATTCAACGATCATCTGCGCCCCGGAAGCCATAAAATCTTGCATCTGTTGCGGATAACTTCGCTTCAGACCGGGCATAACGGTGTAGATATCGATTGACTGGTTAACCCGAGGCAGTTCGCGCAGCCCCGGGTTGTATACGATCTTAACTTCCTGGCCGGGCAGCGGGTTTCGTCCGTAAAATTCAGCCAGGCTTTGATACACGGCATAGCGGACAAGCAAATCAGTATGATTGCAGATCAATGCCGTCAAGCAGACCAGGGCAATAACCAAACCTGAAAAAACAAACTTTTTCACGGGCAGCGTGCTCCTTTATCTGCCTCCCCTGACTCTATACTCCTCTAGAATCCCGCCCGCATTGCTGCTGCCCAGACGATCCGCCCCGGCATCGATCATTTGCAAGGCATGATCAAGTTGCCTGATGCCTCCCGCTGCTTTGATCTTCAGTCCGGGAGGACGGTGGGCGCTGATCATCTGAAGATCTTGCAAAGATGCGCCCCGGCTGGAAAATCCAGTCGAAGTCTTAATAAAATCTGCTCCGCAATCCCCCAGTAGGCAGGTCATTTCAATCAACTCGGACGGGGTCAGTAAAGCTGTTTCCACAATTACCTTGAGAATAAAAGCATGTTCATTTTTCAAGGCCAGTATACTGGTGACTTCTTCTTCCACCTTTTGATAATCGCCGTCTTTTAATGCACCCAGGTTGATGACCATATCCAATTCATCTGCTCCTGCCCGCAGGGCTTGAAGCGCGGCAAAGACTTTACTGTCCTTGCCCTCTGCTCCCAGCGGGAAACCTACCACCGTGCAAAGTTTCACACCGCTCCCCGGCAGAATTTCACGGGCCTGCGGCAATCGGCCGGCATGGATGCAAACAGCCGCCATATTAAATCTGGCGGCTTCTTCACATAATGCAGCAATGTCATTTTGAGTGGCTTCCGGTTTTAAGTTGGTGCTATCCAGGTATGATGCCAGATCCATGCTATCCCCCCGCTTGCTTGGTTGGTCTGCGCAGCCCGGCTATGGCCTATAATCTATAGCCCAGCTGATTGAGATTGCTCTCATTGTCGCGCCAGTTTTTTTGTACCTTGACCCACAGATCCAGATAAACCGAAGCAGACAGCATTTGCTCAATTTCGTGCCGCGACTGTTCCCCGATTTTCTTTAGCATCTGTCCATTCTTGCCGATAATGATGCCTTTTTGGGAATCCCGCTCGGTATGGATTACAGCCCGCACATAAATTTTGTCCTGGCCCTGATGCTTGTATTCTTCGATGCTTACTGCCAGCGAGTGGGGTACTTCATCACGAGTCAGCAGCAGCGCCTTTTCTCGAATCAGTTCCGACACGATAAAGGACATGGGTTGGTCGGTCAAATCGTCGGCCGGATAATAAAGCGGTCCTTCCGGCAAATAGGCAAAGGTTTTCTCCAGCAGCAAGTCAATATTTATTTTCTTATAAGCAGAGATCGGAATGCATTCGCTAAAACTAATCTCATTTAGAAAATCCTGGGTAAATTCCTTGGTTTTTTCTTCCGCCACCAGATCTATTTTATTGACCAGCAGAAACACCGGTACCCGGGCTGATTTCAACTGGTCGATGATATACTGTTCTCCACCTCCATAGGGGCGGGTCACGTCCGTCATATAATAAATCATATCGACCTCATCCAGACTACGGGTGGATACCTTAACCATGTACTCTCCCAGCAGATGCTTGGGTTTATGAATTCCGGGGGTATCAACAAAAATGATCTGACCGTCATCACAGGTATGAACCCCTTGAATCCTGGTTCGGGTAGTTTGGGGTTTGTCGGAAACAATCGCAATTTTTTCGCCGATGATGGTATTCAGTAACGTAGACTTGCCCACATTGGGTCGGCCTACGATGCTTACAAAGCCTGATTTCACAATCATTTACTCCTTTATTCTGCTTCTTTCCCGGTATTATGATAAAGAAAATATCTGCGGGAGCAGGTCTTTTAATTCATATTCACGAAAATCGCTGTTTTGGTTGCTTACAACGACCCTGATTTGCGGAGAAAACTCGGCCAGAACCTGCAGACAGGCTCCACAGGGATAGGCATAACCGGTTCCGCTGGCGCAGACGGCAATCGCAGTAAAATCTCGTTTCCCATCAAATACTGCTTTAAAAACTGCGTTGCGTTCCGCACAAACAGTCAAGCCGTACGATGCATTTTCAATATTAGACCCTTGGTAGATCTGACCGTCAGCTGTCAGCAGGGCTGCTCCAACTTGAAAATTGGAATAAGGAGCATAGGCTTTCTGCCTTGCCTGGCAGGCTTCGGTGATCAGCTGCGTAATCTTCATAATCCTCTCCTTGTACTGCTAAAACAAGTACGGTCCGAAAATCAGTAAACCGATGATGACTGCATTAATAGCGGTCAGCAAGACGGCACCGGCTGCTAAATTTTTGGCCTGTTTGGCCAAAGGATGATAATCCCGGGTCACCAGATCCACGGTTTTCTCGACTGCTGTATTGAGAGTCTCGGCAGCCAGAACCATAAATATACTTATCGTTATCATAGCCCATTCCAGGCGATTTATTCCTAAAAACCAGGCGGTAATTACGGCCAGGATTGCCGCCAAGAGATGAATCTTCATATTCCGTCCGCCGGCAATGGCTACCATGATTCCCCGCATGGCATATACAAAGCTGTCCCGCAAAGTACCTTTGCCCATTTATTGATTCTACCTCTCCAGCTTGGCCGCTTGCAATATCTTTTTCTCCAGCTCCTGCATTACCTTTTCCTCGGTTTCATTTTCATGATCGTATCCCAGCAGATGTAATAGCCCATGAGCCACTAGAAATCCCAATTCCCGTTCAAAACTGTGACCATATTCCTGACTCTGTTCAACCGCCTTTTCCAACGAAATAACGATATCACCCAAAACATTTATTTCATTGGTAAAAGTAAAAGCAGGCTCGCCTACGGTTAGTTCATTCATGGCAAAGGAGAGAACGTCGGTAGCCGAATTGACATGTCGATAAACATAGTTAAGGTCTTTAATGTAACTGTTATCTACCAGAAGGATGCTAAGTTCCGTATTCTTGGGGATACTGCCCAATTTAGCAATAGTCTTGACGACTTTCAGGATTACCTGCTGGACGTCCCGATTGTAATGAACCTTGTCCTGCTGGTTAATGATCATGGTGTCCATGTTTTAAACCCTCCTCCTTGTCAATTCTTCGGCTGTTATATCTGGATATTCGATCCGTCTATGATATATCCCCTCCAGGACACGGACAAAAGTCGCCGTAATAATGTCCAGATCCCGGAAAGTAAGATCACATTCTTCCAACTGCCCGTCATTGAGCTTGTCCCGAATAATTTTACGCACCATGTCGCGGATCTTTTCACTAGTAGGCTCGGGAATGGAGCGCACGGCTGCTTCCGCAGCATCAGCCAGCATGACCAGAGCCACTTCCTTGCTTTGCGGCTTGGGACCGGAATAGCGGTAATTATCCTCATTGATGTTTTCGCCTCCATCCTCCTCCAGCGCCCGGCCATAAAAGTATTTGGTTAGGCTGGTTCCGTGATGTCCGACGATAAAATTAACGATTGACTGCGGCAAATGCTTGTCCCTGGCCATTTCCAATCCCTCCTTGACATGGGAGGTGATGATCAGGGCACTCAACGCCGGCGCGATTTTGGCATGGGGATCAATATTGCCTTGTTGATTCTCCACAAAATACTCCGGTCTTTTTATTTTGCCGATATCGTGATAATAGGCTCCCACCCTGACCAGCAAGGGATTGGCTCCTACTGCTTCGGCGGCCGCTTCGGCCAGATTGCCGACCATCAGGCTGTGATGATACGTTCCGGGCGCTTCCAGCAGCAAACGTTTCAGCAGATATTGATTGGGGTTGGACAATTCCAGCAGCCTGATCATACTGGTTATGGAAAATGCGGATTCCAGATAGGGTAGCACCCCAATCATTAAAATCGCTGACAAAAGACCGCTGGTTGTACCGATAATAAGGGCCAGCACTGCTACATTAAGGCTGAATTTACCGCTGATCAAGGACATGGCAATAATCGTTATGATGTTGGCCATGGCCAGATATATTCCGGATCGTGCCAGGTCTGACGTCTGGCTAAGGTTGGATACCCGGTAAACCCCAATGGTGCCGCTGACTACAGCCACAATCATATAAGCCAGCTGATTGCCGCCAAACATCATCCCCACAAAAATTGCCATCAACACGGTCATAAAGTAGGCCAGCTTGTTGTCGATCAGGATCGCTATCAGCATCGAGCCTGCTGCAACCGGGGCCAGAAAACCAGTCATGGCATTGATGTTGGGTCGGTTGGGTATTTCCACCACCGTTACCAAGCGGGATAACAGAATAATCAGAACAAAAATCAACCCCAGCAACAGCAACAGCTTTTCGTTATAATAGACCTCGCGGTGATTGAGCTTGATGTATTCCCGCAACAGGAACAGGAGCAGCAAAATAAACAAAATCGTACCAATAAGGGTAAGCGAATAGCTCTTGCTCCTTTGTATCCCCAATTGTTCCAGTACCGAGATTTGTTCGGCGCTAACTCTTTCTCCCTCACGAACAATGATCTCACCCGCTTTTACATTCTTCTGTACAGGTTTGACCTGGATACGGGCTTCATTTATCGCCCTTTCAGTCGTTTCCTGATCAAAGAGCATATTGGGGCGCACAGTTTTAATTGCAATCAAACTGATAATATCCTGGGCTTGACCATTAAAACCCAGCTGGTTGATCTGCAATACGAGCTCGTTGTATACGTCTTTCAGAGCCTCGTCAGTGATGGGTTTTTCCATCGCCAGCTCAACCATACGGATGGTGGCCTGCTCCATCTGTTCCAGATCATCAAGGGTTGCATTGACAAGATATTGGGTTAATTTTTTGTCATTCAAATTGAGCTTGTGATTGGGGTTGTTGGCCGCCCTGAGGATTTTCTGCAATTCCTCCTGGCGCTCCGTTTTGTCGATCGGCTGAACTTCTTTGATACTGGCATAGATCCCGGTTACTTCATCACGGGCATTGACCAGCGCATAATTATCCTCCTGGTAAATCTTCTGCACTCTCGCGGCAGCCTGCTGTCTCAGTTCGGCGGTTTGTTTTTCATCCACAACCACTGCGTTGATTTCTGATACAATATCATTTTTGGATACTTCATCGGTTCGCAAGCTAACCTGTTGGGGGGTAAGACTGCTTAACAGAGTCAGAAATACGACGCTGAAAAAGACTGCCAACGCCAGGAATTTTCTTATGGTTTGATTTTTCCAAATGACCGCCAATTTATCAGCAAAAAAATATTTTAAGATATTACTCAGCTTCATGCAATGAATGCTCCTTAGTTCTCTCCAGCCCATGGATCAAGCAGCGTTTCTGGCTGCCCTTTAAAAGCGTTATCCCCGCAACAGGATTAGCTCATTAGTAAAGCTTTATCAAGCAATTCATAAGCATTGATGATTTTTTGTACCAAGGGGTGACGTACTACATCTTCTTTGCCTAAATATTCAAAGGAAATGCCCTCAATCGAGGATAAAACTTTTTGTATTTCGATCAAGCCGGACTGCTCGTCCGCAGGCAGGTCAACCTGGGTTATGTCACCAGTGATGACCATTTTGGAACCAAACCCCAGACGCGTTAAAAACATTTTCATTTGCTGCGGTGTGGTATTCTGGGCTTCATCCAGAATAATAAAAGCGTTGTTCAGGGTGCGCCCCCGCATATAAGCCAGCGGCGCCACTTCAATTATGTTTTTTTCCAAATAACGCTGGGTTACGTCTACTCCCAGGATATCGAAAAGGCTGTCATAAAGAGGTCGCAGATAGGGATTGACTTTTTCGATCAGATCGCCCGGCAAAAAGCCCAGCTTTTCACCGGCTTCCACAGCCGGCCTGACCAGAATGATGCGTTCCACTTCCTTGTTGCGCAAAGCCCGCACCGCCATCACAACCGATAAATACGTCTTGCCGGTGCCGGCCGGACCGATCGAAAAGACGATATCATCCTTCAGAATGGCCTGGATATACTTCTTTTGTCCGATGGTTCTGGCTTTGACTGCCTTGCCCCGGGCCGTACTCAGGATAGTGGCCGATACAATGTCCTGGTGACGGGGCGCATCACCTCTCTGCAAAAGGCTGTCCACATAAATAATATCATTCACATTCAAAGCTTGTTCATTTTCCACAATATCGATCAAACCGTGGATCAATTTCACCGTATAGTCAACCGCAGATTCTTCTCCTCGGATGCTCATTTCTGAACCTCGGGCAACGATATCGGCACTGCTGATGTCCTGCAAATGTTTAAAATTGGCATCACCGGTCCCAAAGAAGATCGCTGCTTGCTGGTTATCCGTGATGGTTATTTTGGCTTCCTTGGTTGTCAAATATAATATCCTCCTGTCAGCAAAACATCATTTGGCTACAATTATAGCACATGCACAAGTAAGCTACTAACTTCTTATTTAAGCGGTCGGACCAATGATATATCCTCTATACTTTCGATGGCAACTTTGATGCGCACCATGGCATCCCCGGGCGATGACAACACCTGGATCTGGGAATCACTGATCTCGACTCCGGGTTGAATTTTTCGGCGCAAATGGTTGAAACCGCTCTCACGAGCAATATCAATCGCCTCAGCCTCAGAATAAGTTTGTACTTTCTTTTTCTGCTCATGATACTGCGTTATATATATTCCCCATAAACCCACTGGGGTATTAATTATCCATTTTTTTTCAGTCGTCTTATAAAAGCCTTTTTTAGATAATTTCGCCTCTTTTATGCATACTTCCTTCCAGGGAGTGGTTAAATTTACTGACTCCATAGTCTTGCCGGTCATCATTTTGGTTTCCTGGCGACGCGGGCATTCTCCGTAGCCTTCGTACCAGGTGCGGGCTTTGACAATACCTCTGGCTCTAACCAGGGAAGGTTGGGGCACCGGCTCAGTCTCGACGGTCTCACCAAATTCAGGCTCAGGGGGATATACAATCCCGGAAATAAGTATATCCCCACGGCCTACGATCTGACCGGTCTTGACAACTGCCTGGCCTTGTAGAACCAGAATATCTTCCACTACACCGTCGCGATCAGCCACAATATGACAGGGCCCCAAATATTCCTCTTCCGGCCAGACTTTTTCCACCACCCGAATATGAGCCCTGACCCCTTGCATTTCGCATTGCACATAGGTTAATCGAGGCAAATCGCGCAGCATGCCCTTTTCCACCTCGCTGCAGCTAAAATTCCATTGGCCGTTTCCTTGATACAAGCCATGGCGAGCTGCGCTTTGCAGGATTTGGTTGCGATTGACTGCCTGGTTGCCATCCACTTCTATAAACCACACGAATAATGACAAGACATACAAGGTTAATACAAAAATCAACGCCCCGCTTAAAAATCCGATGCGCCTGCGGGCTTTGCTTTTTAAAAAGGGTAGTCCTCGCTGGGCGGCAATCTCCAGTTCAACACCAATCTCGGCAGCAATAGCTTGCAAAGCATTCAAAGCACTGCTTCTGATAGACAAGCACAAATCACTGCCCTGCCATTTTATATTCCAGATGTAGATGCCTCTGCTTAAAGCCAGATTGATGATGCGTTCCTGGTTTTTTCCTTTGACCCTCAAAATGATTACGCCGCCAAAACTATTGAAAAATTTGTTAATCATACTGCCCTCCCCGATCAGTCAAAAAATCTGCAGGCACTGATATCCCCTTCTATTTTCAATTCATCCGGCAGTAGTGCTTTGATTTCCAATTGATCGCCCAGAATTTCAAGAAACCCCCGGCTAAGATTGATGCGCAATCGCTGACTGCTGTATTCAATAATGCCGCGATGATTTTCCAAATACAATTCACCCTTTCCAATCAGCGTAATCTTGGGAATATCCAAGACTAGATCTTTAGGTATTTCCAGTAGATCAGCCATCGCCCGACTGATAATCTCTTTGCTTTTTTCCACTTCCATGCCTCCCCGGACAGGCTTAAGCCTGTTGCCTTTTCAATGAAATATATGCCATGTTCCGAATTTCCATGCTTTCTAATCAATCTCGACCCCAAGCAAAAAAAGAAAAGCGGCCTAAAAAGGCCGCTCAATATCATCACCCGCTATACTTGCCAATGCTCTTTGCTGCGCTTGCGCCTGTTGATCTTACTCAATACCCAGTGATTCCAGATCTATTTCTGCCAGAAGCTGTTTTAATTTTATCGCTTCATCTTTGTTTAGGGTAATTCCTTTGCCCATCTTGGCATGGTCGGGTCCCCAGTCACGAATGTCCAGCTTGGCCTGGCGATCGTTCCAGCTAACCAGATTGACCTCCTTTTGCCAACCCCTGCTACCTTCCCCCAGGATCCCCAAATCACGTGTAATTAGAAATTTTATATCCGCCATTTGTCATCCTCCCCTTTTACCTTACTCAGCTATCCTGGTTATAAAAATAATCTAGCTGCCACCCTCGATAAAACATTTGTTCTTATTTACATATTAAACCATTAATGGTATTTTGTCATCTATTATTTATAAAATTAATGCCGCCCCGGGATCTTATCCTGGAGCGGCTGGCAATAAATCATATAACATTTTTGTTATAATTAGAAAAATGACAAGGCTACAATGCTGACTAAAAAGCTTACCAACACAATACTAATTATACCCAGAACCACTGCTCTTTGTTTTTTGTTCTGCATTCCCCGATTCATGAAGGTCATGACTGCACCCCCCTAAATAATGAAAACCTGGCGGCTGAAAAGCTACCAGGTTTATTTGTTTCATTGATTATCTCGCCGACTAGCCGGTAGATTTACGGTT
>CAZACF010000044.1:7497-14698 GCA_964483565.1 uncultured Syntrophomonas sp. | reverse complement strand
CCGGCAATCAACCAAAGCCAAATCCTGATATACGGTTGATATGCCTAAGTGGATTGCTTTGGTAGGGGACAGATAAGGATAGATTTGTTCTCTGACTTTTATATGGCCGGAGTCAGGCTTGACCACCCCTGCCAGGATCTTGATAAGTGTGCTCTTGCCGGCCCCGTTATCGCCGACAATTGCCAATATCTCACCGGCATAGATATCCAAGCTGACATTCGACAAGGCAGTTATGTTGCCATATGATTTGCTCAAATTAAACATTTGCATCGCAGTATTATTGATTGCAGACATAATTAGACCTTTCCAATTAAAATAGTTGGCTATATAATAACAAATAGTTATATAATATATTCCAAACAATAAGTATTATGATTGTATCCCAATCTGGAGATGACGTCAATATTTGCAGATTTATAGACATGTTATGGTTTTTGGAATAAATGAATAGGAGAAAAACAAATGCCGGAACCAAACAAAAAAGGATTTCTAGTGGAAACAGCGTTGTTGGGGCAGGGATTGATCTCTATCAGCAACGCCCAGATCATGGCGAAATGGCCAGAAGATGCGCTGGTTGCCTGGATGCAGAACGGTGAAATCATCATTCGTTCAATCGAGAAATTTCTGGTTTGGCGGGAAAAGAGCGCAAACTGGCAAAGGGTTGACGGGTTAACTTTACAGACAGGAATGAATGCCGGATTTAATGCCTTTCTTACCGCTTCAGCTACCATGGTAGTGGCTTGGCAATCGGGCTATCCCATCGTTGTAACAGCAGGCATGGGGGGGATTGGAGATATTATTGGGGAACGGCTTTGTTATGACCTGCCTGCTTTGGCGAAAACCGAGATAACACTGGTGGCAACATCGCCCAAAGATATGTTGGATATTCCCACAACCATAGACTGGCTGCATAATAATGGTGTACTAACTTATGGGGTAGGTACAGAATTCTGTGATGGCTATGTGTTTTCAGGGCATAAAACCAAACTTAGGCAGTCGCTTTTGAAAGATGGCGGGTATTCTCTGAGGCCGGGCCATAATTTGCTTTTAAATCCAATTCCCCATGAAAAAAGGCTAACAAGTCCAGATTTTTTAAAGGCAGCCATCCAGGCAGGTAAACTGGCGGAAGAAAACGGTCAGCCTTATCATCCCGCGGCGAATCGACGCTTGGACGAACTAAGTCAGGGTTGGTCTTCGCAAATCCAGTTTGATTCACTGCTTGCGAACATCGCTGTAGCACGAAATATCCGTGTTACACCGGGACGTTCATAGCGTAACAGAAAAAGAGAAACTCAGAATATGAGCTTAACGGATCTTATTACAGAACGAATATCCCGGTGTAACACGGTGTAACAAGAACTGACGAACTTTAAATAATGGAGCCTTTGTGGGAAAAACCTGTGGGATTGATTGGTTTGAATTAAGAATAACGGGAAAAATGTATGAGGTTTTCGGCGCGGTCAAACAAATGAGACAAAGATTTGGAAGTAGCGTTTATCCTATAGTTTTGCGGGGAATCAATCGCGGAGACATTTTCTTCGATAATGATTACAACTTGCGTTTTTTGGAGACGCCGGAACAGCAAAAGAGAAACTCAGAATATGAGCTTAATGAATATTGTTACAGAAAGAACGTCCCGGTGTAACAAAATGGTGGAGACGAGGGGATTCGAACCCCTGACCCCCTCGTTGCGAACGAGGTGCTCTCCCAGCTGAGCCACGCCCCCACAGCAGAATAAATTATAGCATATTATTCTTGTTTTAATGCAAATAATTTTGGCCAGACAGACCAATCTTTATAATCCTCGTATAATGATATGAAAACTATGGAGTTGAGGATTAATATACTTACAGCTTCTTCGCTTGGCTATCGTTCTGAGTGATATATTGCATGATAATAAATTTTGCTAAACCCCAATTCATGGGCTGCAAAATCTCGCCTTAGGACGGTGAGAAGCCCTGGTGGTCAAACCAGTCTTCCGTCAAGGAGTCATATGTTTTTTCCAACTCATCGAGATGATGCATTTCCCATTTGGCAAGAATCACATATAGTTTTTGGGCATCCTGGTTGACTGACTTTTCTGCGGCTTGACGATAATAATCCAAGGACGCTTTTTCCATTAAGATACCGATGTGAAAAACAGATATTTCCAAAGTATTTCTTTGCTGTCCTTTTAGTTTGGAAAAATCAAATATGGCGGGCAGCTTAATCTCAGCATCGCTTTCCAGCTGTTTTAAGTCGAAATGATTGCCGGGAGCCAACGACTGCATCAACTGACGCAACCACATCCCGTGTTGTTTTTCTTCTTCGGACAGAAACAGGAAAGCATTTTTCACATCCTCATTGCTGCTTTGTTCAGCAGCCAATTGATAAAAATGTTCTCCCTCGGCTTCGATTAATATTGCTTTCTTGAGAATATTTAACTCATCTGCGCTCATTTTTCATCCTCCTTGTTTCTTGATTATTCCCATATTATCGTATAATATCGCTGTTTTATATTCATAAATTAACTTGTCGATGCATAAACCTACTTTTACAAGCCAATAATTAATCGGTATAGTATTGATTCTAGTGCTTAAACCTTGTATTGGATTTAGTTCCACTGCATATAACGCTTGTACTTGGCCAATAGGTCAGTTGTGGTGGCCTGAAAAAAATGTACTTTTGCAGTGAATTATTATTTGATCTAAATAATACCATTGCTATGAATTAAGTAACAATAGCAACTAAATTGTAATAATGTAGCGAATAATGTATAATTTATTTGTCGAATGAACGATAAATGTTAAGGGGTAGTGAAATAATGAGCGCCGTTCATGTATTAAATAATGATATATCAAATCTTGATCATATAATACATAAAATTATCGGCAATACGTTGTTGATCTGCCAGGTATCGCCGCAAGGCAAGTATGAATATATAAACAACACGCATTACAGTATCCTCGGTTATAAACCGGAAGATCTGATGGATAAATCCATTTTTGATTTTATCCATCCACAAGATCTTGTGATGGTCCAATCTTTATTTATGTCTGGTTTGATATCCGGTCAGCTTAAACCAACCAAACTGCGTTATCGTTGTAACAACGATAAATATGTTTACTTGGAGTCACAGGGTATCGTTGTTTATGATGACTTGGAGCATGTAAAAGGGGCCGTATTGCTAATCCGGGATATTACTGAACATACCATGCTGGAGAATGAGTTTGCCCGGATTGAGCAATTGAAAACGATAGGGCAATTATCAGCTGGCTTGGTGCATGAGATCCGCAACACCTTAACCACGGTAAGAGGATTTCTGCAGTTTTTAGGCAGTAATGAAGAATTGCATGCCTATGGCAAGTACTTTGATTTAATGATCAGTGAATTGGATGGAGCCAATCATTTGATCAATGAATTTTTGACCATGGCAAAAGAAAATGAATCGAATTTTGCCTGGCAGGATCTGAATCATCTAATCCGAGCCTTGTATCCGGTACTTGCTAATGAAGCCCGACAAAACAACCATAAGATAGAGCTTGCGTTGGGTGAAATCAATGACATATACATGGATGGAAATCAAATCAGGCAGTTGATCGTCAATTTAGTAAACAACGGTCTGGAAGCGATGCAGCAGGCTGGTGTTATTATGATTAAAACTTATTCCCAGGGAGAAAACGTCATATTGTCGGTTGAAGATCAGGGTAAGGGAATAGACCCGGAGATTTTACCTCTCATTGGCACCCCGTTTTTCACTACCAAGGAACAAGGAACCGGTTTGGGTCTGTCAATCTGCAATAATATTGCCGCCCGGCATAAAGCGGAAACGAATATCGAAAGTAATCGGGAAGGCTCAATATTTTCGGTTTGTTTTAAAGATTTTAAGAAAATAAACGATTGTTACTGCGTAAATGATCGGAAGTTCATCGTTTAGATTTTGGCATTATCCATCTTTTCCTGGCATTCTTTGACAATCGTTTCTAACAGAGGCAGACTATCAGCTTTCAGATAGGGATCTTGATTGGCTTTGATTTTTTCAATCACTTCGGGCAAGGGGATAACACGGAAGTTTTCCTTGCCGTTTTCCACGTAAGAATGGGCAAAGGTAGGGGTATAATCGAACCTCTGTAATTCAGTACGCTCTGTCAACAAGTCTTTTTTAAAGGTAAGGCTGACAATAACGCCGCTGTTTCTCTCGACTCCATTTTGATCCCCCAAGCTGTTGCCCATCGAGTAGACGATGAATTTTTTCTTTCCATCGATAGTAACGACTTCTGCCGGTTGCAATACATGGGGATGCCCGCCGATGATGACATCTGCTCCTTCAGCCAAAAAACGTTGAGCCAATTCTACTTGTTTTTCAGTAGGATAAGGACTGTACTCTACCCCCCAATGCAAGCTTAAAATCAGAATGTCTACCTGGGGACGCATAACGCTGATATCCTTTACTATGTTTTGCTCTTCCAGGAGATTATAAAAATAGGGTTTATCCGAGGGCAGGGGAATGCCATTGGTATCATATCCGTAAGCTAAAAAGCCTACTTTAATACCGCGAATCTCTTTAATCAGCAAGGTATCTTTTTCTGCTTGAGATTTGTTCACACCAATGGTATCAAGACCGCATTGCCTTAGAATATCAACGGTTCGCATGGCTCCGACCAGGCCACGATCCAGAATATGATTGTTGGCATTGGTGACCAGGTCAAAACCAGTATTCTTTAATGTTGTCGCCAGACTATCCGGAGCATTAAAAAGCGGATAACCAGTATAGCCTCTTTCCGGACCGGCCAAAGCTGCTTCGAGATTGATCATGGCATAATCGGCAGATTCGACGATGCTTTTTATAGGGAAAAACATCTGGTCATACTGATAATTTCCGTTGTTGAATCCGGCAGCGATGACAGTATTATGCATCAAAATATCCCCGGTTGCCATGATTGTTATGGTTTCACTCGATTTAACCGGTTGGTTGTCAGTCTTGGTAGCTTCTATTGTCGGTTGGGAGATGATGACAAAGGTCACAATGACCAACAATACCAGTATAAATCCAATGATTGTCTTGTAACTTCGCAATTAATTCAACTCCCTCACCAGAATGATTTCAGTTTAACACAGCAGGAGGATGCAATCGAATACAACTTTTGCTATATTTGTATTAGTCGGAAAATAAACATCTCAAACGGTGATCACGCTGCAGATTATATTTTGCATTATTGTGCCAATATTAAGTATGACAGCCAAAAAATAAATTGCTATACAAGTGGTTAACCAATCGTAAAATCAGTTATTGGCAGCAGAATCAAGCCTGGATAAGCAGATAAAGATTGATGAAAAAGGAGGAACATAATGAGTAAATACCATATTGAAAAAGAAGATACAGTTCTGGTGGTTATTGATATACAGGAGAGGCTAATGAATGCCATGCCCGAACGGGATCAGGTTTACAAAAACACCGTGCTGTTGATTGAAACTGCCAAACAATTAGGCATTCCTGTTGTTTTATCAGAGCAGTATCCGCGTGGTTTGGGATCGACTGCAGCTGAAATCAAAGACCATTTGGAAGACTATCAATATATTGAAAAGACTTCTTTTAGTGTTAGTGAACAGCTATTGGAGATTCTTCCCTCTGAACGTAAAACCTTGATTGTGACCGGGACGGAGACCCATGTTTGTGTGTTTCAAACGGTTCGCGACATGGTCGAAGCAGGCTATACCGTTCATTTAGCCAAAGATGCGGTATGTTCACGTTTTGAAATCAATTACAGCAGCGGCCTGGAATTGATGCGCGATCTGGGAGCGGTTATTACCAATACCGAAACGATTATTTTTGATTTACTAAAAATTTCCGGAACCCCTGATTTTAAGGCTATATCCCCATTGATTAAATAATTTGCAGCTCATCTGCAAATTGACAAGCCGGCTGTCTAACAAGTATATTACTGTTAGAGAATTACGGAAACAAAATATATTGATGGAGGTATGGGCATGAGCTACGGGAAACATTTTAATTATGTCAAGGAGGGTAATATTGCGATTGTAACCCTCTGCAACCCCAAGGGATTTAATCTGGTAGCCGGCGAACCCTTTTTCAGAGAACTGTATGAAATCCAGGAAATCATGGAGGAAGATAAAACCCTGCGGGCCTGTGTGATCAATGCAGAGGGCGAACATTTTACGGCCGGTGTTGATTTGAAAACACTGCGGCAGGCTGATTCCCAGTGGATCATGGATCGTCTGGTATGGCTGCAGAGACTGTACAGCCGCTGGCAGGAGTATCCCTTCCCGGTGATCGCTGCCGTGCAAGGGATTTGCTACGGATCGGGAATGGAACTGATCCTGGGATGTGATTTCAGGATTGCTGCCGAAAATGCCCGCTTTTCCATCCCTGAAGTACGCTTTGGATTATCTCCCGATATGGGAGGCACTGCCAAACTGACTCATTTGGTTGGAATTGGCCAGGCCAAGCGTATGATTCTGGGCTGTGACGAGATCAATGCGGCGGAAGCGCATCGCATTGGCTTGGTAGAAATCGTCAGCACCACGGAAGAGCTAAACGAAACTGCCATGAAGTATGCCAAAAAAATGGCGGGCATGCCCCCGGCAGCCTTACGTTTTGCCAAGAAAGGCATCAATGTTGCCAATGAGAGCAGTGTGGCGGCCAGTCTGTTATTTGAAGAAGCACAATCCACTTTCTGTTGCGGTACCGCAGATCAAAATGAAGGCATCGACGCTTTCTTTGAAAAGAGAAAACCGGTATTCCACAACAAATAAGCTTAAGAATACGATTGATAGCCGTGTCTGGCAAAACGGACACGGCTATTTCATTTTCATTGGCGATGAGAATAATATTTGACAAACTGTTAAAAAGTGAATATTATAAGATGCTAGGTGCGATAAATTAATGCGATTGTAATTCGGCACTACTATAGTATAGTAATGCCGTTTGTTTTTTTAAAACTGGAGGAGTGAATATTATCCATGCACAATAAATTAAGAAATATCGGTATCATTGCCCATATAGATGCCGGCAAAACGACGACCACCGAAAGAATACTTTATTATACCGGACTTACGCATAAAGTAGGAGAGACTCATGACGGTGAAAGTGTCATGGATTTTCTGGATGTCGAAAAAGAACGCGGTATTACAGTATCCTCGGCGGCGACCAAATGTACCTGGAAACAATGTGACATTAATATTATCGATACCCCCGGGCACG
>CAZACF010000044.1:0-7487 GCA_964483565.1 uncultured Syntrophomonas sp. | reverse complement strand
TTGCGAGATTATTTCGACCAAGTAGTTAATTATGACTTTACAGCCGAAGTTGAACGCAGTCTGCGCATCCTGGATGGTGCAGTGGTAATCTTTTGCGGTAAAGGCGGCGTTGAACCACAGTCGGAAACTGTTTGGCGTCAAGCCGATAAATACAGAGTCCCACGTATTGCCTATGTCAACAAGATGGATGCCATCGGGGCTGATTTTTTTGCGGTAACTGAACAAATTACCAATCGTCTGGGGGCCCACCCGCTAATCCTCACGCTGCCAGTTTTTATTGATGAATCATTTGCTGGGATAATTGATTTGATCTCCATGCAATATCAAACCTTTACCGGCAGCATGGGGGATGAGATTATTACCACGGCGATTCCGCAGGAATACCTGGAGGAAGTAGAAAAATGGCGGCTGATTTTACTGGAAAAAGTTGCTGAAAACAGCCTGGTTTTAATGGAACTTTACTATAATAATGAACCCATCCCCAATTCCTTACTCATTGATGAAGTACGCAAAAGCACCATTGCCGGGAATATTGTACCCGTGATTTGTGGCAGCTCGTACAGAAATATTGGGGTTCAGACATTGTTGGATGCGATTGTTGGTATTCTGCCATCACCGCTTGATATCAGGCCGACACAGGCTACGGATCTGATCACCGACCAAGAAATAGCCATTAGTGCCGATAACCAGGACTTCTTTTCTGCATTAATCTTCAAAATTGTCAGTGATCGTCATGTCGGCAAACTGGCCTTTGCCAGGGTCTATTCCGGATCAATCAAGGCAGGCAGTTATGTTTACAACAGCAGCAAGGAAAAAAAGGAACGGATTGGACGATTGGTAAAAATGCATGCCAATCATCGGGAAGAAATTGAAGTCGTTTCTGCCGGCGATATTGTTGCCTTTATAGGGTTGAAGGATGTGGGCACGGGTGATACCATTTGCAACGAAGACCATCCGGTGCTGCTGGAATCAATCGATTTTCCTGAACCGGTTATTCAGATTGCCATCGAACCACGTACCCAGGCGGATCAAAACAAAATCTCTGATGCCCTGGCTAAAATATCCGCCGAAGATCCGACTTTTAAAATATCCTATAACAAGGAAACCGGACAGACATTATTGGCCGGGATGGGGGAACTGCACCTGGAAGTAATTAGTGAACGGCTGGCCAAAGAGTTCAAAATTGATATCAATATTGGTCAGCCCCAGGTAGCCTATAAGGAAACCATTACCAAGGCAGCTCAACATGAGAATCGCTATGTCAAGCAAACTGGCGGCAAAGGGCAATTCGCTCATCTGGTACTCAAACTGGAGCCTGCCGAAGGTTTTGAATTTGTCAATAAAATCGTGGGCGGTGCCATTCCCCGCGAGTATATCCCAGCGGTCGAGGCGGGAGTTAAGCAAGCTTTGGAAGAAGGCACGTTGCAAGGGTATCCGGTGGTCAATGTCAAGGCAACCCTGTTAGACGGCTCCTATCATGAAGTCGATTCATCAGAAATGGCTTTCCGGGTCGCGTCCATGCAGGCTACCAAAGATTGTTTGAAAAAAGCTGCCCCGCAACTGTTGGAACCAATCATGCGGGTGGAAATCAGCTCGCCGGAAGAATATACCGGCAACATCATCGCCAATATCAGCAATCGCCGGGGCCGGATGGATTCCATGGAAATGCAGGGCAGCACCCAAGTTATACGCGCTTATGTGCCGCTGGCCGAAATGTTTGGTTATTCCACCTCACTGCGTTCGATCACCCAGGGCAGAGCCGCCTTCTCAATGGAATTCTCCCATTATGAAGAGCGCACGATAACGGAAAAAGACAAATAAATCTCTGTTACGTTATGAAAGGCCATGTTGCATGATTTTGCAGCATGGCCTTTAAAACGTTCAGCAGATTTGCATGGGGTGCGAAGTGTTTATTTAAGGTTGGAGTGTAGCATCCGTTGATGTCAAGTTAATCTGTGCGACGATCTGATCCAGTTCTTGCTGAGTCATGACAGGACTACAGACGTTGATCTGGTAGGTCAAACCGTTATATTCCAGAACTTTACTGGAGGTGTTCTGCAAGAGCTCCAATTTAGTGATCTCATTATCCGAACTTGCTTTGTCATAAACCCCATGCTGATCTTCCTCTGCATTCATTTCGGTGTCTGGTACCGTTAGAGATATATTGGCCAGAAAGCTTTGTTGACGAAGGGGATCTTCAAAAAGATATTCGGTTTGATCTTGGGTAATCACCTTGGATTCGATTAAAACAAAGCCGCTGGGAATATTATTCAAGCTTGGTTTTCCATTGAGGCTATTGGTTCTGATGCCCGCCTCCAGGGAACGGCTTGCTTCTCTTATTTCAATCAGTCCAGTGCTTTGCCCATCCATTGGCATGGCTGGTGCATGCGCTTTTTGAGTGGGCATCATCAAGGTCTGGGGTTGAGCATTGTCCTCTGCCATTGGTGAACTCCCAGTTAAATCAGCATCTTTGGTCTTTTGCAGAGAATCATTTTTGGTCGCTGCCTGTTGGCCATATAATTGCGAATCGGCTTGCTTTTGAGCACCATTTACAGATGCATCATGATCTAAAGATTTATTCGATGAATATTCCAATAAAGCATTCTGTTCCGATAAACGATTATCCTGAAGGTCAGGTAAAACGCCTGGCACATACAAGCAGGCCAACAACAGTACGGCTGCCATTATCGCTTTGGAAAAGGCGGGTAGAGTTCTGCGCTGGTGCTGATTCAAGACCTGATCGCCAACCGCTCCGGATTTGATTATTTCCATTACCTTCCCGTTGAAATAATCGTCGAGCTCCGGGATATCGCAGGTATCCATGAGGATAATATTCTCTTGGGTGGTTAACTCATATTGCTGACGGCAGGATGGGCAGGTCTGCAAATGCCGATCAATAGTATTCTTTTCAGTCGGAGAAAGCTCGTTTTCAAAGTATTCAAACATTACATTTCTATAGTGCTGGCAGTTCATTCTTGAGCTCTCCTTCATTCCATTTTTTTAAAATCGCTTTTCGCAATGCTTTACGAGCACGATGGATCTTTACATCTACGTTCTCCCGGCTTACGCCTAATATTGCAGCGATTTCCTGATTTTTTAAATCCAGTTGATAGCGCAACACCAAAACCATTCGGTAAGATTCCGGCAATTCTAACAAGGCCTCTTCAATTTCAGCTTTTAATTCTTTTTGCTCGATAATCAAATGGGGATCCTCATATAAATCATTCAACTCCAACTCATTAGCCGGTACATAAGTTTCATCAAAACTGATCGACACCACTTTATTTCTTTTGCGTAGGGTACTTATACAGGTATTGACGGCAATACGATGGATCCATGGTCCAAATTTCTTGCTGCGGTCATATTGGTATAGCTTATTGTAGACGGTCACAAAGACCTCCTGGGTAATATCCTCGGCTTCATGGTAATTGCCCATCATACGATAGGATATAGTAAAGATCGATCTTTTATATCGATTCATCAAATCTTCAAAGGCTGCCGTATCACCGGATAAGATTTGCTGAGCCAACTTTTCATCGCTGAGCAAGATACTCTTCCTCCAGTCCTGCCCGTACATAATACGGAATATTAGTAGTTTGGCTTACACTTAGATATAATAGCTATAGAATAATAATAACTGAAATATGAGCAACTATATACCTAATTATCGAGAGTTTTCACTTTTTGTTATGCTAAAATGCCAAAAATTTCAGAAAGAAAAGATGGATAATCAATTGAAAATTATTGTAGATGCGGATGCTTGTCCGGTTAAAAAATCGATTGAAAAGATTGCTGAGATAAATAACCTGGAGGTGATCATGGTTTCCAACTATCATCATCAGATCACCAGCAACTATGCCACTGTGATAATAGCTGACGATCAATCCCAGGCAGCGGATATGATCATTGCCAATCTAACCAAACCGGGAGATATTGTCGTTACCCAGGACTATGGGCTGGCAGCGATAATATTAGGCAAAAATGCCTTTGCCATTCATCCTCAGGGAAATCGCTTCAGTGATGATAATATTGAGGGCTTGTTGATGAAGCGTTATTTGAACCAAAAAGCCCGGCAGGCCCGAAAGCGTATTGCAAGTGTGCGTAAAAGGACCAATCACGATGATTTGTATTTTGAACAACAATTTGAAAACTTGATTCAGGAGGTAAATGTTATTTAAAAATAAGCAAATGATTCATTTGCATAATATATTTATTGCTATAAAATAAGAATGATCAAATATAACAGCACAATTCCGTTTGGGGATTGCATATAGGAAAGGGGTTAGAACGTGTCTGATAAATGCAATACATGTCCATCCGCCGGCAACTGTACAACTGATCCGAACCAATGCACTACAACCGTGGCGGAGAGCTTGTTGGGTTCTTTGAACCGGATTCAAAATGTAATCGTAGTTATGAGCGGCAAAGGCGGGGTTGGCAAGTCATCGGTTACGGCGCTGCTGGCTTCTGAATTAAACAAAGCGGGTAAAAAAGTTGGAATTTTGGATGCAGATATAACCGGACCCAGTCAGCCCAAAGCATTTGGGATCAAGAATGAAGGTGGGCTGAAAGCGACTGATTATGGAATTATTCCCCCCAGCAGTGTCAATGGCATAAAAGTTATTTCGATTAATTTCTTTTTGCCCAACGAAGATGATCCGGTGGTTTGGAGAGGACCAATGCTGGCCGGAGCAGTGAAGCAATTCTGGCAGGAAATTGATTGGCGCGATCTGGATTATTTGGTGGTTGATCTGCCCCCCGGAACCGGCGATGTGCCTTTGACCGTTATGCAGACCTTGCCGGTAAGCGGAATTATCATTGTATCCTCACCGCAAGATCTGGCCTTTATGGTGGTCAGAAAAACCATCAAGATGGCCCAAAAGATGAATATACCGATATTAGGATTAATTGAAAATATGAGCTATGCGATTTGTCCTCATTGCCAGGAAAAGATCCAGATGTTTGGTGACCCCCAAGGCAAACGAGTCGCCGAGGAGACCAAAATTGATTATATGGGCGAGCTTCCTTGGGATGCTCAATTAAATTCCCTGGTTGATCAAGGCTTGGTTGAAAAATATGATTCAGAAAGCATGAAAGCGATTGCCGCTCAGATTATGAAAAAGCTTGCTTAGTTTGCCACAAATATTTGTTTTAAGTCATTTACTGATGAATCATTTATGTTTATAATCTAAATATATGGTTTCTCTGCAAAACTCCATCTATTCTATCCACCATATCTGCTATAATGATCAAGCAGAACAGCTTGTATACAGTGGTGAAGCAAAGCTGAAACAAGGTTTTGCAGGAGAATTAATATAAAAACTGTTAACAAGCTTTGTTGTTGACCGCTATCTGGAGTAAAGGGGGTAGTGTTTTATGGTTACCAAATTATTTATGGAATTAAAGAGAATCTTTGCAGATTTGGCTTCAACCCTTATCTTAGGTAAAAATAAGGATGCTGCCGGAATTGCTCTATTATTATCTGAAAAAAGCAAAGCTTTGGCTGATGAGCTGGCTGGAGCCACAGCCCATGAATAAACGATATTTTATTTGTTAACAATAGCACTGCCTGAAATGGCAGTGTTTTTTTGTGAAAAATCTTAGCACGAGCATGATTTCATGTGATGGGATCATGTAGACAATTATTTCAGGGGGTGATCAGCAAGTCTTTTCAAAATGCTTTCATGTAAGGTAAATATATTTTGAGGGAGGTCACATTTTGAGTTCAGTAAATTTAATCAGGCATCCTTTGGCAGGCAACTGTCTGCGTACTTTGCGTGATCGGGATACGAAAACTGAAAACTTCCGTCAGGCCATGGACAAGCTGGGCTTACTGCTGGCTGTTGAGGCCACTGAAAACCTGTCCAGCGAAGTTGACACCGTCATTACTCCTTTGGACATTGAGGCGCGTTGTTCTTTTGTGGATGACAATAGAATCCTGCTGATCCCAATATTGCGAGCCGGGTTGGGGTTTGTGGACAGTTTTGTAGATGTTTTATCAGCAGCCAAAGTAGCTCATATTGGCATTGCCCGTGACCATGATACGTTGGAAGCTCGGGCTTATCTGGATACAGTTCCTGATCATCCCGAAGATTTTGATCACGTTTTCATTCTTGATCCTATGCTGGCTACTGGTAACAGTAGTGTAAGGGCCATCGAACTGATTCTCAGTAAAGGATATACAGCGGACAAAATCACGTTTGTTTGTGCACTTTCGACTATGGTTGGCATTCAGCAATTGCACAGCAAATTTCCGGCTTTGTCAATTATCACTGCCGCCATCGATCCGGAATTAAATGAGAAAGCCTATATTGTTCCAGGTTTGGGCGATGCGGGAGATCGCTTGAATTTACTATAATCCCTATCAGCGTTCATGAACAAGCCTATTGGAAAAAGAGCTATCAAGCGGTAGATAAATTAGCGTGGTTAGATGTTTTTTCGGTATGCTTTGTAATGTTCAGTAGAGACATTAAATTTTGAGGAGTGGGACCATTGAAAGAAGTACAAATTAGCGAAAGATTACCTTATTCAAAAGCCATACCCCTGGGTGTTCAGCATTTGTTTGCCATGGCCGGAAGTACGATCCTGGTGCCATTATTAACCGGTCTTAGCCCAGCCGCCGCATTGTTTTGCTCAGGTCTGGGAACAATTGTATTCTTATTGCTGACCCGCAGCCGGGTTCCTGCTTATCTTGGTTCTTCATTTGCCTTTATCGCCGCTTTAACCGTATTCGTTAAGGATCAGCAAAATATGGCCTCAGCCATGACTGGTGTTTTATCAGTCGGAATAGCCTATATTTTGATCTATTTGATACTTCGCTTGTTCGGTACCAAGTGGATTCATAAAGTCATACCTCCGGTGGTGGCCGGAAGTGTAGTTGCTATAATTGGTTTGAGTTTAACCCCGGTGGCGATTTCCATGTCTAGTGAGAATTGGCTGGTGGGCATCTTTACATTGGCCGTGGCCATCATCGTTAGTATCTATGGCCGCGGGTTTTCTAAAGTCATCCCTATCCTCATCGCCATTATTGCCGGATACATACTGGCATGGTTGATGGGGCTGGTTGATACTGCTAAGATAACGGCCTCATTTGATACTTTATTCATTGTGCCTTTTAGCAGCTTTGGAAATTTTGATCTAAATTATGCGGCTATTTTAGCTTTTGCTCCCATTGCGCTGGTTACCCTTATTGAAGATTTGGGGCATATGATGATCCTGGGGAATATCACCCGCACCGATATCCTGCAAGACGATCCGGGTTTTGATAAAGTTGTGCTGGGAAATGGTGTGGCTACCGGCTTGGCCAGTATATTTGGCGGCGTGCCGCTGACCACCTATGCGGAAAATATCGGGGTATTGGCAATCACCAAGGTATACAGCTCCCTTAATTTGTGGATCGCGGCGATTAGTGCCATTATTCTGAGTGCATTTAACCCCCTAGGCGTATTAATCATGTGCATCCCTAATCCCGTTATTGGCGGGGTAAG
>CAZACF010000043.1:14097-14890 GCA_964483565.1 uncultured Syntrophomonas sp. | reverse complement strand
GGATACGCGGGCTGCGGAAGAAGGTGGCGATGAATTTGCCGGAACCTTCCGGCTCGTCTCCGGCACTAAAGCCACCGGGTATGGCAATAATTTGTGATTCTCTGATCCTGGCTGCCATTCCTTGCAGGGATTCTTCCAGGGCCGCAGGGGTAAGGTTTTTAATCACAAAGACGTCTGCCTGGGCTCCGGCCAATTCAAACCGCTTGCAAGTATCATATTCACAGTTGGTGCCTGGAAAAGCCGGGATCAGTACCCGCGGTCTGGCAACGCTCAGACTGGTTTTCGTTCGTCCCCGCTGGTGATATGATACAGTCGGAGGTGCCGGTCGTACAAGCGGTTCGGCTTGGGTCGGAAAGACGTTTTCCAGCGGCGCTTCCCAGGCCGTAAGAGCTTCTTGCAGGGAGAGGCTCATGTTGTCAATAATAATACTCTCCTCTGGGGTAGTTCGGCCCAGGAGGTAATAGGGAACACCCTCCAGGGCTGTAGCTACATTTATTTCCTTCGGCATCTCCACCACCAGACTGCCGTATTCAGGCGCAAACCAGAAGGCGGTTGCCTGATCATTTGCCCAGGCATTTTCTTTTGCGGTGAAACCGATACGGTTGCCGAAGGTCATTTTGCTGATGACCTCAGCGATGCCGCCTCCGCGCACAGGATGGGCAGTAATGATCTGGCCGTAGTGGATCAACTCAGTGATGCGGGCATAGGTCTTGCGCAGACCCGCAAAATCAGGTAATTCATGGTCATCACGAGCGATCGGAATCCATACCACCTGGCTGTCGAGGAGTTTGAA
>CAZACF010000043.1:0-14087 GCA_964483565.1 uncultured Syntrophomonas sp. | reverse complement strand
TATTTCTCGTATCGGTTGCGGTGACGGCAAAAGCCACCAGGGTGGGCGGGACATTAAGATCCATAAAGGTGCCGGACATACTGTCTTTGCCGCCAATAGCAGGGATATCCAGCTGCATTTGAGCCTGGTAGGCACCCAGCAAAGCTGCAAAGGGTTTGCCCCATTTGCGACGGTCGGTGCCCAGTTTTTCAAAGTATTCCTGCAGGCTCAGACGAATGGTTTTATAGTCCCCGCCCATGGCCACGATCTTGGAGACGGCTTCTACCACTGCATAGAGAGCACCGTGAAAAGGGCTCCATTTGGCAAGCTGGGGGTTATAACCATAGGTCATGAGCGTACAAGTGGTGGTGTCCCCCGATTCCACCGGCAGTTTGGCCGCCATGCCAAGGCCGGGGGTGGCTTGATAATAGCCGCCGAAGGGCATAAGTACGGTGCCGGCGCCGATGGTGCTGTCAAAACACTCCACCAGGCCTCGCTGCGAACAGACATTCAGATCGCGTAAATTATCCAGCCAGGCTGTGTGAAGGTCAGAAGGTAAATTTGCACATGTGGTTTTAAAGTAGTTTTTATCCGAATCTGGTTCCGGTACCTGGACTATCGTATGTTGTTTTACTCCATTGGTATCCAAAAAGTCGCGGGCGATGTCCACGATGGTCTGCTCCCGCCAGACCATCTTTAACCGTCTGTCGTCGGTCACCTCTGCCACTTCGGTGGCTTCCAGGTTTTCTGCGTCGGCCAGTTCTCTAAATCGATCAGCATGCTCTTCGGCCACCACTACTGCCATTCTTTCCTGGGATTCTGAAATGGCCAGCTCGGTTCCGTCCAAACCTTCGTATTTTTTGGGGACAGCGTCCAACTGAATGATAAGTCCATCGGTCAATTCCCCAATGGCTACTGAAACACCGCCGGCGCCAAAATCATTACATTTTTTGATCAGTCGGCTGGCTTCGGGGTTACGGAACAACCGTTGGATTTTTCTTTCGGTGGGGGCGTTACCCTTTTGGACTTCGGCTCCACTGGAATAAATCGATTCTTCGGTATGCTCCACTGAGGAACCGGTGGCTCCACCGCAGCCATCCCTTCCGGTTCTTCCACCCAGGAGGATAACCACATCGCCGGGAGCCGGGGTAGCCCGAACGACCTTGCTTTTCGGTCCGGCGCCGATGACCGCACCGATTTCCATGCGTTTGGCAATAAAGTCTTCATCATAGATTTCAGCAACCTGCCCGGTGGCCAGGCCAATCTGATTGCCATAAGAACTGTAGCCGGCGGCGGCCCCGGTGGTGATTTTGCGTTGGGGCAGCTTGCCCGGCAAGGTATCGGCAATACTGGCCCGGGGATCGCCGCTGCCGGTGACCCGCATGGCTTGATATACATAAACCCGGCCGGATAAAGGATCGCGAATAGCGCCCCCCAGACAGGTGGCAGCGCCGCCAAATGGTTCAATCTCGGTGGGGTGATTGTGGGTTTCGTTTTTAAACATGACCAGCCAGTCTTCCTTTTGGCCATCGATATCGGCTTGCACTACAATACTGCAGGCGTTGACTTCCTCTGACAGATCCAGATCGGGCAGTTTCCCTTGTTTTTTCAGTTTTTTCATGCCCAGTACGGCAATGTCCATCAGACAAATATCTCTGGCTTCGGAGCCGTACACAAAATCGCGATCCTGTTGATAAGTCTCAAAAGCCTCCCGCACCGGTTGGCCCCATCCGGTTGCTGTTTCGATGGCAACCTGGTCGATGCAGGTCAGAAAAGTCGTATGGCGACAGTGATCCGACCAGTAGGTATCGATCACCTTCATTTCTGTCAGAGTGGGGTTGCGTTTTTCCTGATCACGGAAATAGGTCTGACAAAATAGAAAATCCGCGGGGCTCATGACCAGTCCCAGGGCTTGTTGATAAGCAGGCAATTCAGATGCATCCAGGGTAATAAAGCCCTCCAAAACCGGTACATCACGGGGTATAATGGTTTCCATTGTTAGTGAAACAGGCTTTTCCAGGGAAGCCTCCCTCGAATCGACGGCATTGATGCAGTAGTCTTTGATCTTGCGGACATCGTCAACGCTAAGATGGCCGTATAATAATATCAGCTTGGCAGACAGAATATCCGGCGGTTCACCTTGGGTCAAGATCTGGATGCACTGGGCTGCAGAATCAGCCCGTTGATCATACTGGCCAGGTAAATACTCCATGGCAAAGTAATTTACGCCCGTCTCTATAGCAATGGTTTCATCATAGACGAAGTCAACATTGGGTTCTGAAAAAATGGTGGTTTTGGCTTGTTCATAGGCTTCATCGGAAATACTGGAAATATCATAACGGTTAATGAGTCTGACCCTTTCCAGCAGGGTGATGCCCAGATTCTCCCTGAGATCGTGATATAAATGGCGAGCCTCCACGTCAAATCCTGGTTTCTTTTCCACCAGCACCCGCTTTACAGTGTTGTTCAATTAATTCCGCCTCATTTCTAGCGTGTTCATTCCATATGTTATATCATATCTGGTTTTTCTTTTGAAGGAAAGTGAGAGCGCATGGCGAAAAAGTATTTATTCATCTCCTGTTGCCGATAAGGAGCATCAGCGATAGCATCCAATCGATTATCACCGGTTGCAGCGTTTGGTTGATAGAGTGTATATTGGTAGCAGAATAGTCGAACAGCGTCACCACCGCGGAACAAGCTGTGCTCTATGCTAATGACCGGATTGGCTACCGCCAGTTAATGAACATGTAAAGAGTCCAGAAGAAAAAACATCCGTCAAAGCGGAGGAGCGAAGAGAAATGACCGATATACATCACCAGGCGCTGTTGCGGGAAATAGAAGTTTTACAAAATCGCCTGACTGATTTAGAAACCCAACTACAAAACGAAAAACTGCAACAAGCCGAATCATTGGAAAATTTGGCAGTCCAAAAGAAACAACTCGAACTAATAAATAGGACCGACCTGGACATTCCCCAATTTCTTGACCAGACGTTGGAACAATTAATTTATTCGACCGGAAGCAAACTGGGCTATATTTTTCTGTATGATGAGGTCAAGCAACAATTCAGATTACACTCCTTTTCCAAGGCGGTCATGGCAGAATGCCTCATCCAGCAACGCAATGAGCTTTATGAGCTTTCAAAAGTCGGCTTGTGGGGCGAAGCTGTGAGACAAAGGAAGGAAATTATCGTCAATGATTACCAGGGCCTAAATTCTATGAAGAAAGGTTATCCTACCGGCCATCTGCCAATTTACAACTTTATCTCAATTCCGGTATTCAGCAACGGCCAGATCGTTGCCGTCGTCGGAGCAGCGAACAAAGACTCTGATTATAACGAAAAAAACCTGCTGGACCTCAAAATATTGATGAACACCATTTGGCCCATGGTCGAGCTGCGGCAACAAAAGGAACAACATCGGCAAAGCGAAGAACGGTACCGCCTTTTGTATGAAGCCAGCAACAAACAAAAGGAACTGCTCAGCACCACTATCTCCTCGGCGGCAGAAGGAATATTTGTAACCAACGCCCAGGGCAGTATTATTCTGTTGAACCAAATGGCAGAAAGCATAACCGGACTCTCCCAGGAAGCCGTGCTGGGGGGGAAGATGGAGGAATTATTCCGGCCTGGCGATGAGATGAGTTTAAAATATGCAGATATCACAGATAGAATCCTGAAAACAGGCGAGCGCATCAGTGTCACTAAACCAATCAGATTGCTCAGAAAAGATGATTCTGACATTTATGTTACCGGCACCTTTGCCCCCTTCATAAGCGATGACCAGGAAGTATCGGGAATTGTTATTACAATCAAAGATACCTCCAAGGAATACCTGCTGGAAAACGAAATGCAAGGTTTTCTGAACGTAAACCTGGACATGCTTTGTGTTCTCAATCTTGATGGAATGTTTGTCAAGATCAATAAAAGATTTGAACAGGTTCTGGGGTACACAGCGGAAGAGATTGAGGGGAAAAAATTCCTGTTGTTTGTACATCCGGACGATGTTGAGACCACCCTTAATGCACTTTCAGCCTTGGGTGCAAAGGAACACTTTGCCAGTTTCATCAATCGATGTCGATGCCAGGATGGTACGTATAAATATATAGAATGGAACAGTTTGCCAGGGGTAGGCAATTTAATTTATGCTTCCGCAAGAGATGTTACCGAGAAGAAGCAGTACGAAGAGAAGCTGGAAATATTAGCCACAAAAGACGAGCTTACCGGGACTTATAACCGGTATTACTATGATATAACCGTTCCCAAAGTAATGGAACGCTCAGACCGTTACAACGAACCGCTTTCTTTTTTGCTGATTGACTTGGATCACTTCAAGAAAGTCAATGACACATACGGACATCAGATTGGAGATGAAGTACTGAAAAAGACTGCCCGAATCGCGGAGAGGACATTGCGTGATTCAGATATATTATTTCGCTTTGGCGGAGAGGAATTCCTGGTGCTGATGCCGCGGACTACCCTGGCCGGGGCAGCCATCGCGGGGGAAAAATTGCGTGCAGCCATTGAAAGCAATAGTTTTGCAGTGGTGGGAAGGCAGACTGTCAGCGTGGGCGTTTCTGAGAGATTGAAATCGGAAAGCCTAAAACACTGGTTCAGACGAACCGATGAAGCCCTTTACAGGGCAAAACAACAAGGCCGTAACCTGGTCGTTGCCGCTGATGGCAGTGAAGAATCAGCGTTATTAACCTCGCTGCATGTGATTTGGCAACATGAATGGGAAAGTGGCAATGAAGAGATTGATCAGCAACATCGGGCCATCATTCAAACCGGCAACCAATTGATCAATGCGTCCCAGGAAGGAGTCACCCGAAAAGAGCTCATAGAGGGACTGGAGCGATTACTCTCTCAAATGGTCAGCCATTTTGAATGCGAGGAGAGAATTATTGCTTTGTGCGGATATCCTGAATATAAGCTACATGCTTCCATCCACCAGGGTCTTGTGGCAAAAGCCCGGCATCTGCAGAAATCTTTTGAGAATGGTGAACTCACCCCTGCCGCCTTCTTCTCCTTTATCGTTGATGATTTGATTATAGGACACTTGGTTGAGGATGATTTGAAATTCTTCTCTTATACCAGCAAGCAACCAATATTTTGAAAATTATATTTGGTGATGATTAATTACCATGCCACACTGGCAATGACACTTTTTGGCGTGTCACTGCCAGCTGAAGGCGTGGCAATCTCAAGCAGAACAAATCATTATTCCAGAGGAGACCTACTTACCCATTTTCTTATCTTAATCTTTTAACTGTAATCCCGCAAATTTGCTTATGAATTCAACCGTTTCAGTATCAAGGTAATTACGCTCCTGCAAAAAATCCAATACATGACGATGATAAGAGCTGAGTTCAAAATGATAGCTGCGGTCCCGGAAGCGATTATAAGAAGGCAGATGCGGATACTCTACCTGCAGGTCAACACTGGCGCAGGTTCGGTATTCGGCATCAAACATCTGATAATCTGACATCTCCTGGTAGTCGGTCTGAACAGTTCGTATAAAGGCAGCTCTATCTTCGGGTTTAATTTTCAAAGGTTCTTTTCCCAGTACTTCTGTCATTGGTATAGAAACGTCACTAATACCTTCAGAAATCATCTTTTTTTCCATCTCAGCATAACGATTCATGTGAAAGTTTATATCCAGGAAACGTAGGTTCTCTGGCACTACATCAACCGCTGCGGCCTTTTTACTGCGCTCTTCCAGACGGCCAGCTATAAGCGCTAACTGACGCACCAACTGCTGATCCAACTCATCGTCCGGATTTTCAGGCAGTAGAACCGGGAAACTGTAATATTGAATCTTGCCGCTGTCCAGACGATAAGCAAAACTAATGGAATAATGTCTTGCATTCTCTGAATTGGTTCGTTGTTCCAGACGACGTTGCCGGTACTCATTACGAATATCCGTCATATTATCAACCATATAGTTATGCAGACTGTAAATAGTCTCTATACTGGCATTGCTATAGTAGATACCCGGAGTTATATCCCATAAGCTTTTCATCTCCGCCGGAGTAAGGTTTTCCATAACCGGGTAATTGTAGGCATCAGAATTAGAATCTCTTTCCAGGCTCAGCGGAGTTCCATAAGCGAGCGCCAATGAAACGGGTAAATTAATTATTTGTTCCATATACACCCGGCTGCGGTCGGCTTGCAGAAGTTGCATGTTAATATGACTAACGCCATTGTTGGAAAAAGCGACCGACTCTACCTGCTCAACATCCGGCAAACGGGAGGCGTAGCCATACCAGTCATAGTAAACGGATACGCCGGCTAACACAAAGATTAGGGCATATACCAAGAAACCCCGATAGTTTTGCCACACCCGAAAGGTTTTCTGCATCAGCATCTCGGCTACAAAATAGCCGATCATTCCCGCCAGCAGGTAGAGGATCACTGCTATCCCAAAGTTGGTTTCCAGGGAAAACACTTCCAATAAGAAAGTGCCGAACGCTATACTACTGCAAACCGTGACTCCATACTTAAACACCGGGCTCAGCCGTCGGATCGCAATAACGTCGCCGGCGTTTTCCATTTTACGACGCCGATATAACTGGTAAGCCAGCCAGGTCAGCAGTAAGGCTGCCAGCAGATAAGCACTCCACACTCCCCATTGCAAATGATTGGCACTGGATAGATTGCTGGCATAGACGATGGGGGTTGCTACATCAAAAATATAACCAGCGTTGAAGGTATTGAAGCTATAGCCATATAAAAACTTCCCTAAATTGCCTTTCACCAGGATTTCCAGCCCCAACAGCAAGCAGTTGGCAATGCCATAAAAAACGATATGAGCAATGATATTACCGGTTATTAAACCCATGATGACGGCTAGTGAATATAGCAAAAGAGTAAGGACAATAATGATAGCCAACCACGTCAATAAAGGCCCTATCTCCAACAGGGTATAACCTAACCCCATGCCCAGTAATCCGAGGAACAAGATTAGTAATGGGGCCATAAGCATAAACAAGCCTGATAGATAATTGCTGAAAAATACGGTTTTACGATCCAAGGGCAGCGCATTGATCATAGCCGTCGAGCGGGGATTATGCATAAAGGCAAAAACCGCAGCCGCCGACACAATGCTGAACAGAGCAATCAATAGAACCAGACCTTGCGAGCTTCGATAGACGAGGTTGGTAAAAAAGTCGGGTTGCAAGGCCATATTATCCGGAATAGAATTGGCTATACTATAACCAAACAGCGACATCACAATTATGTAAGCTGCTAGAATCGGCCAGAAGCGCAGTAAATTTTTATGAAAGAGGGCTTTACTAAATGATGGCCGTGCTGATTTCATAATCTAACCCTCCCAACTCATAAATAAATATTTCTTCCAAAGACAGTGGCAGAACATCCAGCATCAACGGCTGAAGAGCCTCCGCTTGCTGCAAAATCGGTTCTTTTTCGCCGCGCACCACCAGTTGTACCACACTGCCTACCCGATTGTCAGCCAGAACATTCAGCCTGCTGAAATCAGGCGGGTCACCGTGAAATCCCATCTGCAGCTTGAAGATGTTATTCTGCAGTTCATCCAGGCCGCGTTCCAGAACGACCTGGCCCCGGTGAAGAATGCCAACATGATCACAGACATCTTCCAATTCACGTAAATTGTGTGAAGAAACAAACACGGTGGTCTGACGTTCCGCTACATCTTGAAACAGCAGGTTCCACACTTTGCGCCGGGCAACCGGATCCAGGCCATCCATGGGTTCATCCAAAACAAATACATCCGGCATCATGCTCAGCGTGAGCATAAACGCAGCGTGTTTTTTCATACCCCGGGAGAAACGCCGCAGTGCTCTTTTATTATCCAGGGAAAAGATTGGCAAAAGCTTCTGCCAGCGTTCCAGGTTGAACTCCGGGTAGACCCGGCGATAAAAATTGACCATATCGTCGAGATTATCCTGGGGGAAAAAGTAGATATCGTCAGGGATATAAGCGATGCGCTTTTTAACGCCAGGATTATCGTAGACAGTCTCATTTTCAATTCTGATTGTACCCTGGTCAGGAATCAGTATTCCCACCATATGTTTGATTAAGGTGGTTTTGCCCGAGCCGTTGGGTCCGACGACTCCATATATCGACCCTTTAGGTACATTAATAGTGACGTTATTTAATGCCGCAAAACCATCAAAGGTTTTGCACAGACCTTGAACTTCAATCATAAACCGATTCAACCTCCCCTTCCAATAAAATCACAGTTTATCCAGATGAGACTGGATTTCCTCTTTGGTTATACCCAGATAAATCAGTTCCCGGTACAATTTTAGAACCTCCTTCATCAGAGCTTCAATTTTTGGCTGGTTTTGACCGATAACTGCGGCCGCCACAAAGGTACCTTTACCGATCACCTGGTATACATAACCTTCTCCCTCCAACTCGCGATAAGCCCTTTGAATGGTATTGGGATTAATAGCCAGAAGTTGAGCCATGTCTCGCACCGAGGGAATTTTTTCATCTGGTTTTAATACGCCGCGGATAATGAGATTCTTTAACCCTTCTTTCACCTGCTCGAAAATTGGCTGAGGGTTTTTCGGATCAATAATGATAATAGCAATCACCCCCTTTAAGAGATTTAGTGTATTAAGTGTACTATGCGTATTAATACACGTCAAGAGAAAAGCATTATAGGTTTTGCATTATAGCTGGCTAGTCATCGAATTGGGCAAAATGCAGAATAATCTGAGATAGCGAGACCGTAACTCAAGCGTTCAAAAGTAAATTGTTTTTAGTCCAAACTACTATTGCAATTTTATATTTTAACAAATATAATCAATATGTAATCATTACAAATTTGCAATTATTATAAATAATTTGGTGGTGAGTGGATGAAAACATTATTTGAAGACTTAAAGCAAGAACTAAAAATTAAAAACATCCATCTATCTCATCAAAGACTTAAGGTTTTGGAGTACCTCACTCAAAACCATTGTCATCCAACCGTAGATCAGATTTTTACTGACCTTCATAAAGAAATGTCTACCTTATCAAAAACAACCGTATACAATACCTTGCGGGTTTTAGAGGATGCAGGTTTAGTAAGAGTGATCACGATCGAAGGTACGGAAACCAGATACGACATTGAATTGAGAAACCACGGACATTTCAAATGCAAATCCTGTGGAACAATATATGATTTCCATATGGAGATGGATAATATAAGCCCCCAAGAATTAGCGAATTTTCACATTAGCGATAGAAATATTTATTTTAAGGGTATCTGTCCAAGATGCCATGGAAATATAGATTAAGGAACCGGGTGAATATTCCCCAAAGCCAAAACGCGCTAGATTTTCTCCAATCACTTCAGGATAAAGAACAAGCAGAAGGTTTTCCGAAAGAGATTGTGAGGAAATTATTAGAAATTTTTAATAAAAATAAGGAGGGCAACAAAATGAGTGAAAGCAAAACCCAGGTCAATCTGATGGAGGCATTTGCCGGAGAATCCCAAGCCAACAGAAAGTATACGGCCTACGCCAGGGCAGCTGAGAAAGAGGGAAAATTGAACGCAGCCAAATTGTTTAGAGCTGCCTCTGATGCTGAAACCCTACATGCCTTAAAAGAATTTGAGGTCGCCGGAAAAGTCCGTTCAACCGCTGATAATCTTAAGGATGCGGTAGCCGGAGAAACCTATGAGTATCAGTCAATGTATCCGCCTTTTATCAAGGATGCTGAAGCTGAGGGAAACAAAGCGGCCGCCATGATCTTTACCTTTGCCATGAAAGCGGAAGAGGTCCATGCCAGACTTTATCAGGAAGCCATAGAGAACCTTGACCAGACAGAAGAAGTTTTCTACTATCTCTGCCCGGTCTGCGGTAATATTGAGAAATACCGGCCCGAAAAATGCAGCATCTGTGGTGTACCGGGAGAGAAGTTCATCGAGTATTAATTCCTGATTATTGAATAGACAACTACCAGGCTTAAGCAAGGGACACAGCAAAGGGCGTTTCCAACCGCCCCGCTGTGTCCCTATATTTGTTGCATATTATTGCGTCCGACATGATTGCTACGTGGATAGAATAAATTATTTGCATTTGATGTAATATTTATCTTTAAATCTGTAGTACATTGGTGAGGCAGAAATGAAGGTGATGTGATATTGCTCGATAGTGAAATCATTGATTTGTTCTATGAACGCTCGGAGCAGGCAATCATGGAATTATCAAAAAAATATGGACCAGTTTGCAGGAAAGTTGCCAGAAATATTTTGAACAACGATCTTGACGCAGAAGAATGTGTCAACGATGCCTTTTTAGGAGCATGGAATACGATTCCGCCTCAAAAACCAAATCCTTTGCTGGCATATATTTGCCGTATTGTCCGCAACCTCTCTATAAAAAAATATCATGCGAACACTTCCATTAAGCGAAATAGTTTTTATGATGTTGCATTGGATGAGTTGGAAGAATGCCTTGCATCGTCATCAAATGTAGAGAATGAATTAGCTGCAAAGAATTTAACGCTTCTATTAGATAGCTTCCTTGATACTTTGGATAAAGAGAACCGCATGATGTTTGTGCGTCGCTATTGGTATGCTGATTCCATACCTGATATTACGGCAAGGTTTCAGATGAGTAGTAACAATGTTGCTGTCCGTCTTTTCCGTACTCGGGAAAAATTACAAAATTATTTACGAGAGGCAGGTTTTTAAAATATGAAACGTGAAGATATTTCCGATGCCGTCGGGAACATCAACCCACGGCATATTCAAGAAGCGGATAGCTATTCGGCGCAAAAAATATTTTTTGCAACCAAACGGTTCCCTGTCAAAAAAATAGTGGCGTTGGTTGTTTCTGTTGCGTTATGTTTTTCTCTTGCTGTACCTGCACTTGCGGCCGCAAATGTGCAAGCAGCGTATGAAATCCTGTATACATTATCTCCCAAAATTGCACAGGAACTCAAGCCGGTAAGAATGTCCTGCGAAGATGAAGGTATTAAAATGGAAGTCATATCAGCCTATATCAAAGGTGAGAAAGCCGAAATATACATTTCTATGCAAGACATGACCGATAAGCGGATTGACGGAACTACCGACCTATTTGACAGTTATCGTATCAATCGCCCTTTTTCCAGCAGCGCAACCTGTGAGAGGATAAGCTATGATGAAGAAACCAAGACAGCAACTTTTTTGATTAGCATTACACAATGGGGGCAAAAAGAAATCGGCGGAGAGAAAATCACGTTTACAGTTGATAAATTTCTTAGCAATAAGCAGGAATACCATGATAAAATCCCGCAGATTGATTTAAGTATAGCAAACATCGCTCCGCAGACGCAGACCGATGTGAATATGAGAGGTTGGAGTTTTAGTGGCAATATCAGCCAAGAGCCGGACTACACTCACTATTTAAGAGCAATTTCCGAAGATTCTTTTTCTCCTGTTGACGGTGTCACTGTTACAGGTATTGGCTTTATTGATGGGAAGCTCCACATTCAGGCATATTATGAGAATATCCTTGAAACTGACAATCACGGTTATTTCTATTTAGTGAACGCTGACGGTGACGAAATTAGCAGCGAAGCCTCAGTTTCTTTTTGGGATTCAGAACGGAGCGGAAGCTATGAGGAGTATATTTTTAATGTTTCACCGAATGAAATCAATAACTACACACTCTACAGTCATTTCTGGACTTGCAACTCTTTAACACAAGGTGATTGGCAAGTAACATTCCCTCTTGAATAAAAGGGATAGTTTTTTCGTTTAATGGTCAAACTTACTCTTCATTTTGGGTTTGGGTCCGGTTTTGGCAGATTTGATCGCCGCTGGCGGAGTATAAGGGTTGAGGCGAAAAGGTCTCAGCTAAGAGTCATATTTGTTATATTTAAAATCCTTTATGCCAATTCCGGGAGCTTTGTAACGCGCCCAATAATAAGTCAGGGAGGTATAAACGAAGAACCTGTTAACCCATGGATTGCGCAGTAAAGCAAAGAATACCACATATACTGCGTAAATGAGCGCCAAGGAGAAGAGCCAGAAGAGGATTTTTTCGATGGTATAAAAAGCTGCGCTGGTAATTTTTACACCCCAGCCGGATAAGAATCGCTGTAAGTAAATACTGACCGGGATCGAGCTCGTCAAGGCGATGATCATGGCCGCCAGGGAATGAGAGGTCTCTATGGCCTGCAGGGGACAGATATTCATACAACGCATACAGCTTTCGCAATAAAAGCTCCAGTAAGGGCGGTCATCAATCATTTTGACAGCACCGACCGGGCAGTGTTCAGCACAGATCCCGCATCCGTTACAGCGCTTGGAGGCAAAGAAGGTCTTGGCCAAAAAGAAGCGTCCGATGGCGAAGTAGGCCAGACCGATGGGCAGGATGGCCAGATCCAGGGGAAGCAACAGGAAGAAAATCAGCGGGTAGCTTCGCTTTTGAGCCAGCAATTCATCGCTGAAGCGATCAACGATACCGCGACAATGACTGACAATAGATTGAACTGTATGAGGATACAGGCCGGGATGCAGGGAAATCCAGTTGGATGGCATATCCAGGGGCAATACGCCGCGTATGGAATAGCCTTTGAGAACCAGGATCAGCATGGGCAGCAACAGGGCGATTCCGGACAGGCCAGGGGTATACCAGCCCCAGAGTTTCATGCCGGCACGAGTATTGAGCAGGAAGACCGGGTTGCGTCCACGGGGAAAGCCGAGGATAAATTTCAGCATATACCAGGGAGTATTGAAGCCATGGGTGGGGTAGGCAAATCCCAGCAATGTGTCTGCAGACGGTCGGGCAAGGCGTTGGCGGTCAAAACGATCGATAGACCGAACTTTTGCTTCCATACCGGCTTTTTTGGCATTTTCTGCGACCCAGCGGCTTGCGCACAAGGCATTACCGGTACCACTAAAATAATGGATTGTTATCTGCGCTTCGCTCATCACTTTGCTCCTTTACAGGTTAAGCCGGGCCAAGACTTTCGGCAATTCCGGTTCCTGTTATGTTCCTTTTCCCGGAAGAAAAAGAAGGCGGTTATGGTTGCAGACAGCTTCTTCAATGCCCAAAGAGTACGACAGTATCAACAAGAGACCAGCAGCTGCCGCATGAGATCAGCGATGTTGCTCCAACCCGCTAAACACCAAAATACCATGAAAATTAGCGTGATTGGAAAGGTCACGGCTGTGGCAGTGATCGCCTGTGAGCCAACCCCTCGTCCTGCAATATAGAATCAATAATATTATAACGGGAATTTAACATCATGGAGATCACAGCCGGTGAATTATTAAATTTTATTGGTGCGCCGCCAGATTTTGCGTTCCTCGGCCGCCTTGATCAGCTCGTCACGGAAATCGGGATGAGCAATGGAGATCAATTTTTCCGCGCGTTGCCAGGTAGGACAGGTTTTGAGGCTGACTGCACCATATTCAGTGACCACGAAATTGATATATTGACGGGACAGGGTGGTGATGGAACCGATCTCAAAATTGGGAACAATGCGGGAGATGACGGTGCCATCTTTCTTGGTATGGGTGGAGGGCAGACAAATAAAGCTGCGGCCGCCCTTGGACCAGTAGGCACCGAGTACAAAGTCTGACATTCCGCCGTTGCCGGATATCTGCTTGAAGCCTGAACTTTCCGCATTGACCTGGCCGTAAATATCGATCTGCAAAGCCTGATTGATGGAGACCAGATTGTCTATTTGTGCCATTTGCATAGGGTGATTGACATAATCAACACTGCAGGAAGCAATGGACGGGTTGTGGTCCATCCAGTCGTAGAGATCCTTGCCGCCCAGTGCAAAGGTATAGTTGATCTTGCCTTGATCGAAGATTTTCTTGACACCGGTCATTCGGCCGGATTCCAACATATCCTTGTAAGCATCTACCAGCATTTCCGTCCAGCCGCTCAAATCTTTCAGGTCGGATTGAGCGATCATTTTACCCAGCAAATTGGGCATGGCGCCTATACCCAGTTGGATGCACTGTTCGTCCCGCAAATGCTCCATGACATGAGCGGCTATTTTTTGATCCACATCCGTGGGTTCTATAGCAGGCAGCTCAAATAAAGGCGGATTATCACCTTCCACCACATAGGTGACCTGAGAAATGTGGATCCGTTCTTTGTTGCCTCCGTAGCAATAAGGGATA